>JAUVZF010000023.1 GCA_030602705.1 Planctomycetota bacterium
CCACCCGGCGCGGCCATCGCTCGCAACCCCGGGTGGCACGGCATCCGTACGGAGGCCGTGTGCGCCGCCAACTCAACTGCCGCCCGGGTGGCACGGCAGCACCAACGGGGCGGCCGTGAGCAGCACCCACGCACGGCCATCACCACGGCCACGCATACAGCCGCGTTGCCGTGCCACCCGGCGCGGCCATCGCTCGCAACCCAGGGTGGCACGGCATCCGTACGGAGGCCGACTGCGCCGCCGAACACCGCCTTCGCTTTTTCCGTGACGCCCTGAGGGGCCGAGCGTATCATGCGTGGGGTTTCCTGGGGGGATTTCGATGGGCCTGATTCGTTACCTCATCTTCGAGAATCCGACAACGCTGTGGGTGCTGCTCGTCATCGCGGCCGTGGCGTGTGGGACGATCTGGCGACGGACGGGCTCGCCTGGCTGCCGCGCGGCCGCCGTCGCGTGCGTGGCGGCTGGCGTGCTCGTCGGCATCCTCGCGTGGGCCGTTGAGACCGACCGCGAGAAGTTGCAGCGCACGCTCAAGACGATGAGCGACGCGATGGCGGCCAGCCACGCCGAGATGTTCATCGAACGCATCTCGCCACTATATCAGAGCGGCACTCTCGGCAAGGCAGCCCTGGCCGACGTCGTTCGCCGCGGCCTCACGCACGTCCGGGCCGATGCCGATACGCCCACCATCGCCTTCGGCAGCGGCGATGCCGTCGTCACGCAGGTGTGCCGGTTCTACCCGGCGCCGGGCTCGAAGATGATGCTGCCGCCGGCAGCGCACCGCGTGGTCTGGGAAGGCGTGTTCGCGCCGGACCCGGACGGCGAGTGGCGTTTGCGGTCGGCCACGGCCATCAGCCCCCGCCGCATGACGCCGGAGCAGGCCGCCCGGTATCTGCCGAGGAAACCCAAGAGGCAATGACGAAGGCCGAAGCCCGAATGACGAAGGAATGACCAAGCGGCAATGACGAAGGCCGGCCGTCGGCGTTTCGTCATTGGGGATTCGTCATTGGGATTTCACTCGTCATTCGGGCTTCGGCCTTCGTCATTGTGCCACTACAGCGTCAGGTCCCAGCCGCGCACGTCGGCCACGCGGTCGTGGTCCGTGAGGTCGAAAGCGAGCGGTGTGACGGTAACGTAGCCCTCGTAAAACGCGGCGATGTCGGAGTTGATGCCCTGGTCCTCGCGGTCGTGGTCGCCGGTGATCCAGTAGTAGGTGCGGCCGCGCGGGTCGGTCCGGCGTTCCCATCGTTCGCTGAACCCTTTCATGCTCTGCGGCACGACCTTGACGCCCTTGGGCTCTCCGCTGGTGAGGTCGGGCACATTGATGTTCAGCAGAACCGGCTCTCCCGGCCGCGCCCCGGACCGGTCCGGCCCGTCGGTCATCATCTGTTCGATGAGCCGCCGCGCGATGCGGGCGGCGCCGTCGAAATCCACGACGTCGGAATCCTCGATACTGACCGCCACCGACGGCAGACCGAAGAACGCGCCCTCGGCCGCAGCCGCCACCGTGCCGGAATACAGGACGTTGACACCGAGGTTCGTGCCGAGGTTGACGCCGCTTGCGACGATGTCGGGCCGCTCGGGCAACAGTTCCAGCAGGGCGAGTTTCACGCTGTCAGCCGGGCTGCCCTGGACGCCGTAACCCCAGAGGCCGTCGCCGAGGTTCATCCGGTGGACGCGGATCGGCTCGGTCAGCGTGATGGCATGGCCGACGGCCGACTGGGCCACGGTCGGGGCAACGACCGTCACCTCGCCGAGTTCCGCCAGCGCCCGCCTGAGCGCCAGCAGGCCCGGCGCCATGATGCCATCGTCGTTGGTGACGAGAATGCGCATGCATCAAACCCTTATGAGAGGCGCTGTGCGGCGGAACATGACCCGGAGCTGCCGCTCCGGGCTCGAACGGCACACGCCTTCGTATCGTAGCAAACAG
This sequence comes from Planctomycetota bacterium, assembly GCA_030602705.1. Lineage (GTDB taxonomy): Bacteria > Planctomycetota > Phycisphaerae > FEN-1346 > FEN-1346 > JAUVZF01. Next base: position 1,928 of record JAUVZF010000023.1, read on the forward strand.
CGGGAGCATGTCAAACGCCGATGGCAGCAAAACGTTGCGGCGGGCGCCAAGGCCGCGTAGCATACAGCCATGCGACCGGTTGCGAAACACTGGCTGTTCTTCGCGCTGCTGGCGATCAGCCTGGCGGCGCTGATCGCCTTTGCGGCCTGGCAGATCTCCAAGGCGCGGCGCGAGGCGGATGCTGCGGGCGTCTCGATTCCCGCGTCGCGGCTTCTCGACCGCTGACACGCCATTGTCCACCGATGCTTGCACATCCGCTGCGTTCGGCGTAAAGTACGCGCCCGCGCAGCACCATATCGTTGGGAGACAGAGACGATGGCAACGTCGAAGACAGCGCAAACCACGAAGAAACGCCGGGTGCGGAAACCCGCGGCCGAGGTCCTGTTCGCCCCGGCGGCCGTCGCGCGGCTGGAGGCCAAGGCCACCTTGCCGGCCAAGTTCCAGAGGATGCTCGCCCGCCTGCCGATGAAGCGCGTCTGCGACGGCGGGACGGTGGCCGTCAAGATGCACGTGGGCGGCGGCATCGGCTTCACGACCATCCCGCCGCTCTTCATCCGCCTGCTCATTGAGAAGATCAAGGCGGCCGGCGCAAAGCGCGTCTTCGTCACCGACGGGTCGCTCACGGTCGACGCCGCCACCGCACGCGGGTACACGACCGAGGTGCTCGGGGCGCCGCTCGTCGGCGCCGCCGGCGTCGATGACACCTTCCGCTATAAGCACAAGGTCCGATACAAGACGCTGCGGTCAATCGACGTCGCCGGCAACATCGAGGACGCCGACGCCCTCATCAACCTGAGCCACTTCAAGGGGCACGGCGACTGCGGGTACGGCGGCGCGTGCAAGAACCTGGCGATGGGCTGCGTGACGCAGGAGACACGCGGGCGCCTGCATCAACTCGAAGGCGGCCTCAAGTACAACGAGAACCTCTGCATCAAGTGCCGCAAGTGCGTCGAGGCCTGCACCCGCGGCGCCGCACGCTGGAACGACGAGCGGGACCGCCTCGAGATCTTCTACCACCACTGCGTCTACTGCCGCCACTGCGTCCTGGCCTGCCCGACCGGTGCGATCAAGATCATCGGCGGCGGGTTCATCCCGTTCCAGCACGGTCTGGCGCTGGCGACGAAGGAGGTGCTGGGCACGTTCGATAAGGGCCGCGTCCTGCACATCAACTTCCTGACGCAGATCACGGTGTACTGCGACTGCTGGGAGTTCTCGACGCCCGCCCTGATTCCCGACGTCGGCATCCTCGCCTCCGAAGACATCGTGGCCGTCGAGAGCGCCAGCCTCGACCTGACGCGCGACGGCCAACCCCTGCCCGGCAGCCTGCCACCCGGCCACAAACTCGTCGAAGGCAGGCACATGTTCGAGCGCCTCCACGGCAAAGACCCATACATCCAGATCCAGCGGATGGAAGCCGCCCGCCTCGGCACACCAAACTACCGCCTGCGGAAGGTAAACTAGGGTCGAATCCGCATCCCCCGCAGCGAGAAAAACTGAGGGGCGCCGACGACCTGTACCGCATCCGTGCAGGAGACTATCGAGTCATCTACCAGATCCGCGACGACCTCCTGCTTGTCCTCGTGGTGCGCATCGGTCACCGGCGGGAGGTGTACAGGCGGCTGTAGGCAGTTCCAGCGACAATGACGGATGCCACTGCTATCGCACCCCCTCCACTCTGCCTGCTCAATGATCGTCCGGGAAGTACGGCTCGACGTGGACCGTGACGTGCGTGACGCCGGGCACCTGGCGGCAGATGGCGGCGTCGACCGCTGAGGCGATCGCGTGGGCCTGGCCGACGGGCATCTCGGGATCAACCTCGACGTGCAGGTCCACGTGCGTCTCGAGGCCGCTGCGGCGGGTCAGCAGTTTCTCGGTGCCCTTCACACCCTCCACGCCGGCGGCCACGCTGCGGATGGCCACCAGCGTCTCGGCGTCGGCCGCCTGGTCCATCAGGGCGGAACTCGTCCGGCGGAAGGCCGCCACGCCGATGCCGAAGATGATCAGGCAGATCGCGACGGCCGCAACCGCGTCCAGAAACCGCCACTCGGGCCCCAAGTAGATGGCCGCCGTGATGCCCGCCGCCGCGAACATGCTCGAAAAGACGTCGCTGCGATGGTTCAGGGCGTCGGCGATGAGGCTCTCGGACTTGATGCGCCGGCCCAGCCGAATCTTGTACCGGAACATCCATTCCTTCACGACGATACTCGCCAGGGCGAACCAGAGTGTCCAGAGCGCGGGCATCTGGGGGTCGGGACTGACGATCTTCGTGATCGCGCGGTACCCGAAGATGATACCCACCAGCATCACGATGACCGCCACCGACCGCCCGGCCAGGACCTCGGCCTTGCCGTGACCGTACGGATGCTCGGCATCGGCGGGCCGGCAGGCAAACCAAGCGCCGAGGAGAACGACGACACTGGTGATGCTGTCGCTGAGGGTATCGACGGCGTCGGCGATGAGGGCCTCGCTCGCCCCGAGGATGCCGCCAGCCAGTTTCGCACCGCCCAGCACAAGGTTGCCCACGATGCCCACGTAGGCGCCGAAGGCCACCTTGCCGTACATCTCTCGATTCGCCACGTCGAGGGCCATATACCTATTCTCGGCAAGAGGGCGTGGCGTTGGTACAGTTTTCTCGCCCGGAAGGCGACTTCCGAGCCACCCTTCGGATTTCGCCGAAAAAAGGTTCCAGGAACCTTTTTTACAAAAGCCCGGTTTTGCCGTCAAAAACGAGAAAACGAAAAAAAGGTTCCTGGAACCTTTTTCTTCTGGAACCTTTTTCCTTTTTACGTTCGCCGGAGCAGCGCCCAGAAGGCGCCGTCGTGGTCGGGACCGGGCAGGATGAGTTCCTGGTGCCGGGCGCGCCAGTTCTCATTTTCTCGGACAAACGTCTCCAGGACGCCCTCGTTCTCTTCGGGCAGGAGGCTGCACGTCGAATAGAGGAGCCGTCCGCCCGGACACACGCTCGCCGCTGCCTGGGCAAGAAGGGCCGATTGCAGGTGAACCAACTCCGGCACGTCCTTCGGCTTGAGCCGCCACCGCACCTCCACCCGCCGCGCCAGCACGCCCGTATTGGAGCACGGCACGTCGACCAGTGCCGCGTCGAAACCGCTCAGCGGCGCCGCCGCCCTCATCTGGCCCGAGAGGCAGACGGTTACGCTCGCGAGCCCCCGCTCGGCAATCGTCCTGCGGATGGGCCGCAGTTTCTCGTCGGTGCGGTCCGCCGCCACGACCACACCGCCCTCGCCCATCGCTTCGACGATCTGTGTCGTCTTCGTACCGGGCGAGGCACACAGGTCCAGCACGGTCTCGCCCTTGCGTGGTGCGAGCGCTTGGACCGCCGCCATCGCCGACGGGTCCTGCACCGTCAGGCTCCCCTGGTGGATGAGCGTCTCGAGCCGCTCGGCGCCGAGGGCCGAGACGTCGAGCGACCCCGGCCGCGGACCTTCAGCAACGTCGGGCGCCTCGGCCCGCAGCGCCCGCAGGAGGTCGGCGGCGTCGTGCCGCATCGGGTTGACCCGCGCGAAGGTTCGCGGCCGCCGGTTCCCCCAGCGGCAGATGGCCTCGGTCGCGTCGGCGAATGCCTCCAGCCACCGCCCGACCAACCAGTCGGGGTACGAGTAGGCGGCGCCGAGGAACGCGGCCCGGTTCTCCTGGGGGTCCGGCAAGACATCCGCGCCAAGACGCACCACGCCGCCCTGGGGATGCGGCAAGGCGTCGCGGGCTGGGGCGCCGTCCGGGTCGCGTCCGAGAATCAGTCGGCCGACGCCGCGTAGCATGGCGTTGACGAACCCGGCCGCCTTCTTTCCTGCCGCCCGCCCGGCCTGCTCCACCGCCTCGTTGACGGCGGCATAGTCGGGCACCCGGTCGAGGAACAGCAGTTGGAAGGCGCCGACCTCGAGGATGAGGCGCAGGGCCGGCTGAATCGCCCCCGCGCCGCCCGGCTCGCCGCGCAGGTGGCTCAGGAGGCGGCGGAGCGTCCGCCGATGCCGAACCGTGCCGGTCGCAAGTTGTGTGGCCAGGGCACGGTCGCGCGGCGCGAGATCGCTACGCTCGAAGATGGCGTGGAGTTCGTCACGAAGGAAGGGCGGCCCGCGACCGGTGCGGCCGAGAGCCTCCAGCGCCGCTCCGCGAGCCGACAGTGCGCCGCTCATCGCAGAAACCACCGGACGGCCGCCTCAACCTCGTCCATCTCAACGGTCGTGTCCTTGCACGGTCCGCACGGCCGGGCGATGGTCCGCGCCAGCATGGCCTTGGGCAAACAGGCGAACACGCCGGCCCGGAGTTCCTTCTCGCAGGCGACGGCCACGATGGCCTTGACGTTCGGGTCGCGGCCGCGCGCAGCAGCGTCGCGCCCGCCGGTCGCGCGGAACACCTGTAGGCCGTACCGGTCGGCCAGGTCGAGGAACTGCGAGACGAAACACTTTCCGCAGCGAGCGCAGTTCGACAGACCGCCGTCGAGCCGGCGGTCGCACTCGCTGCGCTGAAGGCAAGCCGCGAACAGGACGAGCACCTGGTCCGGGCGGCACCTGGTGCGGCGGAGCCGGACCGAGAGGTTGTTGAGCGCCACGAGGGCCTTGTCAACGACGGCGGGCACTCGCTTTCTCCTGGACGGCGGTGAAGCGCATGCCGGGCTTGACCGGGTAGCCGTTCACGAAGTCGGCCGCCGTCATCGTCCGCTTGCCCGCAGGCGTGAGTTCCACAAGGCGCACCATGCCGCGCTCCGTGGCAACCTCGATGCCCTGCGCGGCGGCGTTCACGATGGTTCCGGGCACCGCTTCGCCGGCGGGGACGGGCGAGAGGACGGCCCTGTCGATGCCGAGGCGCAGACGCGTCTTCTTCTTGCCGGCGATCACCAAGTGGGTGAACGCGCCCGGCCATGGCGCCATTCCGCGGATGTGGTTGTGGACGCTGCGGGCCGGCCGGTTCCAGTTGATCCGCCCGTCGGACTTCTTGAGCCGCGGGGCCAGGGTGGACTGGCTCTCGTTCTGGCGACGGCGTTCGACCTCATCGAGGGGAATCTCCTGGACGGTCTCCGTCACGAGCCTGGCGCCCAACTCCGCGAGGCGGTCGTGCAGTTGGCCGGCCGTCTCGTTCGGACCGATAGGCGTGGCCCGCTGGCCGAGGATGTCGCCGGCATCGATCTGATCGGTCATGGCGATGACCGTCAGGCCGGTCTCGGTCTCGCCGTTGATGATAGCCCAGTTGATGGGCGCCGGCCCGCGGTACTTCGGCAAGAGCGACCCGTGCAGGTTGACGGCACCGTAAGTAGGCATCTCGATCAAGTTGGGCCCGATCTTCTGACCGAACGCGATCACCAGGAGCAGTTGCGGCCGCACGCTGCGGACCCGCCGAACCACGGACGCCGTGTTGACGTTCTCGCTCCGGAGCATCGGGATGCCGCGCTCGCGGGCAAACCGCTTGACGGGCCCGATGCGAACGAGTCGGCCTCGACCCGACGGCCGGTCGGGCTGCGTGAGAATCAGCGCCACTTCCTGGCCGCCCTCGACCAACGCGTGCAGCGATGGCAGGCCGAAACTGCCGGAACCCGCAAAGACGATTCGCATAGGTGTTTCCTGCGTGCCGGGCGCCTCTATCGAGCCGCCTCGAAGCCGGTCCTGGTCTCGCTCGTTCGGTGCTCGTATCGGTCCTTGAGTTCGCGGAGCCGCCGTCGCTGGGTCATCCGCTGGATAGGCGACATGCGGTCCACGAGGAGCCTGCCGTCCAGGTGATCCCGTTCGTGCTGAATCACACGGGCCAGCAGCCCTTCGGCCTCCAGTTCTCGCGGCTCGCCCTTCGGGTCGCGGTACCGCGCGCGAATGCGTCCGAACCGCCCGATCTTGACGTAGGTGCCCGGGAAACTCAAACAGCCCTCCTCGGACACCTCCCACCCATCGGTGTCGTAGATCTCGGGGTTGACAAGCACGATCTCGCTGCCCGGCTGCGTGTCGGCAGAAACAATGACGATGCTCAGCAAGAGGCCGACCTGCGGCCCGGCCAGGCCGAGACCGCCGGCCTGGTTCATCGTCTCGACCATCTCCCGGGCGAGGTCCGCCAGGGCGTCGTCAAACTGCTCGACCGGGCGGGTTCGCTCGCGAAGAACCGGGTCCGGATAGTAACGGACTTCCATCGGCCACCTCTCCATCCCGCTCGCGCCGCGCCGGCGCCCTGAAACAATCCATAATTATAGGCTCGGTTCCGTCCGGCCACAAGGGATGTGCCTCTTTTTTCCAGCGGCAGTCAGGGCGTTCGGGGTGCCACTCGCCGCGGCGAGTGTGTCTGCACGGTTTCAGGCCGGCACACTGGCTGCACAAGCAGCCAGCCGGCCACCCTGGCAGGGCAAGCCTGCCGTGGCTCGACCGCGGCACGAGCCATAGCCGTGCCTGGGTGCCACCCGGCTGAACATCGCCTCGCGCCATAATCCGTGGTCACACCCGCACCGCCGTCCAGGTCAACAATCTCGTTGACACCGCCGCCCGGCCACGATACAAGATGCCCCCTCGCAAGAGCGGATGCCCGCTGCACAATGGGAAGGATACACCTATGGACGTCAAGGAAATCGAGGCCAAGGTCATGGCCACGCCGGTGCCGGAGGTCCAGCGCGTGGCGCTTGCCTACTCGGGCGGTCTGGATTCGAGCCTCTGCATCGAACTGCTGCGCCGAAGGTACAACGTCAAGGATGAGAACATCATCCCCATCACGTGCGACGTGGGCCAGGGCGCCGAAGAGATCGACATCGGCAACGCCAAGGCCGAGACGCTCGGCTTCAAGCCGATCATGATCGACCTGAAGGAGGAGTTCACCGAGAACTGGCTCGCCAGGGCCATCCGCGCGAACTCCGATTACGAGGGCTACCCGGTCTCGACCTCCATGACCCGCCAACTCGTGGCCCGCGAGGTCGCCAAGCGCGGCACGGAACTCGGATGCGATGCCCTCATGGAAGGCTCCACCGGCAAGGGCAACGACCAGTACCGCATGCACAACGTCTTCAAGATGTTCGCCCCGGACTGCACGATCCTCGTTCCGGTCCGCGACTTCGACCTGCTGCGGGCCGAGGAACGCGCCCTGTGCGAGGCGTGGGGCGTGCCGGTCGATGAGCAGATCGAGGGCGGCGACGACAAGACCATGTGGTGCCGCAGCATCGCCTCCGGCGCCGTCGGCCTCGACCAGCAACTGCCCGACGATATCTGGATGTGGCTCGTCCCGCCCGAAAAGGCACCCGATAAGGTCGAGGAGATAACCTTGACCTTCACCGAAGGCATCCCGACGGCCCTGAGCGGCCGGGACATGCCGCTGGGCGAACTGGTGCCGGAGTTAAACGTTCTCGCCGGCGCGAGCGGCGTCGGCCGCATCGACATGTTCGAAGACGGCATCATGGACTTAAAGAGCCGCGAGATCTACGAGGCCCCCGCCGCACACGTCATCCTGCGGCTGCGCCGCGACCTGGAACAGTTCTGCCTGACGAAGGACGAACTCGAGTTCAAGGCCATCGTGGACCGCAAGTGGGCCTACCTGGTGTACCACGGCATGTGGTTCACGCCCCTGAAGCGCGAACTCGACGCGTTTTGCCTGGCGGCGTCGCGGTTCACGAGCGGCACCTACAAGGCCGCACTGTACAAGGGCAACATCGAGATCACCAAGCGCGAGAGCCCGTCGAGCCTCTTTTCGCCGGAGATCCGCTCCATCAAATCGAGCGGGTTCTCGCAGCAGATGGCCAAGGACGCCGCCACGATCCGCGGCCTGCCGTTCCAGATCCTCGCGCGTCGCGGCGGCATCGACGACTGAGCCCTGCAGCCTGACCTAACCTGCACGTGGGGACACGGCAGAGGCGGGGCCATGCCGCTGTGTCTTGCCATGCGCGTGGATGTCGATTACACTTTATTGTCGTCAGGAGGGTCATAGGCTTCGGCTTTGCCGAGGGGGAGGATATGGCGCACACCAGTCCTATGAAGATCGTAGGGCGATGGCGCGAGGGGTTCGTACTCGACTACCACGTCCTGAGCTGCACCTACATTGGGGACGACGAGTTCGGCCATCCGCGGTTCGACACTCAGCGATCCGAAGTGGGTGAGTTGTTGTACCTGCTCAAGTACCGGTCAGACACTTCCGTAGTCGATGAACTTGCTGAGACGGCGGCGGACTTCGTGCGCGGATGGAACAGCCGCGTGGAATTCATTGTGCCCGTCCCGCCGACGAGAATGAACAGGGCCCATCAACCCGTCCTGCTGTTGGCAAGAGCCTTGGGCCAGCGCCTGAGTCTGCCGGTTGTCGAGCGTGCGGTCGCCAAGACGAAAGATACTCCCCAACTGAAGGACGTGTCTGACTATAACGAACGGTTGAGCCTGCTCGCGGGAGCCTTCACGCTAAGTCCAGAGGAAGTCCGCGGGCGGCGACTCCTTCTCTTCGATGACCTTTACAGATCGGGCGCCACCATGAATGCGGTGGCGTCGGCCCTGTACGACCAGGGCGGCGCGGCCGACGTTTACGCCCTCGCCATGACCCGTACGCGGAGAGGATGATGACCACCGTCTTCATCGGCGGATCCAGGAACGTACGCGTCCTTGACGAGCAGGTCAAGCAGGACATCGACCGGATCGTGGCGCGGCGACTTCCTGTTGTGATTGGCGACGCCGACGGCGCCGATAAGGCGGTCCAGGCTTATCTGCATCGGCAGGAGTACCGGCGTGTAGAGGTTTTCTGTATAAACGGCAGATGCCGCAACAACATCGGCCAGTGGCCGCTTCGTGCCGTCACCTCGCGCCGACGCAGAAGAGACCGCCGGTACTATGCCACCAAGGATCGCCTGATGGCTCAGGAAGCCGACGCAGGCTTCATGATATGGGATGGGCACAGCGTAGGCACACTGGCCAACGTGGCACGACTGGCTCGCCAGGGCAAGACGGTTGTGGTGTACCTCGTGGCGAGTCAACGGGTTGCCCGTCTCGTTCAGGACTCAGACTGGGAGCGATTCCTGCGCGAGTGTCCCGCCACGGTTCGCGAACGGGTTGAAGAGCAACTGCACGCGGAAGAGCACGAACCGGCAAGCCCATCCGAGGCAAGGCTCTTCTGAAATGGCTCTGCACGCAGGGGAGCATCATGGCTAAACTCTGGGACAAAGGCTACTCCATCGACCCGGAGATCGAACAGTTCACCGTCGGCCAGGACCACCTCTTGGACCGCGCCCTGGTCCGCGCCGATTGTCTGGCCTCGGCCGCCCATGCGACGATGCTGACAAAGATCGGCATCCTGAAGGCGACCGAGCGCGGCCGGCTGCTGAAGGGCCTCAAAGCGGTCCTCAAGAGTTTCGAGGCCGGCAAATTCGCCATCAGCCCCGAGCAGGAGGACGTCCATACGGCCGTCGAAGAGTACCTCACCAGGAGACTCGGCGCCCTCGGAAAGAAACTCCACACCGGCCGCAGCCGCAACGACCAGGTCCTCCTGGACCTCCGCCTCTGGGGCAAGGAGCGGCTGCACGTTCTGGCGGAGCGGGTCATCGCGCTCGTGCGGTCGCTCGCGGCGTTCGCCAAAGAGCACGAGTTCGTGCCGATGCCCGGCCGCACGCACATGCAGATCGCCATGCCGTCGAGCCTGGGCCTGTGGGCCGGGGCGTGGGCCGAATCGCTGCTCGACGACCTCACGCTCGTCAAGGCCGCCCACACGCTGACCGACCAGTCGCCGCTCGGCTCGGGCGCGGCCTACGGGTCGGCCCTGCCGCTCGACCGCAAGATGGTGGCCGACCTCCTGGGCTTCGCGAAGGTCCAGAACAACGTCCTGTACTGCGCCAACTCGCGCGGCAAGGCGGAACTCGCGACGCTGGCGGCCTGCGGGCAGGTCATGGTGGACCTCTCGCGCCTGGCGACGGACCTCGTGGTCGGCTCGATGCCCGAGTTCGGCTACTTCCGCATCCCGAAGGAATTGTGCACCGGCTCAAGCATGATGCCGCAGAAACGCAACCCATGCGGCCTGGAACTCGTGCGCGCGAAGGCGGCCGCCGTCCTCAGCGCCGAGGGGCAGATCGCCGGCATCCTCCGGGCGCTGCCGTCGGGCTACAACCGCGACTTCCAGGAGACCAAGGGCCCCTTCATGCGGGGCGTCGAGGCCACGCTCGGGTCGCTCTCGGTCGTGTGCCTTACGTTCGAGAAACTCGAAGTGGTCCAAGAGAACCTGCGCAAAGGCTTCATCCCTGAGATCTACGCCACCGACCGCGCCCTGGAACTCGTGGGCGAAGGGGTACCGTTCCGCGACGCCTACCGCCACGTCGCTGCCCACCTGGAGGAACTCGTGGACCGCGACCCCGTCAAGAACCTCAAATCAAAGAAACTCCAGGGCGGCCCGGGCAACCTTGGCCTCGCCGGCCTCACGAAGCGCGCGGGCGCCGCCGAGAAGTGGCTCAAAGGTGTCCGCGACCCGTTCGAGACGGCCCTGAGAAAGTTGCTGGGCTAACCGCGGCCGACCAGAGGGCTGCACAAGCCCAACGCTGCCCGCTCCCTTACGGTCGCGGCTCCGTTTGATCCCCACGCTGCCCGCTCCCTTACGGTCGCGGCTCCGTTTGATCTCTGGGCTGCCCGCTCCCTTACGGTCGCGGCTCCGTTTGACCCCTGGGCTAGCCGCCACCGACCAGAGGGCTGAGCCGCCACCGACCAGAGGGCTGAGCCGCGCCTGCCCAGAGTTCCGAGCCGCGAGCGCAAGCGAGCGGGTTGCCACCGCCCCCCCACGCAAAACGGTGGAAACTCACCCTGGCCGACACGGTTCAACTGGAAGCGGATGGGGGCCGCCAGTGCCTCCCCGCATCGTCCCTATCACATCGAGCGGGAAACGGAGCGGGGCTCGGATGAGACCTGCGGCAATGGTTCCGGCGCTGGCCGTCCTGGCGGCCCTCAGCGGCCCCGTCCTGGCGGCCGAATACAGCCAGACGATCGCGTTCCGCGAGCCGGTCGGCTACTCCTGGACCGACGAACTCGTCCACCACGACGTGCGGATTCCCGAGGCCAAGGTCGCGGCCAACACGTTCGCCCTGGCCGACTCGGCCGGCGAACCCGTGCCCGTCCAGGTCGATGTCCTCGAAGGCAAGCCCGACGCCGTCCGCCGCGCGCGGCTGTGGCTGAAGATCACCCTGCCGAAAAACCGCCGGATAACCTACCGCCTGACCTACCGCGACGACGGGCGCAAGGCCGGGCAGCCCGGCGGCGGCCTGACCGTCCGACGGGAAGGCGACCGACTCATCCTTTCGACCGGCGCCGCCGAGGTGGCGATTCCGGCCCCGTCCAAGCCGTTTGCCCCACCTTTGGACCTTGCCAAAACGCCCGCGCCGGTTCTCGGCGCCCGGCCGCACGCAGCGAAGGCGTGGTACGGACAGTGGCGACTCCAGGGCGCCGGCCGCGTCAAGGAAATCCAGACGACGGTCGAAGCCGCCGGGCCACTGCGCGGCGAGGTGCGGCTGAAGTACGTCCTCGACGAGAAGGGGCGCAGTTACGAGGTCACGATCCGAGGTGTCCGCGGCGAACCGTGGATCGACATCGAGGAGAAGTACCGTCTCGGCGAGGGCGCACGGATGGCGTGCGTGCTGAAGGACCGCCTGAAACCGTCCGAGGCGCTCTGGCTGCCGTGGTTTGTCGGCACCGACGGCAACGCGCGGCCGGCGTACGAGGTTCGGCGCGACCCTCTGGCGGGGCGATTCCGCCAAGGCCGCCCGTTCGCGACGCTGCGGCCGAAGCGCACCCGTGTCCCGGACAGCGCCCAGGTGTGCCTGGCGGTCGGCTCGGGCGACGGGCGGCCGGCCGTCGGCGCCGCCATGGTCTGCGCCGGCGAATGGTCGCGGCCGTACGAGCAGTTCCCGGCCGTGCGGGCACTCGAGGACGGCCGCGCGATGGCAATCGAGTTTCCGCTGGCCGACGGACGCCGGCGATGGGCCCTCCTGACGGGGCCCGTGAAACGGTTCGACTCGAAAGGGGAACTCCAGGCCCTGATCCGCTCTCACGCCGACATCCCGCTCGACCGCGTCCTCAACAAGTGGGTCCTTGAGTGGAAACGCGACCCCGCCAGGCCCGCCCCGCACATCCTCACGACGCACGAGCGTCTTCAGAAAATTCGCGACGACGTTGCGGGCGGCAAGGACACGCCGGCGGCGCGGCTCGTCATGGACGTGGTTCGCGGCAAGATTCCAGGTGACCGGCACCTGGCGGAGTTCCTGGCGGGTCGGCGTGAGCGGCTGCCCGGCGCAGGCCTCGACACAGGCGTGTACCTCGACCGCTCGTATCAGGACGCGTTTCTTGCGCCGGGTGCGCAGGCGCGTCGGCTGGCGGCGGCGATGGTGCGTGCGGACCTCTCGGCGGCCGGCGGCCCTGCGGGCGACGCACGGGCGGCGCTGCTCGGCCACGTCTTTGCAGACAGAAACTACCGGCCCGGGTCCGGCGGGGGGTGGGACACCGGCGGCACGGGGCACGACCACGAGATGTACGGTCTCGGCATCTGCGCGGCGGCGATGATGCCCGACCATCCGGAGGCCCGGCGGTGGATGGACCGCGGCCTGCGGGACTTGCGGGAGGACTTGCGGCGGACCACGGCAACGGCGGACGGCGCCGGCCGCGCCTGCCCTGGCGGGCAGGCGGCGGCGCTCGTCCCTCTGCTGCGACTGGCGCGGGCGGCGCAGAACTCGGCACTGGCGGACCCGTTTGAGTGGCCCGAGTGGCGGGCGCAGATCGAGTTCCTGCGTCACCTGCACACGCCGCCCGACCCGCGATTGGGCCGGCGAAGCCTCGCCCCCCTCGGCGACACCTCGCCGTGGCAAGACGCCGTCGGGCGGCTGTTCGGCGTGGCGGCGGCGGGCATCCGAAAGACCGACCCGAAACTCGCGGCCACGTGGGCGGCACTGTACCGCCACTACTACGCCGGCGGCGGCAGCGGCGACCTGGCGACCGACGTGCTCCTGGCGGATCCGTACGCTCCCGCCGCACGCCTCGAGCGAGCCGACTGGGGCAGCCGCGCGTTCAAGGGCTTCGGCGCCGTCCTGAGAAGCCGTTTCGGCACGCCGCGCGAGACGTTTGTGGCCTTCAAGTGCGGCAGCGCGCGCGGCGGGTACCACGGCGACGAGTTGAGTTTCCATTTCTTCGGCGCCGGGATGCCCATCGCCCTGGACTGGCAATCGGGCGACGCACCACGGCCGGACCAGGAACACATGCATAACCGTGTGAACCTGGGAGACAACGAGAACATGGACGCCGTCGGCCAACTCCTGGCGATGAAAACGTCGGCGTCCGGCGACGTTGTGGTCGGCCAGGTGAGGACCAGCCGTCTGCGGCGGTTGCCGCGCTATCCGCACGAGACGCCTGAGGGTGCGGCTTTCCCGCGCCGCCGGCTCAACCACGCGGCGAGGTACCGTCGGCTGCTGATGCTCGTGAAGCACCCGGCCGGGTCGGCCCTGGAAGATTACCTGGTCATCCGCGACGAGGTTGCCTCGACCGAGCCGGCCACGTTCAACCTGTGGGTCCTCGCCCGGTCGGTCCGCCAGGAGGGGCAGACGTTTTGTTTCGACGGGCAACTGGCGGCCGACGCGGTCCTCTACATGGCGAGGGTCGAGAACGAGAAGGTGCGCCTGGCACGGTGGGCGTGGCCGAAGCAGGACTCTTCGAGCGAGATCCCCAACGGTTTCCGCATCGGCGCCGACCGGTGGCGGAAAGGGGAACTCCAGCAGGGCATCCGCGCGACCCAGACGCCCGGCCGGCCGTTCCTGGCGGTGTTGTATCCTTACCGCAAGGGCGCCGAGGCGCCGGCGTTTCAGACGCTCGCCGACGGCAAGGGCGTGCGCATCACGCTCGGACGGACGAGCGAAGAGGTGTTCCTGGCGACCGACCCGCCTCGCGGCGTGGCGGGTCAGGCGGCCATCCGTCGCGGCGGCAAGACGACGGTCGTCCTCAGGAAAAAGGCCGTCGCATCGTTGTGATTGTTTCGGCGCGGTCGGCGCCTTGACGGGTCGGGCGCGAGCGGCTACACTTCCTCTGGCGCTCGATTCGGTGTGTGAGGTTCACCTTAAGGCGCCTCGGCCGTGCGGCCGATACGTCAGAGGATTGCCGCGTGGGTCGCGCATGAAGCCGCGCGGCCGGCTGCGAGAACGTGATCCCCGGTAGCTCAATTGGTAGAGCGGGCGGCTGTTAACCGCTAGGTTGTAGGTTCAAGTCCTACCCGGGGAGCCAACCTGAAAACCGCGAACAATTCGCGGCTCGGACGTTAACGGAGAGCCCCGAGGAAGCACGCCTCGGGGCTTTCGCCGTAAGTGCAACCGGGCAAAGGCTTACGGCGCTTCCGCCGCTCGCCGCCCGCGCTCTCAGTTCGAAGCTGTCGGGTTCGGGATTCGGTCCCAACCTACCGGGTTGCGCTCGAACCCCAAACGAAACGGCCTCAGACTCTCGCGCTCTCTGGTTAACATGCCGAGTTAGTTAACGGCAAAAAAGCGTTCGGGCACGCGAATGCAACGGTTCATGAACGGCGGTTGCCTGGACCAAGGCCCTCGCGGATGACCGCGGGGCTGTCTTCTTGTCCCGCCGTTTCGCCTATTACCTCCAAGAAACGTGCTTGACAGCGCCCCCTGAAGATGTTAGCCCACATTATTCATGATGCCTCGTCGGCGGCGGGTTCGCATGGGGCGACGGGGGTCGAGAGCGGTTCGACGGAGCCGAGTGGCGCGTTGCGGCGGGGCGGAGGTCCCACCAGGGCAAACGAGGCGGGGGAGGCGGCGGCAGGCGGGCGTCCCGGGCCGCCTCGGCGCACACCCGCCCCCTTGCACGGCCGGGCAGGAGACGTTCCGGGCTCTCTGGAAGGGGCGTCCCTACGTCGGGACCGGCGGCGAGAGGCTCCGCACGGCCGCCGCCACGCGCGCCAGGACCTCGCGCAGCGGGAAGGCACTGCTCAGATGCACCCAGATCCGACGCACCGTCTGGCGGACGCGCGCCCCGATCTTCAGGAGGCGGCTGCGGATCGTCTCAATCGACGCCCCCTCCAGTTCCGTCCCGACCAGGGCCCCCCGGAACACCCGCATCAGGTTGTAGCCCAGCGCCGTCAGCACCAGCCGGAACGCGTTCGCCACGAACCGCTTGCAGCTGAGGCGATCCATCTTCAGGCCGTTCTTGAAGTCATCGATGAACGTCTCGGCCGTCCCCCGGTCGTTGTAGAGGGGCCACAGGTCCGCCGCCAATCCCTCCAGATTGGTGATGCCGAACCGCCGGTTCGTCCCTTCGGTGCCCGCTTCCACCTTGTACAGGATGCGACGCGCGTGCGTCCAACTGCCCGCCTTGTAGCGAAAGCCCCCCACGCCGGCGCTCGCGGCTCGCCCGTGCGCTGCAGCCGTTCCTTCACCCACGCCAACGCCCCGTCCGTCCGCGTTTTCAGGGGGTTCGTGGCCTTCAGGCCGAAGATGTACCCCAGGCCGCCCGCTTCGCAGAACCGATACATCTGGGGACAGCCGAAGGACGCGTCCCCCCGAACGATGATCGGCACCTGCGGCCACTGCTTCCGTAAACGCCGCACGATCGGCCCCAGCAACTGCGCCGCCCGCGCCGCCGGAAAGGTGTTCCCGGACTGCAGGCGAACGCCCAAGAGCATCCCGCTCTCCCGCTCGTAGACCAAGAGAGGCAGGTACATGTATTGGCCATAAAAGCCGTTGAACAAGGCCAACTGCTGATGGCCGTGACAGGGATCGTCCGTGGGATCGATGTCGAGGACGAGGCGGTTGATCGTGCGCCCGCCGTGGACTTGGATGAACTGCTCGGCGAGGAGGCGGTTCAGCTGGGCCACCTCCCGGGCCGTGACGGCGTTCTCCAGACGGCTGAAGGTCGGCTGGCTGGCCAGAGGCTTCTGGAGCGGCTTGCCGGCGGCCACCTTCAGGATCGGGTCGTCACGCAAACGCGTGTGGTCGTTGCAGTCCTCGTAGCCGGCCACGAGGCCGAAGAAACGCTGGCGCACGAGTTGCGCGAGGTCGTGCTCGGTCTTGCCGGCCTCTCGGTCGAGAGTGGAGCGTCTCGGCGATCTGAGCCGTCCACCTCAGGCGGCGGTCCAGGTCGATCACCGGCAGCAGCCCGGCGTCGCTGCTGATCTGGCCGCCCCGAAAATCGGCGACAACCTCTTTACAAGGGTGGAACGAAAAGGTAACTTGCTCTCGACAGGCTGTCATGCAAAGGCCTCCTTGCCGCGTGGACTGCAGGCTTCTGTTACCCGCATTCTACAAGGACTTCGAGGCCTTTGCTATGCGCGGACCGGCAGATCTCGTGAATAATGTGGGTTAGAGATCGCCGAAATCGTTGGCGCGCGTCGGGCGTACCTCAAGGGCGGCAGCCCGTGCTGCGACCGCGAAGGCGTCACCGGAGAACTGCTGCGCCGCGCGGGTATCGCGGTCGTCCGCGTACCGTAATGGAGCAGGCAACAAGGCCGGTGCCAAACGCGGTGTCAGCAGTCGCGCCATGGACTTACGGTCTCGTTGGCGACTTTCCGGGGAGGCGCCTGTGGTGAACGTTCGCTTCATCGAGCGCCGCGGGGCGGTGCTGACGCCGTCGGGCCTCGCGTGCCTCGCCGGCGTGCCGACGGTCAACATCTCATCCGGCTGTGCTCACGGGTGCGTCTATTGTTACGGACGGGGTTACTCCCAGTATCCGGGCGAGGGCACGGTGCTCGTCTATCGCGACACGGCGGCGCGAGCCGAAAGAGAACTTGCACGCAAGCACCGGAAGCCAACCGCCGCGTATTTCTGCCCCTCTTGCGATGCCTTCCAACCCGTTGAGGCGGTGCTCGAGGAAACCTATCGCACGATGCGCGTATTGTTCGAGGCTGGCGTCGGCGTCGAGTTCGTCACCAAGGGGGCCGTCCCCGGCCGCTTCCTTGACCTCTTCAGCCGCCACCCAGGCCGCGTCTCGGCTCAGGTCGGCGTCACGACGCTCGATGACTCGCTCCGTGCGGCGCTTGAGCCCGGCGCGGCGCCCGTGGGCGAGCGGCTCCTCAACATCTCGCGCCTCAAAGACGCCGGCGTCTCGGTCGCGGTTCGGGCCGATCCCCTGATTTACGGTGTGACGGACGGCGACTCAGGTCTAGCGGCCCTCATGGCCGCGTGCCGCGAGCGCGGCGTGACCGACGTGGCCGCCAGTTACCTCTTCCTCCGGCCGGCCGTCACGGCCGGCCTGAAGCACCATCTCGTGGACCGCGAGCTGCTCCAGCGGATTCTCGCGCCGTATGCCGAGGGCCACCGCTTCCAGTTGCGCGGCGGGGCCGGCGGCGGACTTGCGCTGCCGCAGCCGATTCGCCGCGCGGGATTCACGCGGTTGCGGCAACTGGCCGCCAAGCACGGCGTCCACGTTCACCTTTGCGGCTGCAAGAACCCCGACCTGACAGCCGAGCGGTGCCACCTGACACGTGCGGCGGCACCTCAGCAGGCCGCATCGACGGACCAGCGGTTGCTGTGGGACGCGCGGTCTCCGTCCGGCGGCTGAACTGTGCCTGTAGCAGAGCGGGCGGCGCAAGATCTTTGGTCGTGCCGGCCGCCGGTCTGTTTCTGACACGAAGTGCTCAGGCGGCCCTGCCTCGGCGCACCCGCCTGAGCCAAACAGAGAGCGCTGCGCACGTTTCCCGAAGAGGGTTGCGTCCGGGGAGCCAAACAGATAGGAGCGAACTTCCGAGGTCGCTCTGGTTGACAGGAAGCCCCGAGCCGAGAGGCCGCGGGGTTCTCGCGTTTGCGGCCGGTGTTTATGCGGGTTTTCACACGTCGGGGGGGCGGTGCTGGAGCGGTGCATGTGTGGGCCGTATGGCAAGCCTGAAAGACTGGACGGCGATTGGCACGGCGGCCGGCGCTCCGGTCGCCCTCCGGCCCAGCCGGCGAATCGTCACCCGATTCTCTCATAACGCCTGGCACAAGAATCGGGAAGGGGTCAATCAACCCTCATCGCCTTGATGGGGTTGCTGTCGAGCGCTTTTGCGCAGAACTGGGCAAGAAGCGCCCGATCGTCCAAGGTGTACGTTGCATCTCCCGAGAGCGTCTTGATGTTGGCATCGACCTCTTTCTTCAGACGCATGCCGATCGTGAGGAGATGAATCCGCTTGTCTTGCAGCACATGGCGGATTGCGGCGGCGGGCAGTTGCTGGAGGCGTTTCTTGTCGAATCCCGGCACAATGTATCCTGACCATGCGCCGAGAACGCCGGCGCCCACAACTTTCATGGCGACGATACCCATGCCGAGTTCATGGGCTTTCGCCACGCACGCATTGCGCAGTTCGACCATTCTGGCGGAAAACATCTGATCGTGCCCTCTCGGGATATAGCCGTACGACAGCATGCACTGGTCGAACCCGCCGGAGGAAATCAAGGCCAGCGCCTTGTCGAAGTAGGAGTGCGCGGAGAGCCCGATGAACCGGACGATACGTTCATCGCGAAGTTTGACCAGTTCGCCGTGAACCTTCATCGCTTGCTCGACGCTCATTTGCTCGATACCCGGCGTGCCGTGGATCAGGATGGCGTCGAGGTAATCGGTCTGCAGTTCTTTGAGCGATTTCTCAACCGCCATGCGCACCCGGCCCGGAACGGTCGTCTCGACCTTCGAGACCAGATAGACCTTGCCGCGGATGCCCTTTAGTCCTTTACCAAGAATCGACTGGCTTTCCATGTAGTTGCCCGCCGTATCGAAGTAGCGTATGCCTCGATAGTAGGCGTAGCGAACCAGCCTCACACGATCCTCAAGCGAAAGCGGATTGCCCCAGACCTTGGGAAGCCCCGCGCCGCCATAAGCCAGGATCGGCAGTTTGCGGCCCGTCTTGCCGAACGGTCGCGTGGCAATCGGTCTTGGATTGGTCGATGGCCCGCCGGCCGCAACGACACGGGCGCCTGCCGCAACAGTCCCGACGGCCGCCGCCACACCCGTCTTGAGGAAACTCCGCCGGTCAACCGTTTCGGCCGTTCGTGTCCTGGAATGACTCATAGCGTGATTCTCCTGATTACCTGATGCGCAAGAGGTGGGATTCGGTACGAATGATCAGGCCATCGCGGACGATCGCCGGCATGGCCATGCAGAGTTCGCCCAGGCTGTTCGTGCCGAGAAGTTTGAACTCCGGCCCTGCCTGGATCACGAAGGTGTCGCCGTCTTCGCTGAGACAGAGGCAGCAGAGGACGGCCGTCAAAAGGACAGGCCAGCGAGAGGTCTGGGGGGGGCCTTATTGTTCGGAATGTCACTTGAGTCTCCAGGCCGAGACGCTATAAACGCCGAGTTTGTCGCCGTAGCGGATATACAGCCTCCCGCCGCATACAACAGGATGCGCCCACGTCTGTCTCTTTCCCGGATCCTTGAGTTTCAGGCTCCCGGTGACATCAAACCCCTCATCCGTCGCCTTCGCCAGGACCATGTGCCCGTCATCTGAGTAGAGATAAAACATCCCGTCGGCATAGGTGAGACAGCCATTTCTGTACTTGTACGAGGACTGCACCGGAGCGGATTTAAAGATGGTTTTGCCCGACTTGAAATCAATGCACATCCAGGGCGTGGACTTGCCGAGACTCTCCGCGTATCCGTAGATCCTGCCGTCGACCAGGACAATGCCTCCCTGCTTGTTGTCGAGCGTCCGGTTATGCCAGCGTCTCCTTACCGAGCACCCATCGCCCGAAACGTCGAGCCGCAGCGAAGTCGTTCCCTTCCTGACGCAACCCGAGACAATCAGAAAACCCTCGTGGAAAATCGGCGTCGTGATATTCTCGTCAGCGTAAACCTTGTGCGGATACCTCCACAGCCGCTTTCCGTCAGAGGCGCGCACCCCGACGATGGATTCCGACATCACCGTGACGATCTGTCTCAGTCCCTTGTATTCGACCAGGATCGGTGACGCATAACCCGGTCGGTCGCCGGCCCCTTTGCACTCCCAGACAACCTTGCCCGTCTTCCTGTCCAGCGCCACCATACTGACCGCCTTGCCGCCCGGTGTGCAGACAACCTTATCGTCGAAAACGAGCGGTGATTCAGCCAGCCCCCACATGATGTTGCGACCGCCGAATCTACGCATGATGTCAATCGACCATACCGCCTTTCCGTCATCGGCCTTGAGGCATACGAGATTCCCGATTCCGCTGAGGTGGTAGAGCATCCCGCCGGCGATCGTCGGCGTGGAGCGGGTTCCTGGATAGTCTTTTCCCCAGGCCCTGCCGTTCTTTCCGGCCCAGACCTTCTTTCCGTCCATGTCCAGTACGGTGATGACACAATCACCATTGATACTTCCGGTCGTGTGGATACGTTTGCCCGCGATTGCGACTGTCGAGTACCCCTCGCCGATACCGGTCGCTTCCCAGATGCGCACAGGACCACCTTCCGGCCACTTTTTCAGCAACCCCTTGTCAGCGGATTTGTTGTCGCGATTCGGCCCGTGAAACTGCGGCCAGTTGTCCTGTCCGGGGACCGCCGATGAGAGGAGCAACACGGACAATACGCAAAAGATAAGCCTTCGCATGGGGATTAAGCCTCCGCTTCATTCGTTTGCGTCGCCCATCCCTCCGCCAGTCTTCGATCGTCTCTGCCGGCCGCCGTGCAAGTCAATTGGCTGCGCCACGAATCATAGTCTCATAAGATTCCCGGGCAGCCTACTTCGGCGACTTCTCGCCGTGGGGATACCTGTAGTCGGCACGCGGGTTCGTCGACACTTTCCGGGTGGAACCGTCCTCCAGCGTGTAGAGGTAGAGTGACGGGCTGGCATGGTACACAATCGCTGTTTCGTCCTTGGTCCATCGAGGGTAAGCGAACCAGCGATTCGGGTCTGCCTCCTCGTTGGCGAACGGCTTGGCGTTTGTAATCGTGCGCTTCCTCGCGTCGAAGTCGGCGATGTAGAGCGTGCGTCCCGTGTCTTTGTACTCGAATCCCGTCTGATACTCGAAACAGACCCTCTTCTCGCTCGGCGAGACACTGACGCGATCCAGCAGCCCCTTCTTCGCCAGTTCGCAGTCGATGCGTTCGTAGCGGGATTCCCCTCCGGCCTTGGGCATCATGAGAAAGTAGCCCCAGCCCTGCTTCGGGTGTGCGGACTGTACGAGGATTCTGCCGTCCTTCAGACACGTGTATGCCCAGGTGTGATAGCGCTTGTCGCTGATGGCGACCGCTTGGCCGGGCTTGTTGCCCACTTTGCTCAGCATCACGTAGAAGCTGCCTGTCTCCGGGTTCTTCCGGTTCCAGATGGGCATGTTCGTTCCGTCACGCGTCCAGGTAGGGTTGAAATTCGTGTGGGTGGCGTCGGTCAGTTTGTGAAAGCCCGTGCCGTCAACATTGATCACACAGAGCACGGTCTTCCAATTGGTCACGACGGGGTCATTCTTCACTCTGCGAAAGAAGACGAGCATGTCGCCGGTCTTCGACCAGGACGGTTTGAAGTCCTCCTGTCCCTTGATGGGCGGCACGGTGATCGGCTTCCCCTCCGGCGTGCCAAGCACATTGACATGGATCCTGCCGTTAACGTAATACGAGCAGCGCAGGCCAAGGGCGGCGACATCCTTGACGTTGCCGACCGGCTTCTTGCCAGGGCGGGGCGGTTCCCCGGCCACCGCGGCCGGGACCGCCGTCCCAAGAAACGCCACCATAACTGCGACCATCCATGCCGCGTGCTTCATCTTACACCTCCTATCTGGAGAATCCGGAAAGCGGGAGACCTACCGGTTACCCGTCTCAAGTGCGTGCGCGCATTCATGCCCAAGCCGATGCTACTCTGCGAAGTGGCCTGCTACGTAGCACGAGGTGTCACCCTAACGGCCTGACCCCGTCAGTATCAATGCTCAACCGGCCGGAAGGTTTCGCGGAAAGGCGCCCAAGGCAACCCCCTGTTCGCCGGCCCGCTTGCGGGCCGCGCGGGCCGCCGGCGGCAAAGCGGCGGCAGGCCGCCGCACTCCATAAACGGCAACGCGTCCGGTATCCGCGATGGCCGACAACGCGTCCTCGCCTTCGCCAAACCCCCAACCTGAAACGGCATGGGGAAACTCCTGCCCCTTACGGCTCTTGCCAACCGAGCGGTGTGCTGGTAACATCGGGGGTTCGGTTGGAAAGAAAAATGCCTCAAGGAGCCGTCGTTGCCGAACAGCAATGAGGACCCATCATCTCGCCCGCCGCGCAAGCCGCCACACAGGGCGCAGGCCGAGAGCGCGGCCGTCGCCGACGGCAACGGCGACGAGTTCATCCTGGTCCAGGGCGCCCGGCAACACAACCTCAAGAACATCGACGTCCGCGTCCCGCGCGACAAACTGGTCGTTATCACGGGGCTGTCGGGCAGCGGCAAATCGAGCCTGGCGTTCGATACGATCTACGCCGAAGGCCAGCGCCGCTACGTCGAATCGCTTAGCGCCTACGCCCGCCAGTTCCTCGAACAGATGGAAAAACCCGACGTCGACGCCATCGAGGGCCTGCCGCCCACCATCGCCATCCATCAGCGAAGGGCCGGATTCAGCCCGCGTTCGACCGTCGCGACGGCCACCGAAATCCACGATTACCTGCGCCTGCTGTTCGCGCGGGTCGGCACGGCTTACTGCCCGAAGTGCGGCCGAGAGATTCAGCCACAGCGCGCCGAGGAGATCGTCGCGAGCGTCCTCGCCCTGGAGCAAGGGACGCGGCTGATCGTGCTCGCGCCGCTGGTGCGCGGCCAGCGCGGCGAGCACCGCGACATCATCCGCAGCATCGTGGCCGACGGCTTCGTCCGCGTCCGCGTCGATAAACGGATGTACGAGATCCGCGACATGCCGGACCTCGCCAAGACCCGGCGTCACACCATCGAAGTCGTTGTGGACCGCCTCGTCGCCAAGGAAGCGGCCCGTTCGCGGCTGGCCGATTCGGTGGAGCAGGCCTTGCGGATGAGCGACGGCCTGGTCGTCATCTGCCACGAGCGAGGGGTCGGCAACTGGAAAAACGTCCTCTACAGCCAGCGGTACGCCTGCACGAAGTGCAACGTCAGTTTGGAGGAACTGACGCCCCGCCTGTTCAGTTTCAACAGCCCATACGGCGCGTGCCCGCACTGCCACGGCCTTGGGACGTACCTGGAATTCGACGACGATCTTGTCGTGCCGGACCGAGACCGCTCGCTCGCCCAGGGCGCCATCGCCCCGTGGCGCGACGGCCCGCGCCGGTACCGGTCGTTCTACAGCGAGGCGCTCGCGCGGTTCGTCCGTGATTTCGGCGTCGATGAGACGGTGCCGTTCCGCAAGTTGCCCAAACGCGCCCGCGAGGTCCTTCTGCACGGCGGCACGCTCCGCCGCGCGAAGGGCACGGCGGCCGCACCCGACGCCGAGTGGGAGGGCGTTGTGCCGAGTTTGCGCAACCTCGCCGAGACGACACGCAGCGCGTACGCCAGGCGATGGCTCCAGGGCTTCACGAGCGCCCAGCCCTGCCCCCAGTGTAACGGGGCACGCCTTCGGCCGGAGGCCCGGGCCGTCCAGGTCGCCGGCAAGCAGATCCACGAGATCACCGCCATGAGCGTCGATGAGGCCGCCGGATTCTTCCAGACCCTCCACCTCGACGGCGAGAAGCGCATCATCGCCCGGCAGGTCCTGGCCGAAATCCGTTCGCGTCTGACCTTTATGCAGAACGTGGGCATCTCGTACCTGACGCTCGACCGTTCGAGCGATTCGCTCTCGGGCGGGGAGGCCCAGCGCATCCGCCTCGCCACCCAGGTGGGCAGCGGTCTGGTGGGCGTCTGTTACATCCTGGACGAGCCGACCATCGGCCTGCACGCTCGTGATAACCGGCGTCTGCTCGGCACACTCCTGCGATTGCGCGACCTCGGAAACACCGTCCTGGTGGTCGAGCACGACGAGGACACCATCCGCACGGCCGACCACATCCTCGACATGGGTCCCGGCGCCGGCGCTCGCGGCGGCGAGGTGGTAGCCCAGGGCACGCTGGAGGAGATTGCCGCATCCCCCGCATCGCTGACCGGCAAGTACCTGACGCGGGCCGAGACGATTCCCGTGCCGACAAAGCGCCGCCGCGCGAGCAAACGCCACAGCATCCGCATCTTCGGCGCCCAGGAGAACAATCTGCGGTCGCTCAACATCACGATCCCGCTTGGGTGCCTCGTCTGCGTGACCGGCGTCAGCGGGTCCGGCAAGAGCACGCTGGTGGCTCAGACGCTGGTGCCGGCGCTGCGGCGGAAACTGTACGGCAGCCGCGTCAAACCGGGCGCCCACCGCCGTCTGGCGGGCGCCGAACAGATCGACCGCGTCATCGAGATCGACCAGAGCCCCATCGGCCGCACACCACGATCCAACGCCGCCACCTACACGAAGGTCTTCGACCAGATCCGCCGCGTCTTCGCTCAGACACGCGAGGCCAAGGTCCGCGGATACGGGCCGGGGCGTTTCAGTTTCAACGTCAAGGGCGGCCGGTGCGAGGTTTGCCAAGGCCAGGGCGTCCGCAAAGTCGAGATGCACTTTCTGCCCAACGTGTACGTAACCTGCCGCGAGTGCAAGGGCACGCGATTCGGCCTCGAGACGCTCGAAATCACCTACCGCCGCAAAACAATCGCCGACGTGCTCGAAATGCGTGTCAGTGAGGCCCTCGCGTTCTTTGAGAACTTCCCCCGCATCGTCGGGCAACTCGGAACCCTCAACGCCGTCGGCCTGGGCTACATCACACTCGGCCAGAACTCCACGACACTCTCGGGCGGCGAGGCCCAACGCGTGAAACTCGCGGCCGAACTCGGCAAACGATCAACCGGACGCACCATCTACGTGCTCGACGAACCCACGACCGGCCTGCACTTCGCCGACATTCAGCGGCTGCTCGACGTCCTGGCACGCCTCGTGGACATGGGCAATACGGTCGTCGTGGTCGAACACAACTTCGAGGTCATCAAGAGCGCCGACTGGATCATCGACCTCGGCCCGGAAGGCGGGGAGGCCGGCGGCCGCATCGTAGCCGAAGGCACACCCGAAGACGTCGCCCAAGTCGAAGCAAGTTACACGGGCCAGTACCTGGCGCGGCACTTGGCCTAGGAGCCGCTCACTTGCCGATCCGGGCCCATCTGCCGCCCAACCCCTCGTTGCCACTTGGTGTGGGCTGCCCACACATGCGTCCTGCTGCATAATACTTACGTCAATTTTCACCTCGCCGAAACGGGCAAATGCGCGCTTTTTTTGGTTCTGAGCCTTGATTCTGAGCCGTGAGGGGCGATTTGGGGGTCGAATGTTAAGATAGGTAAGGCAAAACGCGCTGGTTTTTGATCCGTTTTTGCGATTTATGTGTCCGTTTTTGTCCGTTTTTGTTCCGTTTTGTTCCGTTTTTGATGGGTTTTTGAGGGGGCAAAATCGATGTAAGTCACCAAAGCCAAAAC
Organism: Planctomycetota bacterium; assembly: GCA_030602705.1. Classification (GTDB taxonomy): domain Bacteria; phylum Planctomycetota; class Phycisphaerae; order FEN-1346; family FEN-1346; genus JAUVZF01. The sequence continues at coordinate 27,236 of JAUVZF010000023.1, forward strand.
GCAACCGGCGAGCGCGCCGCCACAGAGGCCGAAAAGTTGTTAGAGTTCTAACAAAATGGAGGGAGGGGCAGGGATTTTGTTAGAGTTCTAACAAAAAGGCAGGGAATGGGGAATAGGGGATGGGGAATAGGGCAAAGGCAATTTCGGATTTGGGATTTCGGATTGCGGATTGAACGGCAAACGGCAACAGCCCTTTTAGCCGCGACCCGAAGGGAAGCGCGTGCCGTTGCCGAACGGTGGCTCGCCCAGCCGAATGCCGAATGCCGAATGCCAAAGACCCGCCTGCGGAGGGGGGCGTTCACTCGTATAAGCACGGGGGGATTGGGAGGAGCAAGCGTATGCTGCACCGTCTCAAACGTCGCGAGTTGCGTGTGCTGCTCGCGTGTCTTGCGGCAGCGCTGGTGCTTACCCAGGTTGCGGCTGCGCCGAGAGATCCAAGGCGGCGGCCGGGCGGACGCAAGACTCCCCCGCTGCTCATCATCGGGCAGAAGGCGCCTGACGTCGAACTGCCGCGCCTCGTGCTGACCAAGACCAAGGACGGCAATCTGCTCGGGAAACTGAGCGAGGAGAAGGTCAAACTCTCGGCGGTGTGGTCGAAGAGGCCCGTCTGCATCTTTGTGTCATCCTACACCTGACCGCCCTTCCGCCGCGTGGCTCCGGCCATGCAGGCCTTGTACAAGGCGTACAAGGATAAGGTCACGTTCTTTTTTGTGTACACGCGTGAAGCCCACCCCGTGAAGGATGGAAAGGAAGGCGGCGCCCGGGTCCGAACCCCGAAGGAGATCGGCAAGACTACCACGCTCCAGGAACGTGTCCTGGCTGCCACGGACTGCCTCCGTGGCCTGAAGTTTACGCTGCCCGTCCTCATCGACACGATGAAGGGCCAGGCCTGGAACGCGTTTCACGTGCACCAGGCGGCGACGGCGGTCATCGACGTCGACGGCCGCATCGCCTTCCACAGCCGCGGTCCCCGCGGCGCCAGTCCCAAAGACGCCGAGAAGGCCCTGAAGAAACTCCTGGCGAACAAGGGGAAACTCGCCGCCGGCGTGCCGCGCTCCGAGGGAACCTCAGACGCCGCCGCCGACCGGCCGACGAAGCGGTAGTTTTCTGCCGCGGAGTTAAGTAGCCTGTGCGCGGAACTGCCCCAAGGGCAACACCAAGGTGTGCCACGGCCGGTCTTGTCCGGCCGTGTGTTGTTCATGCCGGGATCGGGCCGAGAGCAGGGGCAGGCGGTCCTTGCAGGAATAGGTCAGGTAGTGAGCGTGGCCGGGCTCGTTGAATACGCGGCGGCGCTTTCGAATCCGTGCGACCATGAGGTCAACATACACAGAAACGCACGGCCGGACAAGACCGGCCGTGGCACACGGCGAAAGCATGCCGCCACCCTATCGCCACACCCCACCACGTCAAGGCGAATTAAGTTGTCTGTCACTCGAAGAGCGACCCGGCCGAGGCGCCCTGAACCCCGGCCCCGCGGCGAGACCGCCCTGGTGTTTTCTCGTCCGACCCGCGCGCTACTCGGGCTTCTTCATGTGGGCTTCCAGAAGGCCCTTCACGGCCTTGGCCATGCCGTTGGCCAGTTCCTTCGCCCCCGGGCGGAGGGCGCTCTTGAACATCCCCGTGACCATCGCGGTGCCGAGCACCTTGTTCGACGCGCCGTCCACGAGTTCAATCTGGGCGGTCAGGGACGGCTTCCTGATGAGCTCTACCGGCCCCGGGACCGACCCGCCCGGATCGTAGTTGAGAAACCTTCCGCGGATCACAAGAACCGGTTTCGCCCCCCTGCCTCCCGCGAACGGCTCCAGTTCCGCCACCTTCGCCTGAATGGCGGGCCGAACCTCCGCCAGCATGTCACGGGGAACCGCTCCGCGCATCAGCGACGTGTCGAACTTTTCGACCCGCACCGACCGGTACGCGAGCAGGCTCGTCGGGCCGCCCAGATTCCTGATCTCTAAGCGCCAGCTGCCCCCCTCCGTCATAGTCACATCTTCGCCCTTATAGCTCCCCCTAATCGGGGGGGGCACGGCCTCGAGGGTGCCTACCTCTCCAGCAGGCGGAGGCGGAACAGTGGCCAGAAAGTCGTACCAGTTCTCCTTGTTAACGGATCCATTCTTCACTTTCTGATACAGCATCTCAGCAATGTCGATCAACCAGCCAAGCCAACGCCTTCGGGAGTCATCATCAATCTCCTTGGGCCAGAATCCCGCCTTGAAGCCCTGCGTCACATACCACTCTCCGCGGATCCGCGTGACCTTGCAGGCGCTCCAAGGGCGACCCTCGACGAAGAACTCGGCTTCCTCCCCGCGTTCCTCCAACCGCACGCGCCCCCAGTCTATGTCTCCGTCCACAATCACGTCCCCCAAAGGGGACCCGACCACTCCCACCCCGCGGTTTCCCACCACCTGGTCGGCTTCCTCCTCACCGATCCGTTCTTCGACGAGGCGACGGAGCCGCTTCGCCTTCTCGTCTAAGGCCTTGGCCAGAGCCAGAAGCACGCCGAAGTCCGCTTGCTCATCAGGCGCCATGCACTCCACCATGGCGGCGTGATCCAGTTCCTCAATAGCCGCGTGAAAAGAACGCACAACCGCCTTGGGTGAAGAGTGGTTCACCTGAACCGTTGTGGGACCACGCACACTGGGCGGGCCACAGCCGGCCAGCAACACGGTGGTGGCGCAAACCGACATCGTCGCAATCATTATTGCCTTCACGACAACAGCCTCCTTGCTATGCGGAGTGGCCAGGTCGCTTCGGCCCGCCGCGCCACTACCAGTATTCAAGGGGGTTTCCGGTGACAGGTAATTAACTCCTCCGCCTCTCAGGCTTCGGTCGCGGCTTTTGCGGCCGCAGCGTGCGGCCGAGCAGGGTCTGCGGATGGTCGAGCAGCGGCGAGGAGTTCCGGCTGACATAGACCTTATCTCCCTTTGCCCCTCGGCTTCGGGCCGGGCGGTTCTGGGGAGGCAATGCCCAAGTCGGCCAAGCCGCCTGCCCTCAGCATGATTGCCGGGGCACGCCCCGGCCTACGGCTGTCGTGGGTGTAGAGTAATGCGAGAGGTCAGGTCCGTCAAGTTGAATCACCGGCGCTGGCCTGGCGCGTCGGGCAGGGGCGCGGCCCATACGGGCCGCGCGAAGTGTCGGGGCAGGCCGCTTGTGCCCGCTCCGAAAAACGCACGGCCGGACAAGGCCGGCCGTGGCACACAGCGCGAAAAACGCACGGCTGGACAAGGCCGGCCGTGGCACACGGCGCGAAAAACGCACGGCCGGGCAAGCATGGCGGGGGAGTTCCGGCTGACATAGACCTTATCTCCCTTTGGCGTTCGGTTTCGGGCCCACAGCCGCGGCTTTGCCGCTGCCGTGCCACCCGACGGGCAAAACTCGGCTTTGCCGATGCCGTGCCACCCGACGCGCCGGTGCTTTGTGAAGACGCACGACAGCGGACGGCCCGTCCACCCGTGGCCGCGCGCGGCTGCACGGGTCACCCCACGGGCTTCTTGGCCGGCTTGGGTTGGGCGTCGGGCTGCTTGGGCGTCGGCGGAGAGGGCTTGGTTTTGGGGGCCTTCCCGGCCTTGAGTCGTGCATCGACGGCCTCGATGGCCTTGTCGGCGTCGTAGGCCTTGCGATGGGTGGGGAACCTGCGCAGGATTTTGACAAAGTACTGGCGTGCTTCCTCCAGGCGGCCGTCCTGAAACAGGATCGTCCCCTGGTACCAGATGGCGACGGGCGCTTCCGGTGCGTCTTTGAACTGCACCAGATACGCCTCGATGTTCTTGAGGGCCTGCTCCGACTCGCCGTCCTCCAGGGGCACGACGGCCAGGAGCAGGCGGGCCTGGCTCAGGCGGCCGTTCTCATTGTTCGGCGCCAGCGCCGCTGCGCGCTCCAGGTACGGGGCGCTGCGCTTCAGTTGCCCCAGGATGGCGAAGGCGTTGCCGAGTGCGAAGTTCGCCTCAAGATCGTTCGGCTTGTGCTTGCGGGCGACCATCAACTCGGGCAGGCCGGTCACCTGCTTCAGCAGCGCAATCAGCGCGTCCGGCGGACGCGGGCCAAGGACCACGTGCAGGGCCTTGCCGCCGGGGTCCAGAAACAGCAGCGTCGGATAGAGCCGCACGTCGTACGCCTTGGTGACCGGGCTGGTGGCGCCTGAGTCATCGACGCGAACGGGGATGAATTTGCGGTTGACGAACTGCGCGACGAGGGGGCTGGCAAAGGTGCCGTCGTTCATCCACTGGCACGGCTGCGACCAATCGGCGAAGAAGAAGATGAGGACGCAGCGGCCGGCTCGGGCGGCCTCGGCCTTGGCGGCAGCCAGGTCGCTCCGCCAGGCGACGGCAATCAGAGGCTTTTTCGTCTTCGAGAACGGCCGAGGTTTGACAACCTCGACTTCAAGCGGTTCCTGAGCCGTACCCGGCGCCGGCCCTGCGGCCGCGCCCGCAACAAACACCGTAAGGGTCAGCCACACGGCCGCCGCTAGTCGCATCGCCATGCCTTTGAGGCGCCCCCGATGGTCGGCGTGTGTCGGCGTCGGACGGCATCGGACGGCATCGCACCCCCTGTTGCCACAGGGGGCTAGTGTCGGCCACAGGGGGCTAGTGTTTGTCACGACCCCCTGTTACCACAGGGGGCTAGTGTTTATCGGCCTCGACCACCACGCCGACGCAGCGAAGTTTCTGATACCGCTGCTGGAGCAACTCGTCGGTCGGAATCCGTTTGAGTTCTCTCAGGCGCCGGCCGATTCGCCGTTCCAGCGTGGTGGCCATCTCGCGCGGACTGCGATGGGCAGCGCCCAGCGGCTCCGGCACGATCTCGTCGACCACGCCGCAGGCCTCCAGGTGCGCCGCCGTCAGGTGCAGTGCCTCGGCGGCGTCGGGCGCTTTCTCGGCCGTCCGCCACAGGATGGCCGCACACCCTTCCGGCGTGATGACGCTGCAGTAGGCATACTGGAGCATGAGCAGACGGTCGGCGATGCCGATGCCCAGGTACCCGCCGGAAGCACCCTCGCCGATGACGGTGCCGACGATGGGCACCTTCAAGAGGGCCATCTCTCGCAGGTTCACGGCAATCGAGTCGGCGATGCCGCGCTCTTCCGCCCCGATGCCGGGGTAGGCGCCCTGGGTGTCGATGAACGTCACGACGGGCAGGCCGAACTTCTCGGCCAGGCGCATCACGCGCAGCGCCTTGCGGTAGCCTTCCGGATGGGCGCACCCGAAGAAGCAGGCCACCTTCTCGCGTGTGTCGCGTCCCTTCTGGTGTCCGACGATGGCGACCTTCTCGCCGCCGATGCGGCCGAAGCCGCAAATGACCGCCTGGTCGTCGCGGAAGAGGCGGTCGCCGTGCAACTCCTTGAAGTCCTTGACAAAGGCTGCCACGTAATCGGCGGTCTGCGGGCGATCGGGGTGGCGGGCAACCTGGACGATCTCCCACGGCGTGAGGGCGTCGTAGGTGTTGCGGATCATGGCGACGAGGCTGTGCCGGATGCTGCGGATTTCAGCGCTGTGGTCGACGTTGCGGCTGCGCTGGTCGCGTTCGAGTTGGCGGATTTGCTCCTCGAACTTGGCGAACGGCTTCTCGAATTCGAGGCACGCACGGGCCATAGGGTTCGTCCGCCGAGTTCCTCTCGCGCGAGATCCGGACGGCCGCTCGCGGCGCTACCCGTGCCGAAGGCCGCCGCTGCCGGAAGGGCCGGCGCCTTCGGCCGCCACGATGGACCGCAACCTCGCACTGACATACTGCATCCCCGTGGGCCGGTCAAGGGGGTCCTTGGCCATCATCGCGCGCACCAGGTCGTCGACCTCGGCCGGCACGTCCGGCGCCACGGTGCGAACCGACGGAACGGGGGCGTAGAGATGCTGCTCCAGAAGTTCCTGCGGCGACTCGGCCGAGTACGGCAGCCGGCCGGCCGCCACCTCGAACAGCGTGACGCCGAGGCCGTAGATATCGGCCAGCCCCGTCAGACGCTTGTTCCGAATCTGTTCGGGCGACATGTACGACCACGTTCCGGGGCGGCGGCGTTCGGCGATGCGGCGCAGGAGGTGTTTGCCGAGCGAGTCGTCCTGCCGGACGGCCAGGGCGAAATCGATGACCTTGACCTCGCCGCCGTCGCCGATGACGGTGTTCTGCGGTTTCACGTCGCGGTGAACGTAGCCTGCCTCGTGCAAGTATCCCAGGCCGTCGGCCGCTTGGGCCAGCCACGCCAACGCCGGCGCAAGCGGCGGTCGGCCCTGGTCCAGACGCTGCCGCAGACTCGGCCCGTGAACGATATCCATGAGCAGGAACGGCCGCGCTGCACTCAACTGAAGTTCGTGGACGTGGATCAGGTTCGGGTGATGCAAAGCCGAACAGATGCGGTACTCCCGCTGGAGATGGGCTCGCTCGACGCGGTTGGCGGCGTACTCGCGTCGCAGAGCCTTGCAGGCGTACTCGTTGCCGCGGCCTCGGTCCACAAGGCGTGCCACGTGGTAGATCTCGGCCGTATCCGATTCGGCCACTTTACGCAGAATCTGGAAGCCGTCGATGGTCTTCAGCATGAATGCCTTGCCGTCGGTGGGTGGTCCCCTCCCCCGCGTGCCCCTCGCGCCCGCCGCATTCGCGCTTGCCGGCAGACGCTGCATCTACCACCCCAGCGGTCGCCACGGCGCCCAGCCAGGGCGTGTAAGAACGCTGGATTCTATCGGCGCACGGCCGCTACATCAATCGCAAAAAGCCGGCCGGCGGCGGCTCGGCAAAAAGGTTGTAGCGCCCGTACGGACGGCCGTTGGCGGCGGCGCCGGCCAGGATGCGCCGGGGATAAACCCCGGCGCTACAGCCAAGCCGCAGGAAATCGTCCCATGCCGGAAATCGTTGCCACACCCCGCACAGCGGGCAGATCGAAAATGTGTTGACCCATCCGCCGGCGCCGTCTAAAGTACAGCCGCTGACGTTGACCCGGAGGACGTGGACCCCAGCCTTCTCGCCGCTTATGACGCTTTGGAACCAAGTCACCATCATCGGCACCGGCCTCATCGGGGGCAGCCTCGGCCTGGCGCTGAAGCAACGCGACCTGGCCGGGCGCATCGTCGGTGTCGGCCACCGCCAGAGCACCCTTGATGAAGCCCTCTTTCGCAGCGCCGCCGACGAGGTAACCCTTGACCCGTGCGAGGGCGTGCGCGGCAGCGACCTGGTGGTCCTCGCCACCGCCATCGGCCTGTTCGAGGGGATCCTCAGGAAGATCGCGGGGGTCCTCGAGCCCGGCGCCGTCGTCATCGACGTCGGCAGCACCAAGGCCCGGGTTCTCGGCACGCTCGAGCCCCTCATGCCCGAAGGCTGCACCTTCGTGGGGTGCCATCCGATTGCCGGCAGCGAGAAACGCGGCATCACGCACGCCCGGCCGGACCTGTTCGACGGGGCCACGTGCGTCGTCACGCCAACCGGGCGGACGCCGGCCGACGTGCTCGTCCGCGTCGTCACCACGTGGCAAGAGTTGGGCATGGTCGTGCGGCAGGTGTCGCCCGAGGTGCACGACCGGCTCCTGGCCCAGACCAGCCACCTGCCGCACATCGTCGCGTCCGTCCTGGTGCGGGCCGTGTCGGAAGAGGCGGAACCGCTCATGGGCCCCGGCTGGGCCGACACGACGCGGGTCGCCGGCGGCGACGCCGCCCTGTGGCGCGACATCATGCTGAGCAATGCCGAGGAGATCGCGGCGGCCATCGAACGCTTCCACGACATCCTGGCCGACGTTCGCGACGCCGTGCGCAACAGCGACGCTGACGCCATTGAGGCCCACCTGGCCGAGGCCAAGCGACGCCGCGACCACCTCGCTCAGCGTTAGCCGCCGCGCTTACGCGGCGAGTTCGTACCAGTAACCCGGGTTAGCCGCCGGGCTTGCCCGGCGCGCTCTCGGCGACGCGCCGGCGTACATTGACGTGCCGGCCGCGCATTCACCTGCAAAGCGAAAGCGTTCAACGATGGACTGGCAAATCGAAGTCAAACATCGGCCCGGCGCCTACGACGCCCACGGCCAAGACGTGCTCAACCAGGTTCGCGACCTCGGCATCACCACCGTCGAGGCCGTCGAAGCATCACGCCTGTTCTATCTCGACACCGCAGCGCCGGAAGCGGACGTCGAGCGCATCGCCCGCGAACTCGTGACCGACCCCGTCGTCGAGCAGTACGTTTTGTCGGACGGCAAGCCGGGCGTGTCCGACCCGCGGCCCGCCGTCATCGTCCGCCGCAAACCCGGCGTCATGGACCCTGTGGCCAACAGCACGCTCCAGGCGACCAGCGACATGGGCATCGACGTCGACCGCTGCGCCACCGCCCGCAAGTATTACTTCCAGGGCGACGCGTCGCGCCGAGACATCGAGACCATCGCCCGCAGGATCCTCGCCAACGCCGTCATCGAAGACGTGGCGTTCGAGGAAACCGGCGAGTCGGTCTTCCGCGACGCCCCGCCCTACGAGTTCGATCTCGTCCGCGTGCCGCTTCGCCAGGCCGGCGACGAGCAACTCGTGACGATCAGCAAGCGCGGCGGCCTGTTCCTGAACCTGACCGAAATGAAGGCCATCCGGAAGCACTACCGCCAGGCCGGCGCCGACCCGACCGACGTGGAACTCGAAACCCTCGCCCAGACGTGGTCCGAGCACTGCGTCCACAAGACCTTCAAGGGCCTCATCACCTTCGCAGGCGAGACGATCGACAACCTCCTGGCCAGCACCATCGTCCGCGCCACCAAGGAACTCGCAAAGCCCTGGTGCGTCTCGGTCTTCGAAGACAACGCCGGCGTCGTCGAGTTCGACGGCCAGTGGTGCGTGTGCTTCAAGGTCGAGACTCACAACCATCCGAGCGCCCTGGAACCGTACGGGGGTGCGGCCACGGGCATCGGCGGCGTCATCCGCGATCCGCTGGGCACCGGCATGGGCTCCAAGCCCATCCTGAACACCGACGTCTTCTGCTTCGCCCCGCCGGATTACCCGGCCGACAAACTACCCCCCGGCGTCCTGCACCCGCGGCGCATCATGCGCGGCGTCGTCAGCGGCGTCCGCGACTACGGCAACCGCATGGGAATCCCGACCGCGAGCGGCGCGCTCTACTTCGACGAGCGGTACCTCGGCAACCCCCTCGTCTACTGCGGCAACGTGGGGCTGCTGCCGCGAAAGGATTGCTTCAAGCACCAGAAGGCGGGCGACGTCATCGTGGTCGTGGGCGGCGGCACGGGACGCGACGGCATCCACGGCGCAACCTTCTCCTCCGGCGAACTCACCCACACCACCGGCACGGAGTTCAGCCACGCCGTCCAGATCGGCAACCCCATCGTCGAGAAGAAGATGGCCGATACCCTCATCGTCGCCCGCGACCGCGGCCTGTACTCCGCCATCACCGACTGCGGCGCCGGCGGGCTCTCCTCAAGCGTCGGCGAGATGGGCGCCGAACTCGGGGCCGAGGTCGCTATCGAAAAGGTACCGCTCAAATACGACGGCCTCACGTACACCGAGATATGGATCTCCGAGGCCCAGGAACGCATGACACTGGCCGTCCCGCCCGAGAACGTGGACGAACTGCTCGCGCTGTTCGCCTCCGAAGACGTTCAGGCCACCGTCATCGGCGCCTTCACCAACACCGGCCGCCTGCGCCTGCGCTACAACGGCAACCTTGTCTGCGACCTCGACATGGACTTTCTGCATCACGGCGTGCCCAGGCGCGAAAGCACCGCCGTCTGGGAACCGCCCGACCATCCCGAGCCGGACATCCCCCCGAAGGACGATTACACCGACGACCTGCTGGCCGTCCTCGGCGCCTGGAACGTCTGCTCCAAGGAGTGGGTCATCCGCCAGTACGATCACGAGGTCCAGGGACAGACGGTCATCAAGCCGCTCGTCGGCACGCGCGAGGACGGGCCCGGCGACGCCTGCGTCATCACGCCCATCCTCGGCTCCGCGAAGGGCCTGGCCGTGGGCTGCGGCATGAACCCGAAGTACGGCGACGTGGACCCGTACGCGATGGCCGCCGCAGGCATCGACGAGGCCGTCCGAAACGTCGTGGCGGTGGGCGGACGGCCCGACCGCATCGCCCTGCTCGACAACTTCTGCTGGGGCAACTGCGACAAGCCCGACCGCCTCGGCTCGCTGGTCCTAGCGGCCAAGGCGTGTTACGACGTCGCGATGGCCTTCGGCACGCCGTTCATCAGCGGCAAAGACAGCCTCAACAACGAGTACGCCACCGACGAAGGGACGATCGTCGTCCCGCCGACGCTACTCATCAGCGCCATGGCCATTGTGGAGGACGTCGGCCGCGCCGTCACGATGGACCTCAAGGAAGTTGGCAACCCGGTGTACCTCGTCGGCCTGACGAAGGACGAGTGCGGCGGGTCGCACTGGTACGCCGAGCATGGGGCCATCGGCAGGAACGTGCCGCGCGTCGATACCGAACTCGCTCCGAAGATCTTTGAGGCCGTGCACGCCGCCGTCACGGACGGCTGCGTCCGTGCGTGCCACGACCTGTCGGAGGGCGGCCTGGCGGTGGCGGCCGCCGAGATGGCGTTTGCTGCCGACCTGGGGCTGGATATTGCCCTCGCCGACGTGCCGCGAGCCGACGGCCTCCAGGACGACGGCCGCATCCTCTTCAGCGAGTCGCAGACGCGATTCCTCGTGGAAGTGGCCGCCGACCGCGCCGCCGACTTCGAGAAACGCTTCGACGGCCTGCCTTGCGCCCGCATCGGCGAGGTCACCGACACGGCCCGCCTCGTTGTGACCGCGCCCGGCGGCAAGAAAGTCATCGACGCCGCCTGCGACGCGATGCGTCAGGCGTGGAAGGCGCCGCTGGCGTGGTAAGATAACGTCTAATGACTAATGACTAATGACTAATGACTAATCAAACGGCAATGACTAATGCCCAACGACGACGTGCCCGACGCGATGCTGGCTTGGTAGCCCGTTAGCCGGTGTAGGCCGGGGCGTGCCCCGGCTTTATGCTGTTGGATCGCCGGGACGTTGTCCCGGCCTACATGGACCGCCCGCGCGCTGTTGAGGTAAAACCTATGCCTGTGAAAGCCCTCGTGCTTCGCACCGCCGGCACGAACTGCGACGAGGAAACCCAATTCGCCTGGGAGCAGGCGGGCGCGGAGGCCGAACGCGTCCACGTCAACCGCCTCATCGAGAACCCGAAACGCCTGGCCGACTACCAGATTCTGACCATTCCGGGCGGCTTCAGTTACGGCGACGACATCGCCGCCGGCAAGATCTTCGCCAACCAGATCGTCCACCACCTGGCCGACGTCGTCCAGGAGTTCCTGGCGGCCGACCGGCTGGTGCTCGGCATCTGCAACGGGTTCCAGGTGCTCGTCAAGTGCGGTCTGCTGCCGGGCTCCGACGGCGCCCGGGTGACGCTTGCTCAGAAGGCGACGCTGACGAGCAACGACCGCGGCCTGTTCGAGGACCGGTGGGTGCACCTGCGCGTCGATACCGACCGCTGCGTCTTCCTCGGGCAGGGCGAGGTCATCGACATGCCCATCGCCCACGCCGAAGGCAAGTTCGTCCCCGCCGACGCCATGCCGATCGAGGCCCTCGAAAAGGGCAACCAGATCGCCGTCCGCTACGTGGACACCGACGGCAACACCGGCGCCGGCTATCCGTGGAACCCGAACGGGTCGGTCGGCGACGTCGCCGGCCTGTGCGACGCCACCGGACGCATCTTCGGCCTCATGCCGCACCCCGAACGCAACGTCCTGCCCTGGCATCACCCCCACTGGACCCGCCGCGGCGCGGGCAAAGAAGGCGGCGGCCTGCGGGTGTTTCGGCGCGGCGTGGCGTATTTCGCGTGACGTGGGCGCTGCTCGCGCTACGGTACCCGTTGGGTGACTTTCTCGATGTGCTTGATGATCGCCTCGACCTCGCGGCTGGTCGCCGCAAAGTCCACGTTCTCGGGCGGCCCCTCAAAGGCGTCGTATCGGAACATCACCGCATACGCGCCCAAACGCTCAAGTTGACGAAACGGCTCCGGCACGGTCACGCCCGCCTCGACAAGCCTGTCGAAAAGCACTCGCAGGTCGTGCGTTTTCGGAAAGCATACGCCGACGCAGGCAAGCCACGCTTTCAAGGCCTTTTCGACGGCCTGCTGGGCATGAAAGCCGCGGATGGCCGGCGTGAACTCCGGCGAGCCGATCATCGCGTTCAGCGCCGCCAAGTCGTCACGCGCCAGTCCCAGCAAGCCCAGTCCGTACTTGCGGTCGTTCATAAAGCAGCCGTCCTTCCCGAAGGCAGCGGCCCACAACGTGATTCAAGGACTCCCGCCATTCCGCGATTTCGGCCTCGCTGAAAAGGAGGATGTCCACGGGGATGGGCGTCCCCCAGAGCGCGTGGTACACGCGACCGGCTTCCTTCAGCCGGCTGCGCTGCGGACCGAACGGCTCACGCTCCACAACCAGCAAATCCACGTCGCTGCGGGGGCCGGCGTCGCCCCGCGCGTGCGACCCGAACAGATAGATCCGTTCGGGGTTCACCTCCCGGACGATGGCGTGCACCATCTCCTGAAGGACTTCTTCGGTTACGGCCACCATGGCCTGCTCCTTCCACCAACAGCGACAGCGAGACGCCCGTTCTGCCGCCACCTCGCAACATACTGTACCAATAGAAGCGGCCGAGTGTCCAGCATTGGCAGGCAAAAAACGCCCGCCGTCCTGTACGTGGACAATCGCGGCAAGGGGGCCCCGTGGCGCTTCATGCGGCCGCGCTCGATGAGCGGCTGAAGGCCGTCGCCGTCGGGTGCCATGCCCACGTTTGCGTGTGCATGCCGTGGCGACAACTGATTGGGCTCGTAGCCCAAGGGGTTGCGCCGCTTACTTACGTGCGCGGCTAGTTTTCTCATGTGGCTGGTCGGGCGCGAGTGTAACTAGCCGCGAGCGTAAGGACATTATGCGCGATTCAGATATAAACGCTTGCGCCACAAAGAGTTCGCGTCCATGCTGGTGTTGCACTTGGTCCTTGAGAAAGGAGTACCAGCATGGAACGCGAACTGTGGCGTATGGTATCACGGACGATCTCGCAAATCGACCGGCGTTTTGCCAAGGGACGCTACACGCATTCGGTCGGCCGGGTCGTTCGCGTCTACCTGTGGGCGGTCCTCCACGACCGCCCCGTGTATTGGGCCTGCGTCCGAGAGAACTGGTGTGGCGTGCGGCCGCCGGCCACGCTGCCCGGCCAGTCTCGGATGAGTCGCCGACTGCGTCAGGCCGACACCCGGCAGTTCCTTCAGGCTCTGGCGGCGTCCTTCCGGACGTCGGATCGTCCGGCCCTGCTGAAGGTGATCGACGGCATGCCCCTGCCGGTCAGTCGGCACAGTCAGGACGCCGACGCCACGTTCGGCCGAGGGGCCGGCGGCATGGACCGCGGCTACAAGCTGCACGCGATTTACGGCACCGAGCCGATGCCGTTGGCCTGGCAGGTGCATCCGCTGAACGTGGACGAACGCAAGGTCGCCATCCAACTGCTGCCCGTCCTGACGCAGGAGGGATACGTTTTGGGAGATAAGAATTACGATGCCAACGGGGTCTACGACCGGGCCGCCCGGCACGGACAACAACTGGTGGCGGCCCGACGGTACGGAGCGGACCGCGGCCTGGGCCATCATCGGCACAGCCCTTGGAGACTGCGAAGCATCGCGATGCTGGAAGGTCCCAGCGACTTCGGTCGCCGCCTGTACGAGACGCGTCGATCCATTGAGACCCGCTTCGGCAATCTCACGTCCTTCGGTGGGGGGCTGACGCATCTGCCACCCTGGGTCCGCGGACTCCCAAGAGTCCGCCTCTATGTCACCGCCAAACTCATCGTCCGAGCGGCACGCTCGCTCGTCCAACGGGGCGTAGCCGCATAATGTCCGTAAGCGAGCGGAGACCCGCCGCGCTATGTTCGCGGCTATCGCTGCGCCAGGGCCTCCTTGACGATCTCGCGCCAGCGCTCGATCGAGCGTGCCAGGTGCACTTCCGACGCCCCCTTAACGCTCCAGCACTGAAGGCCAACCTGCCCGGTGTAGCCGACCTTCTTGAGGAGTTTCATGAAGCCCACGAGGTCGTAGTCGCCCTCGTCGAGCGGAGAGATCTTGCGGCCCTTGGTTGTGCCGTTGTTGATGGTGACGCTCATCAGGTGCGGCGCCGCCTCCTTGAGCACCTGCCCGAGCGGCCGCGACTGCTTGACCCAGTGCCAGTGCACCAGGTTGAAGTTCGTGCCGACGTTGCTGCGGCCGATGCGGCGCGCCAGGCGCACACCGTCCTCCACCTTCTCCGTCCAGAACCCCGTGTGCGGGTAGACCGAGACGACGGGGCCGGTGTCGGCGCAGAGGTCGCTGACGTGCTTCAGCAGGTCGGCGCCCTTCTGGTCGCCTGCCGGGTCGGACGGTTTTTTGAATGTGCGGCTGCGGATGGCCAGTTCGATGCGGGTGGCGCGGCCCTTCATCCGTTTGACGGACTCCGGCAGGCCGGGGTCGGGCGGATCCTCGACGAACGGCACGGCGTAGACGGCGTTCAGCGTCAGGCCGTGCCGGTCGAGGGCTTCGAGCATCCCGGGCAGGCCCTTGTGATTCAGGTGGTACTCGATGCCGACGTAGCCGAGGTCCTTGAGCAGTTTGATCTTTCCCTCGATGGTCGGGACCGTCCGCAGGCCGTTGTCGAAGACGTAGAACGGCCAGATGGCTTTGTCCGTGGGCTTCGGCGCGGCGGCCCCCGCCATAGCGAGGACCGGCTTGCCGAGCACTGTGACGGCGGCAGCGCCCGAAACCACGCCTCGCACGAAACCCCGGCGGCTGATTCTCGTATCCATAATCGTCGTCTCCTGGTTCCGGATGACCCACTGAATGCTACTACGCTACGTTCCGCGCGGCCGGTCCTGTCGGGGCCGGGCGACTACCCTTCCTCCACGACCCGCAGGCCCATCAGGCGGGCCAGATGGCGGATGCTCTGCACGTGGTCGCCGTAGTAGGCCACCCGGTGCAAGGAGGCATAGTAGTCCTTGGCGCTCTTGCCCAGCGCCCCGCCGCCCCAGTTGAACAGCAGTTTGGACCCGTCGGCCACCTCGGCGACCAGTTCCGTCCGGCAGCCCCGCTCGGTCCCCTCGGGGACCTCGGGAGCCTCGATAATCTTTCCGGTGAAAACGAGCAGGGTTTCGAGGTGGATCAGTTTGGTGAACGTGACCTTCTGCCCGACGCGATAATGGACCTCGGGCACCGCGCCGCCGCGGACCTCCGCGTGCCGGCGCAGCAAATAGGGCGCCGCCGGGCCGTCCGGACCTTCCATCCTCAGCGGGGCGGAGCAGTGGGAAAGATGAAAGGCGTTGCGGGCCGTGTCCACCCCGGCGGCATTGCCCAGGAATCCCGGCCGGTTGAAGGCGTACTGACAGATCAGCATCGTCAGCAGGCAGTCTATGTCGCCGTCGCACGCGGCCGGGATGCCCCGGTCGTTCAGCCGGGAGAACCCCAGGCACGGGAACCCGCGCGGCAGCCAGCGCATGCACGTGCCCACGCTCAGCCCCTGAACCCGATTCTCGGCGATCAGATGGTCCAGTGCCAGGCCGGCCCTGGCGGCCTTCACGACGTCCTCGCGCTTCGGCTCGACGTTCCGCTCGGCCTGGTCGAGCCACCGCTTCGCCTCCGCCTCGGCGACCTTGGCGTCCACCGCGGCGAGAGCCTCGTCGTAGCGCCGGTCAACCATGGGCACGAGTTCGACCCCCAGGCGCTGCTTGACCTGGTCGGGCGCGAAGGACTCGGGCGTCCCCTTCAGCGGCGGAGAGACGAGCACGCGGCTTTGTCGCAACAGGGGGATCACCCGCAACAGCGCCGCCGCCCGCTCCAACTCCCCGTAGTCGGTGCTGTTGAACAGCGTGACCCGATGCCCCTCCGCCAGCCACGGGGGAACGAGGCACCAGTCGTGCCCGCCGATCACCGGCAGATGAAAGACGGCCGCCGGCCGGCCCTGTTGGAAGACCACGGGCATGACGCGCCTGAGGCCGAACATGTTCGCGCTGATCGCCAGCACCGGGGCGTCCGGACCGGCCTGCTCCAGCAGCCGGGCGGTCTGCCCGGCGTTGCTCGCCTGGCCCACCACGAACTCCACGTTGCCGAGGTTCTTTTCGGCCTCGGCCAACCGCTGCTTTATCTCTTCGATCTTCGCCGGGGGAACGCACCAACTTCGTTGCCTCGGGGCGCCGGCAACGATCGCGCAGATGCGGACCTTCGACGGCGGCGCGGGCGGCGGGCTCGCGGCTTCCCCCCCCGCCGCCAACTGGTTTGTCGCCAGCGCCATGCCCCCCAGCGCACTGGCGGCCAGAAACTGTCGACGCGAGCAGCAATCGCACATCATCAGACCCTCCACAAGGCTTGGGGCCTCTGAAGAACCCCCAGGCTTGCGGCCCCACAGCCAACCTGGGAGCGTCCAGTCACCTCGGGCGAACCTTGCCATCATGAGGTACGTGTCCAGGTTCCCGGCGTCACATGACCCAGGCTACACGGATTCCTTGACAGCGCCAAGGGCGAAGCCTATGGTGAACCGGCCCTCATGTCCGGGCCACTTTTTCGTGAGAAGACCATGCAACGTGCCGTCCGCTTCAGAACCGCGCGCGTCCTCGTGATTGCCGCCGCGCTGCTGGTTGCGGCGTCGTGCGGCCCGGCCGCCACCAAGACGCTCGTCGTCGAGGCAGGTAAACAGGCCCGCGCCCACGTACCGATGAGCATCGAGGCGCCCGCCGGCGCGACCAGCGCCAGGATGACCAGCGGCGGCAAAGCGGTCCCCTGCCAGGTAACCGAGGGCAGGCTGTGGTGGATCCTCGATGCCCTTCCCGCCGGCAAGACGCAAACCTACACGGTCGAACTCGGTGCACCCGGCACCGAAGCCAAGGGCGTTGAACTGCGAACCAGTCCGCAGGCGATCGCCATCACGATTGAAGGCAAGCCGTTTACGGCATACCTCTTCACGAACCCGAAGCCGGCGGGCCAGCAACTCCGCCGGCCGTACTTCTGGCCCGTCTTCGGCCCCGGCCAGGTTACCATGACGCGGCCGTACCCGCTGACCGCCGAGAAGATTCCCGGCAACGTCGCCAAGGACCACCCGCACCACACGAGCATCTACGTGGCCCACGGCGACGTCAACGGCGCGGACAACTGGTCCATCAGCAACAAGGCCGGCTGGATCGTCCACAAGACGTTCGAGACCGTCGTGAGCGGCCCGGTCATGGGCATGTTCCGCGAGACCCTCGATTGGACCACCGCCGGCAAGAAACCCGTCATGGCCGAGGTCCGAACCGCCCGCGTCTATCGGCTGCCCGACACGCACCGCCTGCTCGACCTGGAACTCGTGTTCCAGGCGAAGTACGGCCCGGTGAAGTTCGGCGACACGAAGGAGGGCGGCCTGTGTGCGGCGCGGATGCGGCCGGAGTTCCGCGCCGACGGCAAAGGCGGCAGCAAGGGAAGGCTCGTCAACTCAAGCGGCGAGACCGCCGGCGGCGCCTGGGGAAAGAAGGCCGCATGGGTCGATTGCTCGGGCGCGGTCGACGGCAAGACGCTCGGCTTCGCCATCTTCGATGCGCCGGGCAACCTGCGGCACCCGACGACCTGGCACGCCCGCACCTACGGCCTGCTGACGGCCAACCCGTTCGGCCTCAAGCACTTCACCAAAGGCAAACAGAAGGGCGGCCACACCATGGAGGCCGGCAAGGAAATGACACAGCGGTACCGCATCTACTTCCACGCGGGCGACGAGAAAGCCGCCAACGTGGCCGAGCGATACGCCGACTACGCCCAGCCACCCGAGGCGGCGTGGAAATAGCCGCAACCGGCTCGCGACTCGTTGCTCGCGGCTCGCAGCCTTCTTTAAGGTTCATGACCCATTTGCGGGGACCTCAGCCCGAAGGGCTGAAATCCTCAAGCCCAGGGCAACGCCCTGGGTTTGGCGGGTCGGTCCCAGAGAAAGGAAGCCCTGAAAGGGCGCCACAGTGCTGTTTGTAACGCCCTTTCCCGGTACGGGTCCGTAGGGACAGGGCTTGTCATTCGCCATCTTCTCCGAACCCCAGGGCGTTGCCCTGGGCCGACGAATTGGAGCCTTTCAGGCTCCCCGCTGTTGGGACAAGAACCTTCTTTGAGAACGTCGCACATGGACCTGCTCGGTCTTCACTACGCCATCTGGATCATTCTGGTTCTGTACTTCGCCGGCATGCTCCTGCTGGGCTGGTGGAGCAAGCGGGGCATCCACGACCGCGAAGGCTTCCTCCTGGGCAACCGCCAGTTCGGTACCTGGTACATGGTGATGCACGCCTTCGGGGCAGGCACGCATCCGGGAGACGTGGCGGGAGTCACCTCCAAGACGGTGGAACGCGGCGCATCGGGCATCTGGGTATCGTGGATGTGGATGTTCGGCACGCCGTTTTACTGGATCATCGCGCCGATCGTCCGACGGATGCGCTGCCTGACGCTGGCCGACTACTTCGAGGACCGATTCGGCAAGGCGGCGGCCGCCCTGTATGTCATCGTGGCCGCAGTGGGCGCGACCATCGGCTGCGCGAGCGTCCTTCTCGCCACGACGCGCACCGTCCAGGGGATGATGGGCAAGGCGACCGTCCTGAAGATGGAGACCCAGGCGACCGGCCCCCAAGCCGACCCGCAGGAGCAGGAGGAGCAGAAAACGTGGGGGGCTCGCGGCGTGAAGTCGGAGGCGGAGGCCAAAGCCTGGTTCTACGGCATTCTGCTGATCACGACGGCCGTTTTCGTGGTCTACAGTTACTGGGGCGGCATCGTAGCCGCCATCAAGACCGACATGGCCCAGGGCCTGATGATCATCGCCCTGTCGTTCATTGCGATCCCGGCGGCGTTGGCGCTGCCGGAGGTCGGCGGATGGGCCGGCGCCAAGGCCGCCCTCGTCGGCGCCGCGCAGCAGGGCGACGACTACCTGAGCCTGTTCGACCCCAAGTACTTCTCGCTTCTGACCGTCCTCATGCTGTGCATCAACGCGCCGTTTTCGATGATGGCCCAGCCGCACCTCATGAGCGTGTGCGCAGCAGGGAAGTCGGAATGGGAAGGCCGCGTCGGGTTCGCCTACGGCAACGTCGTCAAACGCATCTGCACGATGGGCTGGTGCATCCTGGCGATGTGCTGGCTCGCGTTCCTCATCCAGAAAGGCACGACCGTGCACGCCGACGCGGCATTCGGCGACTCGGTTCGGTACCTGCTGCACCCCGTCCTCCAGGGGCTGATGCTCTCGTGCGTGCTGGCGGCGGCGATGTCGTCCGGCGACGCGATTCAGGTGACCGTTGCCGGCCTCTTTTCGCAGAACATCTACCGGCGGTACATCAACCCGGACGCCAGCGAAGCACAGTGCGTGAAAGTGACGCGGCTGGCGGGCCTGGTGGTCATTGCGGCCGCCCTCGGCTTCGCCGTCGCCATGCAGAAGAGCGTCGTGAAGACGATCCTCGATTTCTTCAACCTGACGGCCACGGTGGGCGTCTCGGTGGTGATGGGGATCCTCTGGCGGCGCATGAACTCCAAGGGCATGTTCGCGAGTACGATTGCCGCCGCCACCACGTTCATCACCATACGCTACCTCCTGCCGCTGTTCGACGTCGAACTCGGCCGGGCGGTCGCAACGGGGCTGACGCTGCTCGTCGGCCTGATCTTCGGCATCATCGGCAGCCTCGTCTCGAAACCGCCGAAGACGGAAGTGATTGAGAAGTTCTTCAAGAAGATCTACGTGCCCATCGGCCAGGAAGACCGGCTCGACCTGCCGCTCGACGAGGCCGTGCCGCCCGAGAAACGCCTCATCACGGCGTGCGGCCTGTTCATCATCAAGCCGAGCGCCCAGTCGTGGGTCGGGTTCCTGCTCACCGCAGGCATCTGCCTCGCCCTCGTCGGCATCATGGCCTGGCTGCTGACGTGACCCGGCGACGTACCAGGAACGGGGGAACCCTCAGCGGCGGCTGTAGCGTCGGGGTTTACCCCCGACGAGTGACGCGCGCCGCGTGCCACGGCCCGTACGGGCCAGGGTGGCAGGCGTAAATCCGCATTCCGCAATGGTTTTGATTTGACTTGCACCGATTCGTGTGGTATACTTATGGGAGTTGGGGGGTGTGTGGCGAGTTCCCGGGGCTGTGCCTGCGTGTGAAGCGGGCGCCGCCCCGTTTTTTGTGGGATAGAGAGGCCCGGCTGCGGGGCCGGGCGCAGGGATAGACGGGCCAAGACGTTCGGCCTGCCCCGTGGGCCGTAAGGCCAGGGAGGGACGAACGGCCTGGCCCGTTTTGCGTACATACAATCTGCGATTGTTGGTTATGGGCGATTTTCGGAGGGAGCAGCCCTTCGGAGGTCGCCCATTTTCGGTGGGGCCGCATGGCATGGGAAGGGCGGAACAGGCTTTGGCGAAACCGCTCCACTGGGTTTCGGCCGTGACAACTGAATAGGAGCCGTGCGTACGGGGGTGCGTGCGACCAGGTGCGTTTCGCATCGTCGCAACGGGGGAAACGGTCCTACGGGCCGTTTCCCCCTTCCTTTTTGGAGGGGACTGGGTTTGGGGTGCGGGCGGGGGTGCCCGAAAGGCGGACGCCCGCACCCGAGACGATAACCGCCGCAGGTGGCGGCGGAGCAGTGGATAGGGAAGTGATCGCACGAGGCACAAGCGCGATGACGGATCGGCAAGGAATCAGCGGACCGGGGGAGGTCGGCCGCGTGGCCGGTCTCCTCCTTTCTTTGGAACGCATGGGACAAGGAGGCGTGCCATGAAAGCAAAATGGATTATCTGTGCGGCGGTGCTGGCAATGGGTGCCGCGGCGGCCTACGGGGCGACGCCAAGTTTCCAGGGCCTGGGCGATTTGCCGGGTGGCGATTATGGCAGCTATGCTGCTTCGGTTTCTGCCGACGGCACCGTCGTTGTCGGATCGAGCAAGTCGGCCTCCGACGGGAAGGCCTTCCGATGGACTGCGGCCACCGGCATGGTGGCCTTGGACACGTTGCCCTATTATACGGGTGCCAGCGGGGCCTCGGCGGACGGTTCGGTAATCGTCGGATCCACCAGCAGGGATGCCTTTCGCTGGACTGCCGCCACAGGCATCGTCATCATCGGCGATCTGCCCGGCTCATACCCCAAAGGACGAGCCTATGATGTCTCTGCCGATGGCTCGATCATGGTGGGCTGCGGCAACATCGACGTGATGTCACTGAAGGGCATGGCGTTTAAGTGGACGAGCGCCACCGGCATGGTTGCCCTGGGGGAACTGAGCGGCGGCTACAGTTACAGTTCAGCCTATGCGATATCGGCTGACGGGTCGGTCATTGTGGGCGCCAGTTACTCATCCCGCGGCTTTGAGGCCGTGCGATTCTCCTCTCTTAAGAGCCTTGGCGACTTGCCGGGCGGCACCTTCGATAGCCAGGCCAACGGCGTATCCGCAGACGGCCGTGTCATAGTCGGCTATGGCACCTCGGACCTTGGAACCGAGGCGATGCGCTGGACCTCCGGCACCGGTATGGTAGGCTTGGGCGATCTGCCAGGCGGCAACTTTAACAGCATTGCCCAAGACGCTTCGGGCGATGGCTCCATCATCGTTGGATACTCATCTTCGGCAGCGGGACAGGTGGCCTTCATCTGGGATGAAGCACACGGGATGCGAGACCTGCGCGAAGTCTTAATACACGGGTACGGCTTAAACTTGACGGGCTGGAGGCCGACTGTGGCCTATGCCATTTCGGACGACGGCCTGACGATCGCCGGCAATGGCTGGAATCCCGACGGCAACTTCGAGGCCTGGATCGCTACGATTCCCGAACCCGCCACGCTCACGTTGCTGGCCGCAGGGCTCGCAGGGCTCATCGTGCGGAAGCGCAGGACCTGAGACTCCGGCGCGGGAAACCAGTGACTGACTAACGCGGGCAGACTGGCGCGAACCCCGGCCGCCGGCTTATGAGGCCCGTTTACGGGCCTTCGTCCCCGCGAAGCGGGTACAGGCCCGGCCCTTTGGGCCGGGTCCACGAGGGCCCGTCGCCCCTTCTACCCTGGCTGGGCGCCGCCGGCCACGGCACGAGCCGTACCCGTGCCAGGGTGGCGACCGCTGCCCATCCCAGGTCGCTTCAGCGACCTTACTCTTGGCACATTCCTCGGCGCCCGGCCCACGACGAGAAGGTCGCCGCGGATATGCGCCGTTTTGCGCGGTGCGTTAGGACCGCGCAAAACGTATTTCGGGCGGCTTTCCGGTCGCCCGCCGGCGGGTTGTCGGGGCAGGCCGGGATGCCTTTGTAGGTGGCGGCCGGCTTGCGGTAC
>JAUVZF010000119.1 GCA_030602705.1 Planctomycetota bacterium
TAAGACTTACGTCGATTTTCACCTTGCCGAAACACCCAAATTCGCGTTTTTTTTGGTTCCGAGCCTTGATTCTGGGCCGTGAGGGGCTTTTTTGGCTCTCAATGTTAAGATAGGTAAGGCAAAACGCGCTGGTTTTTGATCCGTTTTTGCGATTTATGTGTCCGTTTTTGTCCGTTTTTGTTCCGTTTTGTTCCGTTTTTGAGGGGTTTTTGAGGGGGCAAAATTGACGTAAGTCACCAAAGCCAAAACGCAACCGGCGAGCGCGACGCCGCAGGGACCAAAAAGTTGTTAGAGTTCTAACAAAATCGTGGGAGGGGCCGGATTTTGTTAGAGTTCTAACAAAACGGCAGGGAATGGGGAATAGGGGATGGGGAATAGGGGCCAAAGCCAATTTCGGATTTCGGACTCGTGCTTCGCAGAGTAGCATTGCGGATTGAACGGCAACGGCCATTTTAGCCGCGACCCGGAGGGGAGCGCGTGCATTGCGGATTGAACGGCAACGGCCTTCAACGCAGAGGACGCAGAGCCCGCAGAGAACGGCGTCGATCTGGCAAACGGCAACGGCCTGGAACCTGCCAGGCCCGTTCACGGGCCTTGTCCCGAAGGGTTTAGGCCAAGGCCTTTGGCCTTGGTCAAGGGGCACTACGGCGATAGAATCCATCCTCATAGACCAACAACGAGCCCGCTTCAGCGGGCTTCTCCTCTCGGTCTTCAGCCGAGGAGGCGGAGAGAAAGCCCGCTGAAGCGGGCTCCGAAGGAGAGGAGGCGGGGGCCCTCGTGGACCCGGCCCAAAGGGCCGGGCCTATACCCGCTTCGCGGGGACGAAGGCCCGTAAACGGGCCTCATAAGCCCGCGGCCGGGGTTCGCGCCAGTCTCCCCGCTTAGCCGGTCACTGGTTTCCCGCGTCGGAGTCTCAGGTCCTGCGCTTCCGCACCACCAGCGCAACGAGCCCTGCGGCCAGGAGCGCGAGCGTGGCGGGTTCGGGGACCGTGAGCATCGTATAGCCGGATAGATCGCCTGCGGTCAGGTAGGAAAGTTGGTAATCCACGCCCATCGTGGCGTGAGTGAT
The DNA here is from genome assembly GCA_030602705.1 of Planctomycetota bacterium. Lineage (GTDB taxonomy): Bacteria > Planctomycetota > Phycisphaerae > FEN-1346 > FEN-1346 > JAUVZF01. The sequence continues at coordinate 1,070 of JAUVZF010000119.1, forward strand.
GTCATCCCAGTCCGAGATGTCATCATCCCAGTACCGTATCGCGTCCGCACCCTCAATCAGTCCCAGGAAGTCGCTCAATGAATCATCGGCGTCACCGAACAGCGCCAGCATGCCGCCGGTCGACATGTTGATGAAGCCGTCGCCATCCCTATCGTCGTCGATGGTCAGAGTATCACCGACAATGACAAGTCCGCCTCCGGTGATATCCAGCGTGCCCTCGCCGTAGCGGCCGACGTAGAGGTCGCCACTGTTCGTCCACGTCGAGCCGGTACCGTCGACTGTCACCTCGCCGGACGAGATGGACAAGCGGCCGATGTTGCCATAGCCGTTGCTGACCGCGCCGCCGCCGGTGATATTCAGCGTGCCGTCGCCGCGTTCGCCGACTTCGAGGTCTCGACTGTTCGTCCACGTCGAGCCTTGACCGCGGACTGTCACCTCGCCGGTCGAGCCGGAGTAAAAGCTGATGTGGCCCCATTCGCTGCTGACCGTTCCGCCTCCGGTGATATCCAGCGTGCCGTCGCCGGCGTGGCCGACGTAGAGGGAACTGCTCGTCCAAGTCGAACCAGCACCCTCGACTGTCACCGCGCCGGTCGAATCGGACCAGCGGCCGATGTGGCCCACGTAACTGCTGACCGCTCCGCCGCCGGTGATATCCAGCGTGCCGCTACCGTGGGAGCCGACGGAGAGGACGTGACCGATCGACCAGGTCGAGCCTGCACCCTCGACGGTCACCGCGCCGGTCGAGCCGGACTTGTAGCCGATGTACCCGGCAGTCGATTCAACGACTCTACCATCTGAAACGCTCATCGTTCCGTGACTGCTATAGCCGCCCCCCATTAGACCGGAGCCATCGACATCCAAGTTGACAGTAATATTCTGGTCGGGGTTGACGTCAATCGTGAAGGTCCGCTTCAATCCATGCGTGGCGTCGAAAACCAAATCCACGTCACTGACCAGGCCGCCGGTGTTAATCGTCCCCGTGCCGGTAAGATCATCGACAGCGCACGCAAGCCCACCTGTGGTAAGTGTCCCATTGTCAAAGTTGATCGTCCCTGACGAGCCGGAACATTGAGAAACCCAGGTATCATCTTCGACAATCACCTCGCCGCCTCCAGTGATATCCAGCGTGCCGGTGCCGAGGTAGCCGACGCTGAGGTCGTCACTGATCGTCCACGTCGAGCCGGTACCGTCGAGTGTGACCGCGCCGGTCGAATGGGAACCATAGCCGATGAAGGCCTCCCAGCCGGTACTGACCGCTCCGCCTCCAGTGATATCCAGCGTGCCGGTGCCGTGGGAGCCGACGAGGAGGTCCTGACCGATCGTCCAGGTCGAGCCAGCACCCTCGACTTTAACCCTGCCGATCGAGCCGGACTTGTAGCCGATGGCGACCCCCATGTCGTTGCTGACCACTCCGCCGCCGGTGATATCCAGCGTGCCTTCGCCGAGGGAGCCGACACGGACGGAATGACCGACCGACAGGCTTCCTCCGGTCATATCAACGGTTCCGCTATCGCCGGAACCTTCTCCGAGATAGAGCTGAGAGCAAGCCTCATCATTCGGCGCTGTGATTTGTGCGGTTCCACCGTTGTTGATGAAGGTCCAGTCGTCGGGGCCGGGTTCGCCAGCGCTCCAGTTTGAACCGGTTGACCAGTTGCCGGTACCCGTGTGCTGCCAGTAGATAAAATTGGTCGCCTGGGCGAACTTTGTTCCCAACAGAACGACCATCGCCGCCACAACCGCCATCATCGTCACGCCTCTTGCGCTAATCATTGCCAATCTCCTTTCATGCCATGCGGTCCCAAAGAAAACGGGGAAACCGAGCCGACCTGCTTCGGCCCAACCTCCCCCGGTTCGCTGATGCTGGTTTTCGTTACGCCGTCACTGCGTCACCCCGTCACTCAGTCACTTCGTCACTCGTCTTTTTCTCATCCAAACCGCCACCAGCCCCGCCGCCACCAGGCCCAGCGTCGCGGGCTCGGGCGTCAGAGTGATGTTCGAGACGCCCGTGAAGGCTTGAGAGAAATCGTCGATGTCCGACGGGGCGATCCGGAACGTGATCTGGACCATCTCGCCCACCGAGTAGGGGAATCCCCCTTCCAGGCTCCCACCGGTCAGTTCGAACCAGCCGGTCCCGGCCAGGAGGTTCTGCCCCTGCACCTCCTCCAGCAGCAGGCTCAGCAGGTCCGCCGTCAGGAGGTCGTCGCCGACGGCGTCCTCGATGTCGATCGTCCCGCCCTGAAACAGCCCTTTGGCCACGCCTCCGGTCGAGGTGTCGGAGAAGAGCGCGGCGGTCAGCGAAAAGTCCCCCCCGGCATGGGTCGTCTGGGAGCCGTCGGCCGTCTCGACGACGATGTCGGCCGCATCGGTCACCGTCAGGGCGCCGAGGCCGTGGTCGCCGCCGGCTGGTGAAAAGGTGCTGTCCAGGTAGGTGGCGTTGACGCTCTCGACGGCCGGCACCCAGGTCAGGCTGCCGCCGCCGGTGAAGATGGTGGCCCCGGGATCGAGGGAACCGGTCAGGTAGTAGAGGTTCAGGCCGCCCAAGTCGAGGGTGGAACCGGCGCCGACGCGGAGGCGTTTGACGTACTGCGCTTCGGCAGCGCCGGCGGGTCCGCCGCGGTTGCCGTTGTCGAACGTGTCGCCGAGTTGGACCTGGCCGACGTCGGTGCCGCCGAGGGTGAGGCCGCCGAAGGTGAAGTTCTTGACGAATCCGCTGTAGACGGCCCCGCGGTCCTCGCCGCCGATCTCAACCGGATCGGTGTCGCCAGTGCCGCCCTCGAAGATAAGTTCCAAGTTCCCCAGCCCCGCCAGGGCGTCCGGGTCCGTGGACTCGTTCTCGAACGCCGCGCCGGTCATGTGGATTTGGGCCCCCGGAACGGCCGAGAAGGTGCTGTAGCGCCCCAGACGGAACCCCTCAGACACGGTGACCACGGCGGAATCGCCCTCGATGGCGAACGTCGCCGGGCCCCTGTAGCCCAGTTCGACCGTCCGAAGCGCAAGATGGCCTCCGGTCAGTTCGTAGAGTCCGGTACCAGAGCCGAAGGTGCCCATCTTGAAGTACCCCGCGATGGTGCAGGCGCCGCCCGTTTGCGTGAAGGTGCCTTTGCCCTCATACCCGACGTAGAGGTTCTCGAGTTCCAGTTCGCCATCGTGCAGTTCATAGGCGCCTTCGGAACCCGTGCAGGCGCCAAGGCGCACCGTGCCGCGCGTCCAATAGTCGGGGTGGCCCGGTCCGTAGATCCTGCCACCCGTCTGGACGAAGTGTCCCACGCCTTTGTAGCCCACGTACATGGTGTTATGAATCGTCAGTAGCCCACCGCTCATGCCTGAGTCTGTATCCTCGACGAACAGCCGGCCCGAAACATCAACTGCCCCGCCCGGGAAGATCTCCATCCCGCCGGTCACGTCAAACCATTCTTCCCGTTCCTCGCTGCCGGAGGTGATCGTGCCGTAGCACTGGACGTGCTCGTTCAGTTCCCCCCAACCGGTGAAGCCCCGGCCGGCCGGCACGACGAGCGGTCCGCTGCCCGCGATGTGCGTCACGCCGCTGGAAACGTAACTGCCGAGGTGCGTCGGGTCGTAGGGGTCGAAGCCAGCGGGGAAGATAACGAGCGTGTTCGGTGCGGCCAGGATCGACGCGTTGGTCGCGCGCTGTATCCGGCCGGCGCCGAAGTTCATCATGGAGTTCGGTGCCACCTGTAGCGTCTGGCCGGAGTCGGCGAAGTCGAACTCCCCGCCCTCCAGGTCGAGACGCTTCTGGACCGCCAGGTTGCCTCCGGTGAATTCGTATCGTCCGGACGGGCCGACCTTGACATAGTCCGTTATGGCGGTGCCGCCGGTCTGGTGAAAGAACCCGACGCCTTTCGAACCGACCGTCAGCGCGCCGGCACTCAGAACGCCGTTGCTGAGTTCATAGGTCCCGTCCCCCGTGCTCTCTTCCCCCAACAGAAGGCTGGTGGCCGCCGTGTTGGTCCCGCCGGTCTGCGTGAACGTCCCTGTGCTGCGGTAGCCAATGAACTCGCGGTCGGCCGAAAGGCTGCCCGTGCCGCTGAGTTCGTACGTCCCTTCGCTGCCGGAGCGCAGGCCGAGGCAAAGGGAGGCCGTAACCGTATTGGTCCCTCCCGTCTGCGTGAACGTCCCTGTGCCGTAGAGGCCGATGTGCTCATTCTCGGCCGAAAGGCTGCCCGTGCCGCTGAGTTCGTACGTCCCTTCGCCGCCGGACTTGCAGACGAGGTAAAGGCCGCCGATCGTATTGGTCCCGCCCGTCTGTGTGAACGTTCCCGTGCCCTCACGGCCCACGTAGATACCGCCCGCATCAAGAAGGCCATTGCTCATCTCGTACGTCCCATCGGAACCGACCTCATGGCCGAGCCAGATCTGCCACTTGAGCGAGTTGGTGCCACCGGTCTGTGTGAAACGCGCCGTGCCGCTGTAGCCGATGAACTGTTCCTTACAGCGAATCCGGCCGCCGCTGATGCCTGAGGTCAGGTCCTCGATGGTGATCTCGGCGCTCTCGCCGGCATCGAGTACGCCGTCGCCGGAGACCTCTATGCCAGAGGTCAGATCCACGCCGCCGCCGTCGAGGCCGAGCAACGTTCCCTCGCACCGCACATGGTCGTCGATAGTTTGCCGGAAGTATGCTGTGCATCCCGGGGGAACGTAGAGCGTCATGCCGGGGTAATGGACCTCCGCGTCGCCGGTGAAACTCTTGAACGTGGCGTGCGGGTCGAAGCCGGTCGGGAACATGACGAGCGTGTTCGGCTCGGTGTGGATCGAAAGGTTCCCCGGATTGGTGATATTGCCCACCGTGGCGGAAAGGTTGGCGAAGGCCCCTTGGCCGAGTGTCAGGTTCCCGGTGCCGCCCGGCAGGGCCAGTTCGCCGTCCACTTCCAGCCATTCGTTGACGCGAAGTTGCCCCCCGGTGAATTCGTAACGGCCGAGAGGGCGAATATGAAGGCGAGCGGCTGTGTGGCTGCCGGCGAACTGCTTGAACAGGCCCGGGCCGTTGTCGTAGTACCCGACGGTTTCGTATTCGGCCGTGAGGACCCCCGTGCCGCCCAGTTCGTAAATGCCGAAGCCGGTTGAGTCGTAGCCGATCCAGAGTTCCTCGCTGCAGGTGTGGGTGCCGCCCGTTTGTCGGAACGTGCCCGGGCCCCGCATCCCAACGCGGGTCTCCTCGGTATTCAGGACGCCCCTGCCGCTCAACTCGTACAGGCCCTCGCCGCCGAAGGTGGCCATGTACAGGTTTTCGGTCACCGTGACGGTGCCGGCCGTGTGACGGAACGTGCCGTCGCCATAGTCGCCGACATGGAGCCGAAGGGCCGAGACGGACCCATTTCGGAGGGTGTAAGTGCCCTCCGCCCCATCCTTACGGCCCAGGTAGAGTTCCCACGGGACGTCCAGCGCCCCGCCGGTCTGCTCGACGGCCCCCGAATGGTCGCAGCCCACGCGCAGGCTCATCGCCCGGGGGCTGCCCGAAAGGATTTGGGCCGTGCCGCCGTTGTCGATGTACGTCCGGTCGTTGGTCGTGGGCAGGCGGAAGGTGCTCCAGTTCGTCGTATGCAGCCAGTTGCCGGGGTCCCCGGGAGCCCGGGTCCAGTACGTGTCGTCGGCCTCGGCGTTCTGAACTACCAGGCCCGTCGCCACAAGGGCACAACCGATCATGACCGCCCTTTTCAGCACTCGTGCTTTCATCATCCGTCCCCTTTCATGCCATGCGGTCCAAAGAAAACGGGGAAACCGGGCCGACCTGCTTCGGCCCAACCTCCCCCGGTTCGCTGATGCTGGTTTTCGTTACGCCGTCACTCCGTCGCCCCGTTACTTTGTCACCCAGTCACTCGCCGTTTTCTCATCCACACCGCCACCAGCCCCGCCGCCACCAACCCCAGCGTCGCAGGCTCGGGGATGGTGGCAAGCCATGCCTCGCGGTTGCCGTCGGGATTTAAGCCCCAGCCCACGATCGTCAGGCCGTCGTCGGACACGCTGGAAGCCGTCTCCAGAGTCCAGCCCGTCAGATCCAGGCCGCAGTCATCCGTCAGGACCTCCTGAAGACGGCGCATGCTGGCCGTCTCCGTCCAGTAGAACGCGTGATGGCCCACGGTGGAGATCACCCCGTACCCGACGACGACTGCTCCATCAGCCGAGCAGTCGTAGGCCGCGCTGTAGAAGTTCCCGCCAGGCAGATCTCCGAGGCCTTCCATCCCACAGCCTCCGGTCCAGCGGAACGCTTCTCTACCGGACTCGGACACACCGTAGCCAACGATGACCGTGCCGTCGGCCGAGATGCCCTCGGCATGACTCTCCAGCGAACCGCCCTCGAGATCGCCAAGCTGCTGCAAACCGCCCTGTTGGGTCCAGCGGAACGCCTCAAGGTGGGCAGGACAACATGTGCCAGTGGCCACCGTGCCGTCAGCGGATACCGCCCAGCAGTCGCTCCAGTTGTACAGGCCCCCCGGGTCCAGCCCCTGCATTCCGCCGCCCGGGGTCCAGATGAAGGCTTCCTTGTCGCCGAAGGCATTGTGCCCGGAGCCTACAATGACCGACCCGTCTGCTGAGACACCACGAGCCCAACTCCAGCCGGTCGGCGTTCCGAAACTTCCCAGACCTTGCATGCCGCCGCCAGACGACCACACGAAGGCTTCGTAGTAATGGGTCTCGGAACGACCGACTCCCACGACGACCGATCCGTCAGTCGAGACGGCATAGGCTTTGCTGGAGAAGCCTCCTCCAGGCAGGTCACTCAGGCCTTCTATGCCAGCGTCTTGGGTCCATCGAAACGCTTGGTCGCCCGACTGGCCGACCACAGCCGAGCCGTCAGCCGAGAGGCCGTAGGCGCGGCTTTCGCTGTGCCATGCCTCCACGAACCCCAGGCCCTGGAAACTCGGTGTCGCGCCGTAGGCCAGGCTGGCGCTCATCGCCAAAATCCCCGCGCTTATGAGCCATTGCTTTTTCATCACCTTTTCCTCCCAGGCCATGCGATCCCACCGAAAATGGGCGACTTCCGAAGGGCTGCTCCCTCCGAGAATCGCCCGTAACCAACAGCCACAGATTGTATGTACGCAAAACGGGCCAAGCCGCTCGTCCCTCCCTGGCCGTATGGCCCAAGGGGCAGGCCGAACGTCTTGACCCGTCTATCCCTGCGCCCGGCCCCGCAGCCGGGCCTCTCTATCCCACAAAAAACGGGGCGGCGCCCGCTTCACTCCGGGCACAGCCCGCGAATGCACACCCCCCCGCCGCCAATTAGTATACATCAAAATCGGGAAAAGGCAAATGGAACGGGCAAAAAATCCGCTTCAAGACCCGGCGTGACGCGCGGCAACCGCCCTGCCGGTAGCGGGCAGGACGGCGGGGCGGCGGCTACCATCGGGGCTCGATGCGAACGAGTTGCGTGTCTTTCTTGCCGCGAAGGACGAACAGGACGATCTCTTTCGGCTTCTTGGCGACCTCGGCCCGGAAGACCTTCTTGAACTCGGCCAGCGTGGCGGTGTCCTG
>JAUVZF010000076.1 GCA_030602705.1 Planctomycetota bacterium
GGCGGAACGTGCCCCGCCGCTTCCGCGGCGGGCTCGGTGAGCGGCGGGCTCGGCGGGGGGCGGGCTCGGTGAGCGGCGGGCTCGGATGCGCGAATGCGAGCGGTGACTGGTATCCGAGCCGCGAGCGCAAGCGAGCGGGGGGTTCGGCTGCGCGAGTGCGAGTCGAGATTGGTATCCGAGCCGCGAGCGCAAGCGAGCGGGTTCTGCAAGAGGCTAACGATGACATCGCTATCACTGCGTGTGTGTGCGATCATCGGTCTTGTCGCGGTCACCGCGCACCTTGCCGCGGCAGAGGCCGAACCCAAACCCATGCCGCGCGGCTACACGATTCCCACCATCGACCTCGCCCACGAGACGCACCGCCAGGTGATCGTCGACCGCGAGAAAGGCCGGTACCTCGGCCATCCCACCACGGTGCTGCTGAAGGACAACCGAACGATGATCGCCGTCTACCCGAAAGGCCACGGCGGCGGGGCCATCGTGATGAAACGCTCGACCGACGGCGGCCTCACCTGGTCCGACCGGCTGCCGACGCCCGAAAACTGGGCCACCAGCCAGGAGGTGCCCACCCTCTACCCCGTGACCGACGCGAAGGGGGTAGACCGCCTCATCATGTTCTCCGGCCTGTACCCCATCCGGATGGCCGTCTCTCAGGACCAGGGCGTGACGTGGACGCCCTTGAAGCCCATCGGCGACTTCGGCGGCATCGTGGCGATGGCCGACCTCGTTCGCCTCAAGAGCGGCGCCTACATGGCGCTGTTCCACGACGACGGCCGCTTCATCCACGGCGGCAAGGGACGGCACCGCCAATCCCCCGCCGCCAAGCGCACCGGCACCTGGACCGTCTACAAGACGCTCTCGGCCGACGGCGGCCTGACGTGGTCGGAGGCCATCCCCATCGCCAAGTGGACGGGCGGTCCGCACCTCTGCGAGCCGGGGGCGGTGCGCTCGCCCGACGGCCGCCAGATCGCCCTGCTGCTGCGCGAGAACAGCCGCCGCTACAACTCGTTCGTCATCTTCTCCGACGATGAAGGCCGCACCTGGTCGAAGCCCCGGCAACTGCCGGCCGCCCTCACCGGCGACCGGCACCAGGCCCTCTACGCGCCCGACGGGCGGCTCGTCATCAGTTTCCGCGACACGACCCGCGAGAGCCCCACCGCAGGCGATTGGGTCATGTGGGTCGGCACGTACGACGATATCGCCCGCGGCCGCGAAGGCCAGTATCGCGTCCGACTCATGGACAACCATCGCAGCGCCGACTGTGCCTACCCGGCCCTGGAACTGCTGCCCGACGGAACCTTCGTCGCCACGACCTACGGACACTGGACGCCGGGCGAAGCGCCGTACATCGCCAGCGTCCGGTTCAAAATCACCGAGATCGACGAGCGGGCCAAGCGCCTGCCGCAGAAGACGGACCTCTTCACGAGCGGCGCCGATGGCTGCCACACCTACCGCATCCCCTCCATCATCGTCGCCAGGAAGGGAACGCTCCTCGCGTTCTGCGAGGGACGTCGCAAGAGCCGCAGCGACAGCGGCGACATCGACCTCGTTCTCAAGCGCTCCACCGACGGCGGGGTGACGTGGGGCAAGATGCAGATCGTCTGGGACGACGGCGACAACACCTGCGGCAACCCCTGCCCGGTCATCGACGAGGCGACCGGCGCCATCTGGCTCCTTTTGACCTGGAACCTCGGCGCCGACCGCGAAAGCGCGATCGTCGGCGGCAAGAGCAAAGACACGCGGCGCGTATTTGTCACGCGCTCCAGCGACGACGGCCTCACGTGGGCCGGGCCCACCGATATCACCAAGACGGCGAAGAAGCCCGAGTGGACGTGGTATGCCACGGGCCCGGGCGTCGGCATCCAACTTCGCCACGGGCCGCACAAGGGCCGCCTCCTCATCCCCTGCGACCACAAGGTCAAGGCCGACACGCAGCGCTACCACTCGCACGTCATCTACTCCGACGACGGCGGGGCGACGTGGCAACTCGGCGGCGTGACCGGCGACGGCTCCAACGAATGCCAGGTCATCGAACGGGCCGACGGGAGCCTGCTCCTGAACATGCGCCGCGCCCGCAACCGCACGGAGCCGTACCGGATCGTCGCCACCTCGAGCGACGGCGGCAAGACGTGGGGGAACTCCTCGCTCGATAAGACGCTCATTGCGCCGCGGTGCCAGGGATGCATCGTCCGCTACACGCCTTCCGACGCGAGGGGCCCGTCGATCTCCCTCTTCTCGAACCCCGCGAGCAAGAGCGGCCGCGTCAACATGACCGTCCGCGCCAGTTTCGACGACGGCCGCACGTGGGCTGCCTCCAAGACCCTTCACGCGGGACCCTCGGCGTACTCGTGTCTGACGGTCCTGCCCGACGGCGACGTCGCATGCCTGTACGAGGGCGGGGCCGAGAGCCCGTATGAAACGATCGTTTTCGCACGCTTCCCCCTCACCTGGCTAATGGGCAAGGAGGCGTCCGGGCCGTGACCGGGGTTATCCGAGCCGCGACCGTAAGGGAGCGGGAGGTTGAGCCCAAGTCATCGGCGACGCCAACGCGCCGAAAAGGGAGGTGGCGACATGACGCACAGGCCCCGGGTCACGCGCAAGACGCTGTTCCTCGCGGCCGCGGCGGGGTTTTGCCTCGCCGGCCGGGTGTTGTGCACAGGGGCAGCCAAGCCGGCGCCGCGCGACATCACCATCCCGACCGTTGACCTCTCGCAGGATGCCGCGCGTCGGGTCATCGTTGATGCCGAGCCGGGCCGCTACCTGGGCCAACCCGACACTGTCCTGCTCGCCGACAACCGGACGATCCTCGTGGGCTACCCGCGCGGGCACGGCGGGCCGGACACCGTCCTCAAGCGCAGCCGCGACGGCGGCCTCACGTGGAGCGGCCGCCTGCCCGTGCCGGAGAACTTCTCAGGCGACCACAACGCGCCGACCATCCACCGCATGACCGACCCGAAAGGCGTCGAGCGGCTCATCCTCATCGTGTCGCACCCGGTCATGAAACAGTCCGTGTCCGAAGATAACGGCAAGACGTGGACGCCGCTGGCCCCGATGTTCGTTGACTCACTCAAAGGGACACCCGGCTACAAGGGCCATGCGCCGCCCAAGTCGGTCGTGCAACTGGGGGACGGCCGCTACCTGACGATGTACCACGACCGCTTCAAGAGGGGCGGCAAGAACGCCATCGAACTGATGCAGATCATCTCGGCCGACGGCGGCCTCTCGTGGAGCCCGCCCGTCCAGGTCAGCCGCCATCCCGATTACCCCGGCGCCCACCCGTGTGAGCCGGGCATCATCCGCTCGCCCGACGGGAGGCAGTTACTGTGCCTGGCGCGCGAGAACAGCCGCACGTACAACTCCCTCTGGATGGTCTCGGAGGATGAAGGCAAGACGTGGTCGGACCTGCGGGAGTTGCCCGGGTCCCTCACCGGCGACCGCCACCTGCCCCGTTACGGGTCCGGCGGCCGGCTCGTCGTCCCTTTCCGCGACATGAACAAGACCAGCCCGACCTACGGCGACTTCGTGGCCTGGGTGGGAACGTACGACGACATCATCAGGGGACGCGAGGGCCGGTATCGAATCCGCCTGCTCGACAACAAGGGCAGGCCCGGCGACACCGGTTACTCGGGGCTCGAACTCCTGCCCGACGGGACGTTCGTCTCGACGACCTACTGCGTCCTGGCCAAGGGTGCTAAGCCCGTCGTCGTCAGCCTCCGCTTCAAACTGGGGGAGGTTGGTCGGATGGCTCCTCTCGCGCCCCAATTGACGGACGTCTTCGTCAGCGGCACCGAAGGGTACCACACCTTCCGCATCCCGTCTGTGGTCGTGACGCAGCGAGGCGCGGTGCTCGCTTTCTGCGAAGGCCGGGCCACCCGCGCCGACCACGCCCAGAACGACATCGTCCTCAAGCGCAGCACCGACGGCGGGCGGACGTGGGGCCCGCTGCAGATCGTCGCCGAGGACGGCAGGAACGCCCTCCTGAACCCGTGTGCCGTGGTGGTCCGCGAAACGGGCCGCGTCATCCTCATGATTCAGCGTTACCCGGAGGGGGTCCACACCAACAAGACGGTGCCCGGATACGAGGGCGACCGCATCTGCCGGACCTTCCTCATCACAAGCGACGACGACGGCCGCACGTGGATGAAGCCAAGAGAGATCACCCGCATGGTCAAGCGGCCGACCGAGGTTACGGCCACGCCGGTTGGCCCCGGCATCGGGATTCAACTTCGTCGCGGCAAGCACGCCGGCCGCATCCTCATGCCGTTTGTCAACCAGATCTGGCCCCGGCGGAAAGTGTGCGCCGTTTTCAGCGACGACCTCGGCAGGACGTGGACGTGGGGCGAGTGGGCGCCGGAGGATTCGAAGGGCGCCGGCGCCGAAGTGGCACTGGTCGAACTCGCCGACGGCTCCGTCATGATGAACACTCGCAGTACCGGGGGCAACAAGCGGCGGAAGGTCGCCACCAGCACCGACGGAGGCGTGACCTGGTCGCCGCTGCTCGATGATCCGGCGCTCATCGAGCCACAGTGCCAGGGTACCATCCTCCGATACTCCGATCCGCTCGACGGCCGGGAAAGCCGCATCCTCTTCGCCAACCCCGTCTCCCAAGAGGGCCGCGAGAACGGAACCGTACGCCTGAGCCTGGACGAGGGCAAGACTTGGCCCGTCTCCCGCGTGCTGTATCCCGGTGCGTATGCCTATTCCTGCCTGACGGTCCTGCCGGAGGGGACCATCGGCTGCCTGTTCGAGCGCGACGGGTACAAGCGGATCACGTTCGCGCGCTTCACCCTCGAGTGGCTGACGGGCGGCGCCCAGGAGTGAGACCGGGCGTGTGCCACGGCCGGCCTTGCCCGGCCGTGCGTTTTTTCGTTTCGCGCGACGGCCTCACGCCTCTTCGATCGTCGCCTTTTCGCGCAGGCCGTCGAGGTATTTCTCGATGGTCTCCTCGCGCGCCTGGCCGGCGAGGCGCTCGCGGATGTGGTCCGCCACCTCTTCCAGGGCGTATGGCGCGGCGGCCTTGCGCTCGAGCACCCGGACGATGTGAAACCCGAACCGCGTGGCGAAGATGTCGCTGGTCTCGCCGGGGTTCATCTTCCAGACGGTGTTCTCGAACTCTTCGACCATCTGCCCCCTTGGGAACCATCCCAGGTCGCCGCCGGAGTCCTGGCAGTCGGAATCGTTGTCGGCGACCTCGCCGAAGTCCGCCCCGGCCTCCAGCCTTTTCTGGGCCTCCTTCAGTTTGGCCTCGGCCACCTCGGGGGGCGTGTTCGCGTCGACGTGCATGACGACGTGGGCGGCGTGGATGCGTTCCGGGGCCATGAACTCCTGCTTGTGCTCGTCGTAGTAGGCCTGGACGGCCTCGTCCGACGGGTCCGGCACGGCCTCGACGACACCGTCCATGAGGCGGCGTGTGCGCAGGTGCAGTTCCACCTCCTCGCGCAGTTGGTCCTCGGCCATCGTCTCTTCGGCGTGCTCTTTGGCCGCCTCAAGGGCCTTCTGGAGTTCGTCTTGCGGCAGGGGCTCCGTGTCGGCCTTGGCGGCCTGCTCGATAAGGACGCGTTCGACGGCGTTGTCGCGTGCCCACTGCTGGAGTTTGGCCTCGCGCTCCGCCGGCGCCTCCTCGGCGAACGCCTTCTCGTATTCCGGCCGCATACGCTCGGCCTCTTCGTGAATCGTTTCGTCGTCGATGCGCTGGCCGTTGACGATAATCGCCATGCAATCCTCCCTTCGGTTCGCTGGAAAGGGCCGCATTGTAGCGGCGGCGTGCCCGTTGTGCAATCTTTGCCGGAGCGGCCTGCGCCGCCGGGACGAAACTTGACAGCCGCCGTATCTGCGGCTACCACTGGCGGGGCGATGGCTCTGATGTGGGAAAGGACACGCACGATGGCGCGACGCGACGGCAGGCGATGGCTCGTGATGGTTCTGGCAGGAGCGATGCTCATGGCGGGCGCAGGCTGCGGCAGCCGGGCGCAGGCGGGGACTCCGCCGAAGGGCATGAAGGCGGTCATCTTCCGCGACGAGACGAGCCCGCCGATCTGCTTCGCCGCCGAGGAGGTCCGCTCGGCGCTCGAGGCACGCGGCTACGCCGTGACGCAGCAGGTCGCCGACGCGCAACCGCGCGGGCAAATGCCCATCCGGATCCGCTTCGTCGTCGGCGAGGGCAAGGCGGCCGTCCCGTCACTGAAGGGGCAGGGGTATGCCCTTCAGCGGGGCACACGGGGCGGGTACGGGGTCCTGGCGCCCGACGCCGTCGGCGCGATGTACGGCGGCCTGGACCTGGCCGAGACCATCCGCCTCGACGGACTCGAAGGCGTCAAGGATTGCACGGCCGAGCCGGCCATCGCCCGGCGCGGCGTCAAGTTCAACATCCCCCTCGACGCCAGAACGCCGAGTTACGACGACTCCGGCGACGCCGCACAGACCAACATTATCACTATGTGGGACTTCGCGTTCTGGGAAGCGTACCTCGACGAGATGGCACGCAACCGCTACAACGTCCTGGCGCTCTGGAACCCCCACCCGTTCCCGTCGCTCGTCGAGTTGGAGAAGTACCCCGACGTGGCGCTGGAGGACGTGTGCACCTCGAGAATCAAGCCCACCGCCCGCCACGGCTCCATCGGCGAGCACATGGGCGTCTCGAAAGAGGTGCTCGCCAACGTCCGCGTCCTCAAGAGGATGACCATTGACGAGAAGATCGCTTTCTGGCGGCGGGTGATGAAGCGGGCCGCAGACCGCGGCATCGACGTCTACATCATCACCTGGAACGTCTTGACGAACTCGGCCGGCGGCAAGTACGGCATCGACGACCGCCAGGACAACCCCAAGACCATCGCCTACATCCGCGAGTGCGTGAAGCAGACGATCCTCACCTATCCGCATCTGACGGGCATCGGCGTGACGGCCGGCGAGCGCATGAGGAACCGCAACGACGAGTTCGCCAAGGAGAAGTGGCTCTGGAAGGCGTACGGCGAGGGCGTCCTCGACGCCAGGAAGGCCCGGCCCGGGCGCACCGTCCGCTTCATCCACCGCGTCTGGCAGACCGGCATCGGAGGGGTCGTCAAGGAGTGGTCGCGGTACCCCGACACGTTCGAGGTGGGCTTCAAATACGCCCGCGCGCGTCTCTATTCGTCGACGAAGCCGCCGTTCTCGAAGGGCCTTCAGAAGGAACTCAAGGCGCACGGCCTTCGGTGCTGGTGGAACCTGCGGAACGACGACATCTTCGTCTTCCGCTGGGGCGACCCCGAGTACGTGCGGGCGTTCCTCACGAACCTGCCGCCCGAGGAGATGACCGCCGGCTACTACGTCGGCAGCGACGGCTACGCCTGGGGCAGGGAGTTCATCTCGACCGAGCCCGACTCGCCCCGCCAATTGGAGGTCCGCAAGCACTGGTACCGCTTCATGCTGTGGGGGCGGCTGGGGTACGACCCGGCGCTCGACCGCGCGTATTTCGAGAAGCGCATCGCGCATCGCCTGCCGCAGGCGCAGGCCGCGGCGCTCTACGACGCTTGGCAGGAGGCCTCGAAGATCATCCCGCTCGTCAACCGCTTCCACTGGCGAAACTGGGACTTCATGTGGGCCGTCGAGGGGTGCATGGACCAGCGCAAGGGCTTTCACACCGTCCGCGACTTCATCGCGAACCCGACGATGGAGACCAGCGGCATCCTGACGATCCCCGACTACGTGGCGGGGCGGCTGGGCAGCGACACGATTGAGGGCACAACGCCTGTCCAGGTTGCCGAGGAACTCCGGGAGCACGCAAGGCGCGCCTGCGAGAAGGTTGAACTCATCGGGGGAGGCGTCCCGAAGGCGAACAAGGAACTGCGCCGAACCCTCGGCGACATCCACGCCATGGCCGACCTTGGCAACTACTACGCCGCCAAGATCCTCGGCGCCGTCGAACTCGCCACCTTCGAGAAGACCGGCGACGCGAAGCACAAGGCAGCGGCCGTCAAACACCTCCAGGACGCCGTGCGGCACTGGCAGGACTACGCCGCCGTCGCCACAACGCAGTACCGTCCGCAACTCCTGGCCCGCACGCGGGTGCTGGACTGGAACGCGCTGCTGGAGGACGTGAAGCAGGACGTCCAGATCGCCCGAAGCGCCAAGGCGAAGTAGGCCGGGGCGCGCCCCCGCAGGCGCCTAATTCAGCGGCAGGACCCAGATGTTGCGGTAGTGGACGGGGTTGCCGTGGTCCTGGAAACTGAACCCTCCCGTCCGTGCCTTCTTTTTGAGTTCGTGGTTGTCGTGAATCTTGATGCCGTTGTGGAGGACGGTGATGACGGGGTTGCCGGTGGCCTTGCCGCCGGTCTTCTTGACGCCGTAGGCGATGTCGTAGGTCTGCCACTGGAGCGGCGGGAGCGATGCCAGGCTAAACTGGTCGAATGCGTCGGGGCCCTTGTACTTGTACAGGCCGCCGCATCCCCCGCCCGTGTAGGTGGTCATGCCGAACGAATCGAGCACCTGGATCTCCTGGCCGCACGGCAGGAACACGCCGCTGTTGCCGCGTCCCTGTCCGCGCGCCTTGGCCACGAGTGGGACCTTGAACTCGACGTGCAACCTGAAACTGCCGTCGAACCGGCGTTTGCTCCGCATTCCGCCCTTCGGCACCCGTATGCCGCCGCCCTCGACGGTGATCCACTCCTGCTCCTTGCCGCCCTTGAGCGGTTTCTTGACGACCTCGCTGAAGTCCTTGCCGCCCAGCAGGACGATGGCCCCTGGGGGTGGCTTTGCGCCGAGGCTCGGCGGTTCTCGGACGACGCGCTTCATCTCGAGCCGGCCGCCCGTGCCGCAGGTTCCCTTGATTACGCCGGCCAGGTAGGCGGCCCTGCACTCCTGGTTGCCGATCTTACCGGTGAAGCGAGCACCGCCGCCTTCGATCTTGCCGTCGAGTTCGATCTTGGCGACCTTCCCCCCGGCCTGCGGCACGCGGATGAAGACCTTCAGCGCCCGGTCGCCTGTGGCGACGACGCGTGCCTCCAGTTTGCGTGTGCCCTTGGCATCGCCGATGGTCCCCTCATAGAGGCCCTGGATGATTTCCTCCGGCGGTGCCGCCGCAAGCGCCGTCGCGATGAGTGTTATACAGGCGATGACAAACCACGCGAAACGTTGCATTATGTGTTCTCCTTGCCGAGTGGTGACTGACAGTGCGCGGCGGGCAAGCCCGCCGGCTAACTCAATCTACGCCAAGGTTGGGCGCCGCGCCAAGGTCGGGCGCCGCGCCAAGGCCGGGTGCCGTTCACCGCACGGCTTTGAACCCGCCAACCGGCCGAACGTGCCGCACGTTCTCGCAGCGCCGGCCGTCAGGCAAAAAGGTTCCAGGAACCTTTTCTGCGTAGCACCCTCCGGGCCCTTCAGGGAAAAGGTTCCTGGAACCTTTTTGCATGGCTGTCCCGGACGGGGTGGAAAAGCACGCCTCGGATCGTGGCAAACCGGCGGTCACAGTCCCGGACGGCTTTTAGGGCCAACTTGCTTGACTAGCCGGGGTTTTTGGAGTATACTGTCGGTACAGGGATAGACGGGCTATGACCGTTCGGAGGGAACCGAGCGGCAGAGCCCGTTTTGCGTAGGTACAATCTGGCCGCATTGCGTCAAGGGCGATTTCCGGGGGAGTGGCCTGCTGGTCGCAGACTCCTTCGGGGAGGTCGCCCTTTTGTGTTTTCTGCGGGGGTGGGGGTTCAGGAAAGGGGGCTGTTATGAGGCCCACAAGAGGATTTTGCTACGGCGGGTTCATGTCTGGAGCGCTGTTCGTACCGATCGCTGCGCTGGTCCTGTTTTGCCTCGGATCGCCCACCGGGGCCGCGACGACGCTTACGCTGAGCGACTACTCCAATAACGGGGAGGTTTCCGCTGAGTGCCTGGACGCTCAGATTGCCTTCAGCGTTTCCGGCAGCACGCTGACCCTGGATGTGGTCAACAATACGCCCGAATCCCAGGAGGCCTCCTGGTTCCGCGTCAATGCCGTCTACTTCAACGTTGCGGAACACGTGACGGGCCTGACGCTCCGGGATGCGGAAGGCTGGTCCGTCGAGGTATCGCAGGACACCTACTTGGCCGGCGACTTCCTCGTCGGCGGTTTCGGTTGGTTCGACGTACGGCTGCAGGGCGGCGTGGGTGCCAGTCCCTATCAGGTCTACCCGGGCCTGAGCCGGACGTTCACGTTCGACATTGCCGGCACCGGGCCGTTCACGGACGCGGACTTCACGATGGCACTCAGTGCGCCGCAAGGGGGACACATCCTGTCTTTGGTGGCCGCCAAGTTCGCCGGCGACGAGGCAAGCGGCTTTGGCAACGTGGTCCCCGAACCCGCGACGCTGGCGCTGGTAGCCCTCGGCGGCCTGGCCCTGTTTCGTGGCCGACGTGATTGACAGGTTGTTTGGAAGGGTGATTTCCGGGGGAGTGGCCCGCCGGTCGCAGACTCCTTCGGAGAAGTCGCCCTTTTTCTGTGGACGTAAGGACAGAATGGTAAGGGGTAGGTTATGTCGCACCCGGCGTAGCGCCGGGCCATCGGTGGGGACATGGTCACCCTTCGGGATGACCGTGCCACCCGCCCCCAATTGGCACCCCCCGGATACATTTGTACCGGATCGGTTTGCTTTCCCGCGAAAGCGCATTATAATTGCAGTGTGGGGAGGCCGTTGAAACGTTTTTTGGCACTGTGACCGGGGGCGTGAGGAGGCTTTCCTCCCCCTACGCCGCCCGGGGAAAGGCGGAAAATGACCGTGAAGCACCGAATCGCGTTGGTCTGGGCGCTGAGCGTCTGGCTGATCACCGGGGCCGTGCCGGCGACCGCCTCGTACATGGACCTGATGGACTACCCGCGCCTGAAGGCGGAACTGGGTGCGGCCGTCCCGACGGGCGACGGCATCCAGGTCATGCACGTCGAGGTGTCGGACAGCCAGGGCGATTACATGCCGGACGACTCGAACGCCGAGTTCGAGACCCCCGACAAATCCTTCACGAACGTCTCGGCGTCCTCGCCGGGCGACTCGTCGCACGCGACGACGGTGGGCATCAACTTCTACGGCAACGACACGTCGGTCGCGCCGGACGTGGGCATCGACGAGGCCGTCCTGAATTACGAGGCCATCGATTGGCTCTACAGCTTCCTGGAATTCGGCAACGTTGCCGAGCCGGACGCCACGACGGCCCGCGTGGCCAACCATAGTTGGATCGTCGGCACGGGCCTGTCCTGGATCGACGGCGACATCCTTCGCCGCATCGACTATACGGTGGAAGAGGATGACCTGATTCAGGTGGCCGGGGCGCCCAACACCGGCCAGTCGGCGCCCATCTTCAAGGACGCCTACAACGAGATTTCCGTGGGCCTGACCAGCGGTGCCCACGAGTCGGGCACCACGGACGTGGATGGGGTGTACACGGATGACCGCGTCGCCCCCACGCTGGTGACGCCGGGCTACAACAAGGCCGACACGGCCGCGTACACCAGTTATGCGACGCCGATGGTTTCGGCGACGGCGGCCATGCTCCTGGAAGTCGCCCAGGATGCCTCGCTCTCCTCCGGGGCCATCACCAACCGCACGCGGACCATCCAGCACGCCGAGACGTCCGAGGTCATCAAGGCCGTGCTGATGGCCGGCGCCGACCGCGCCGTGGACAACCCGCGCGGCGCCGACCTGACCGACTACGCCGTCGATACCACCAACAACCTCGACAGCCGCTACGGTGCGGGACAGATGAACATCTATAACTCTTACCGCATCCTTGCCGCCGGCGAGCAGGAGAGCGAGCAGGACGGAATCGGCGGCATCATCGAGGCGTTCGGGTGGGACTACGACACCGCTTTCGGCGGCGACGCCGGCAGCAACGACGTCGGCTCCTACTTCTTCACTCCCACGGCCGCCTGGATGCTCGACCGGCTCCAGGCCACCCTCGTCTGGAACCTCGACGTGGACATCGACCTGGACATCGACCTGGACGAGGTGGAGTTCACCACGGCCTTCTATGACCTGGACCTGTTCCTGTTCGACGTGACGGGCGGCGGCGAGACCAGCCTCGCCTCCTCCACCTCCACCGAGCACAACACCGAGAACATCTTCTACGAGGGGCTGATCCTCGGCCATACGTACGAACTCCGCGTGGCGCCGAAGGACGGCCAGGACGACTTCGCGTGGGATTACGGCCTGGCGTGGCAGGTTCCCGAACCGGCGACGCTCTCGTTTCTGGCTTTAGGCGGCCTGTTGCTGCTCCGCCGCCGCAGGTGAGGAACCCATTGCGGGTTGCTGGGCGCTCGGCGCGGCCGCGATGCTGTGCTGATGCGGTGGGTGATTCGTGCCCAGGCGCCCTGAGAGACTTGGTCGATGCACGTCTCCGGCAGAACACCGAGCCGGGGTTTAGGCCTACAACGCTACATTCCGCGCGGCGGCCTTCCCAGGCCGCCGCAAAGGGGCCTCGCAAACGTTCCTGGTGGCCTGGGAAGGCCACCAGGCGGGCGCAAGTAGCCAAGTAGCGTTGTAGGATTAGGTAGCCTGGAATGGCATGAAGGAGGAATACGATGCGGGCGTTTAAGTGTGGTACCATTGGCCTTACGGTGTTGTTGGTCGGGTTCGTTTCGTTCGCCTCGGCTGGGACACGCCGGGACGACCGAGAGGATCAGGCGTATCTCGACCTGGGCGCGCAGTTCGCCAGCGTCGGGCGCGTGGACTTCATGATTGGGTTCGACGCGTACATGGGCTCGGGAGTCCTGATCGACTCCAACTGGGTCCTGACGGCGGGCCACGTTGTCGATGAGGCCACTAGGCTGACCTTCACCCTTGCCGGAAACCGGTATCGGGCGGCCAGTTGGCAGGCGCATCCGAATTGGAACGGAGAACTCGGCAAGGGCTACGACATCGGCTTGATCAACCTCCGCAAGGCGGTTAAGAAAGTCGCTCCCGCCCCTCGCTACACCGGGAGTGGAGAACTGGGACAGACGGGCACGTCAGTCGGCTACGGCATGACGGGTACGGGAAAGGATGGCGCGATCACTTTCGACGGCCAAAAGCGCGCCGGTGAGAATATGATCGACGCTTGGCTCCAAACCGAGGAGCCGCGCGTGTTCCTTTCGGACTTCGACAACCCGCAAGACCGGAGCGACAACGTCTTCGGCTTACCGGAGCCGCTGGACTTGGAGTTCCTGATCGCCCCGGGCGACAGCGGCGGGGGCGTATTTCTGGACATCGGCGGCACGTGCGACACGTGGCCATTGGCCGGCGTGAACTCGTTCATCGGATGGTTCGACGAAGCCGGCGATTCCGACTACGGCGACATCTCCGGGCATACCCGCGTGTCGGCCTTCAACACGTGGATCGACGGGGTAATCGGCGGTGGCAACGGTGGCAACGGTGGCGGGCACGGCGGAGGCAAACCCCCTTGGGCCGGCGGCCCGGGCGGCCCGAAGAAGGGCTTGGGAACGGTGCCTGAACCCGCCACCCTTTCGCTGCTGGCCTTTGGCGCTCTGTTGCTTCTTCGCCGACGCAGGTAACTGACTACTTCTTCCGCTTCCGCGCCCGGGCGCTTCGCTTGAGCGCCTGGTCGAGGTCGGCGATGATGTCGTCGGCGTCTTCGACGCCGAGGGCCAGGCGGATCAGGGTGTCGGTGATGCCCAGTTCGTACCGTGCCCGGCGAGTCTCGCGGTAATACGTGATGGTGGCCGGATGGGTGATGAGCGTCTCGACGCCGCCGAAACTCGGCGCGATGAAGCATAACTTCAGCGAGTCGAGGAACCGTTTGGCCATCGCCAGGTCCCCCTTGATGTCGAACGTTACCACGCCGCCGTACCCGTCCATCTGGGCCTTCGCGATGTCGTGGTGCCGGTGGCTCGCGAGGCCCGGGTAATACACCTTCTTGACGAGCGGGTGCCCTTCGAGGAACCGTGCGGCCTTCATGGCCGAGGCGTTCTGGCGCTCGATGCGCAGGGCGAACGTCTTGAGGCCCCGCACCAGAAGGTAACAGCAGTGCGGATCGAGGACGCCGCCGAACCCCCTGTGCAGGGCCCGGATCTCGCCGATCAGGCCGGCCCGGCCGAGCACCGCGCCGCCCAGGATGTCGTTGTGCCCCGCCAGGTACTTCGTGCACGAGTGGATCACCAGGTCCACGCCCCACTCCAGCGGCCGCTGGTTCAGCGGCGTGGCGAACGTCGAGTCGATCACCGTCAGGACCTTGTGCTTGCGGGCGATCTTCTTCAGTTTCACCAGGTCGAAGATGTTCAGGTACGGGTTCGTCGGCGATTCCGAGAAGATGAAACGTGTGTTCCGCTGGATCGCCCGCTCCAGCGCCCGGTAGTCGCCGAACGGAACGACCGTGCACCCGATGCCGAACCGCTGAAGGTACTCGGAGCAGAACTCCAGCGTCTTGTTGTACGCGTCGTCGGTGATGACCAGGTGATCGCCGCTCCTGACGAGCGTCAGGATCGTGGTCGTGATGGCGCTCATGCCGGAGGTGAACAGGACGCCGTCCTCGGCCCCTTCCAGTTCCGCCAGCCGCCGCTGGGCCACCAGTTCCGTCGGGTTGCCGTACCGGCCGTACTCGAACCGTGCCTTGCCGTGCTTGGTGTAGGCCTCGACCTCCCTGGAGTCCTTGAAGACGAAGGTGGAGGTCTGGACGATGGGCGTCGTGATGGAATCGGCGTACCGCTCGCGGTCTTCGCCGGCGTGGATCGCGCGGGTGGACATGCCGCGCTTGTCTGCCCGGTCCCGGCGCGCCGGGAGCTGCGCAGGGCGGCGGCGTTTCGGTTTTCGTGTTTCGCTCATTGCGGCTCCGTTGTCTCTGGCGTCCGATACACTGATCTTGAGGTTACCCGTCGCCGCCCGCCGCGTCAATGGTTCCGCGCGACGGCAGTTCGCCGGGGTGTGGCAGCAATTTCTGGCAGGGGACGATTTCCTGCGGCTTGGCCGTAGCGCCGGGGTTTATCCCCGGCGCATCCTGGCCGGCGCTGCCGCCAACGGCCGCCGGGCATAAAGCCCGGCGCTACGACCGCCTGCGCCCTGCCGGAAATCGTTGCCACGCCCGGGGGCCGTTCCCGCAAAAGCGCCCTTGCGGAACGGCGGGCGTCTGTCGTACACTCCAGCGCGTGTCGTTGCTTGAGGAAAGGGCCGAAGGTTGACGCGTGCACTTGCGGCAGCGGTTGTGGTCTCGGCGGCGGCGCTGACGCTGGGCGGGTGCGGTCCGCAGTATGGGGCCGCCTCGGCTTACGTCAGCCTGGAGGTGGCCACGAAACTGGCCCGCGACCGCGTGTATCCGGCCACGGTCCGGGTGGACGCGAGGCGGGCGGAGTTCGTAGGCGGCAAGAAGCGGCGGCGGGGCGGCAGCGGGTCGGGCGTCGTTTTCGACACCCAAGGACACATCCTCACCAACTTCCACGTGGCCGGCCGCGCCGAGGAACTCACCTGCATCCTCTTCAACAAGGAACGCGTCAAGGCCAAACTCATCGGCGGCGATCCGTGGACCGACCTGGCGGTCATCCAACTCGACCTCGACGAGGTCCGCGAGAAGGGCCTCTCGTTCGAGTACGCCGAGTTCGGCGATTCCGACACCATCGAGGAAGGCGACAGCGTCCTGGCCATCGGCAGCCCGTTCGGCCTCTCGCGCTCCATCTCGGCCGGCATCATCTCCTGCCGCGACCGCATCCTGGGGACGGGCCTGCAGATGCCCGGCGGCCAGGAGACCGGCATCTTCAACACGTGGATTCAGACCGATGCGGCCATCAACCCGGGCAACTCCGGCGGGCCGCTCGTCAACTTCCACGGAGAGGTCGTCGGCATCAACACGCGCGGCGGCGGGAACGACCTGGGCTTTGCCGTGCCCATCAACGTGGCGAAGGAGGTGGTGCGGCAGATCCTGGAGAAGGGCAAAGTCACGCGCAGCACCATCGGACTCGTGCTGCAACCGCTCCAGGACCTGGAGACCTTCTTCGATGTCGGCAAGACCGAGGGCGCGGTCGTCTCGAGCGTCGAGCCCGGCGGGCCCGCCGCAAAGGCCGGCATCCAGCCACAGGATATCCTGCTGGCCTACGGCGGCCGGAAGGTCCTGGGGCGGTACCCGGAGCAGTTGTTCGACCTTCGCCGCCGCGTGGCACGGACGCCCGTCGGGGCGAAGGTCGAGGTGAAACTCAAACGGGCCGGCGAGATCCGCTCTGTCGAGATCGTCACGGAGGAACTGACCACCGTCCGCAGCAAAGAAGAGAACTTCCCGAAATGGGGCCTCGTGGGGCAGGACATCACCGACCGCCTCGCCCAGCGCGAAAAACTGCCCACCACGAAAGGCGTGTACGTGACGGGCGTCCGTCGCGGCGAGCCCGCCGAACGCGCGGGCGTCAAGAAGCAAGACATCATCGTCCGTGTCGGCGAGGTCGACGTCGAGGGCGCAGGCGACCTCCGGCGCCAGTATAACGCCGCCGTCAAGAAGAGGGAGAAGATGGTCCTGTTGCGCGTGCGTCGCGGCCAGGGGGTGCTGCCGGTCCTGCTGAGACTCGACTACGGCGATGACCAACGTTAGCCGCCGGGCTTGCCCGGCGCGTTTCTTCAAACCAGGAGGCCCTTCATGCCTTACCGCACCGTTGCCAGGTTGTGTATCGCCGCGCTTGCCGCCGGCCTTGTTGCCGCCCCTGCCGGCGCCGACAGCACCGCCGAGCAGATCCGGGCGGTCCGCAAGGCCGTGGAGCCCTCGACCGTCATCGTCTCCTTCCACATCGCACGCGACGACGGCACGAAGGCCGAAGCCCATGTTCTCGGCACGGTTGTCGGCAGCGGCAACGTGGTCATGTTTCACAGCATCGTTATGCCGCCGCACGTCGCCCAGACGCAGTTCAAGGACTTCAAGGTTATCGTGACCATCGGCGACGACCTGACGCCGTACGAGGCCGAGTACCTCGGCAAGGACGACATGGCCCAACTGGCCTTCGTCAAGGTGACCGACCCGGCCGCGCCGGCCCTTCCGCCCCTGGCGTTCGACGAGAAGACACGGGTCCAGGTGGGCGATCCGCTCGTCGCGGTCACGAACCTCGGCGAACCGGACGGCTACGAGCGGATGTTTCAACTGACGCGCATCTCGGCCCAGGTCGACCAGCCGGTCACCACGTACATCTGCGCCAGGGGTCTCGGGTCGCCGGGAACCCCCGTCCTGACGCTCGAAGGCAAGGCCGTGGGCGTGGTCGGCCTCGTCCGCCTCAACCGGGGAACCAACGCCCGGCCGAAAATGTCGCTCGCCCAGGTCCTGTGGCCGACCGAGCGCTTCATCAAACGCATCAAGAACCCGCCGAAGGGCGGCAAGGCCGTCAAGCAGCCCTGGCTGGGCGTCCAGACGCTGACGCCCGTTACCAAAGATCTGGCCGAGTACTTCAAACTCGGCGACCGCCGCGGTGTGGTCGTCGGACAGGTCATCGAGAAGAGCCCCGCCGAGAAGGCCGCCATCCAGGCCGAGGACATCCTCCTGGCCGTGGGCGGCCGCAACATCACCGGCACCGAGGGGCAACTCGTCCAGAACTTCTCCAACACCATCCGCCAGCGCAAGGTCGGAGAGACGCTCGAACTTCAGATCTGGCGGGCCGGCAAACTCCGAAAGATCAACGTCACCCTCGCTCCCATGCCGAAGACGGCGGCCGAGGCCGAACGATTCCGCGACGAGAAGTGCGGACTCACCGTACGCGAGATGGTGCTCGTCGACCGCGTTGCCAGGGAACTGCCCGCCTCAGAGACCGGCGTCGTCGTCGCGTTCCTCAAACCGGCCGGATGGGCCTACGACGGAGGCCTGCGCCCGGGAGACATCATCAAGAAGGTACACGACCAGGACACCGCCACGCTGGCCGAGTTCAAGAAGGTCTTCCGGGCCGAGGTCGCCAAGAAGCCGAAAGAGATCGTCCTGTTCGTCCTTCGCGGCAAGAAAGACACGCAACTCGTTCGCATCGAGCCCCGATGGTAG
>JAUVZF010000025.1 GCA_030602705.1 Planctomycetota bacterium
CACGCGCGCAGCCGAACCCCCCGCTCGCTTGCGCTCGCGGCTCGGATACCGTTCCCGGCTCGCATGCCACTCGCGGCTCGCATTCGCGCATCCGAGCCGCGAGCGCAAGCGAGCGGTCGCCCGGATTCGCGCAGCCGAGCCGCGCGCGCGCGCGAGCGGTCACTCGCATTCGCGCAGCCGAGCCGCGAGCGCAAGCGAGCGGTCACTCGCATTCGCGCATCCGAGCCGCGAGCGCAAGCGAGCGGTCACTCGGATTCGCGCATCCGAGCCGCGAGCGCAAGCGAGCGGGCGCACTGCCAAAGCCACAGCCCGTGCGAAGCGCGGCCCGTCCATACGGACCCGTACCGGGTACGAGCCGCGCGAAAGGCCTCGCTATTTCCCGATCGGCACAAGGACGATGTTGCGGAACTGCTTGGGCGAACCCTCGGCCTGGAAGCCTATCTTGCCGCCCACCTCCTGGCACTCGGTGGCGGTGTTCTGGACGAGGTTGTTGACCTTGATGACGAGTTGCCCGCCGTCCAGGGTGATGCAGTAGTCGTTCCACTCGCCGATGGGCCGCTCGTTCGACTCGTGCCGCTTGCGGGTGTGCCGGCCGCGGGTCCGGTCCTCGGCGGCCTTCATGGGGAATTTGCCGATGTTCCAGATGTCGCCCATGCTGCCGGACTGGCCCTGGCACTCGATGGACTTCGGCCATACTTTGTCCGGACCCACCATCCTGAGCAGGACGCCGCTGTTGCCGCCCTTCACGTGCCGCAACTGAAGGTGCAGCGTGTAGTTGGTGAAGTCGTCGGTGGTGCGGATGTAGGAGACGGGCCGGCCGGCGTCGTCCAGGACGCCGTCCTTCACGCTGAAGGTGCCGGCCTCGCGCACCTTCTCGAACGGGACGATCCAGCCGTCGAGGTTCTTGCCGTTGAACAGCCGCACCGCCTTGCCGTAGTTCGACTTCAGGTGCTTGATAGAGATGTCTTTGAACTCGACGACCATGGGCGGCCCGGCGTGAATCTGGAGGGCCAGCAGCCCCTCGCGGATCGAGCCCTTGCGGTCCTTCGGGTCGGCAGGGTTGGTGACCTTGTCGTTGTCGATCAGCGCCATCGTCGGGTAACCGTTCAGGTAGTGGCGGAGGTAGTTGCCCTGGGCGATGATGATGTACTCGTTCCAGTCCTTCATCTTGTAGTAACCGGCCTCTTTGAGGGCCTTGACGTCGGCGACCTTGCTGACGACGTTCTTCTTGCCGCCCTCGTCGATGATCATGAAGTCGCCGACGTTGACGAGCCATCCGCGTCCGCCTTCGTGGTAGAGAAAGCCGACCTTGCCCGGGGCGTTGCAGATCTCGGCCTGGTAGCCGTTGATGCGCCACTTGTCGTGTTCCTTGGAGCGATACTGGATGCCGGAGTTGCCGCCCTGGATGCGGAACTTGATCTTCAGGATGAAGTCCTTCAACTTGCCGCCACGCCACACGCAGAACGTGTTGCCGCGGGCGGGGTTCTCCTTGGTCGTCTCGCCGCGGATAACGCCGCCGGAGACCGACCAGAGCCGGGGATCGCCGTCCCAGCCGGTCAGGTCCTTGCCGTTGAAGATCGTCTGGAAGCCCTCCTCGTCGGCCGCCATGGCGGCGGCACCGAACGAAAAGACCAAGCCGACCACTACCAACCCACTCACGATTGAGCGCATGATACACCTCCCCTTGGACTCATTTACCGATGGCCGGCGCCGGCCCCCGTTGGGCCGCGCCTTCACCGGCCGTTCGTACCTCTCAATACAACCCGCGCAGGAGCGGAGCGCATCGGTCAGAATAGGCGCTTGCGGCGGCGGATACAAGTTTTTCGTGGCGTGCGGTCGGAGGTGGGCGTGGCAACGATTTCTGGCAGGGGACGATTTCCTGCGGCTTGGCCGTAGCGCCGGGGTTTATCCCCGGCGCATCCTGGCCGCCGCCGCCAACGGCCGCCCGTACGGGCGCTACAACCGCCGGCGGTCAGTTGCTCTTGGCGGCAGCGCCGATGCAGTAAAGGTTCTTCGTGCTGCGGATGAAGATCTGCCCGCGTGAGACGGCCGGCGACGCGCGGCACGGTTCGCCGAGGTCGTTCTTGGCGATAACCTCGAACGCGGGCTCCGCCTTCAGGACGTGCGTAACGCCCGCGTCGTCGAGGAAATACAGCCGCCCTTCCGCCAGGACGGGGCTGGCGGTGTGGTGGCGGCCGAGGCGCTCGGACCACATCTTCCTGCCCGTCTTCGCCTCCAGGCACGTCGCCACGCCCTCGTCGCTGACGAGGTAGAAGTACCTGCCCCGGGCGATCGGCGACGGCACGTACGAGACGATCTTGCGCTCCTTCAGGTGCCACACGACGTGCGTGTTGGTGACGTTGCCCCGGCCGTCGGGCCGGATGCCCAGGATGTGCCTCGTCGGCCAACCGCCCGTGATCATGAACACGCCGTCGGTGTAAACCAGGTTGGCGACGAACTGCTCGGTCGGGCCGTCGATGATCCAGTGCTGCTTGCCGGTGTCGGGGTCGTAGGAAGCGACGCACTTCGAGCCGGAGACGACCATCTGCATCTTCCCGGCGGCCTCAAAGATGGCCGGCGGGGTGTAGGACCGGACGCGGTTCGGCCGGTCGATGCGCCAGCGCTCCCGGCCGGTGGCCTTGTCGAAGGCCACGATGTATGCCCGCTTCGGCAACTCGGCGTCCTGGTCGGCGTTCAGGATAATCAGGTCCTTATAGGGAATGAGCGGGCTACAGTAGCCGTGGCACGAGTGCAACTCGCCCGGCGTTTTGCGCCACACCTCGCGCCCCTCGACGTCGTAGCACACGACGCGGACGTGCGGAAAATCGAGAAACGTGACCCAGACGCGCCGGCCGTCGGTCGCGGGCGTGCTGGAGGCGTAGGAGTTCAGGCTGTTCTTGGTTTCGAGCGGGGCCGTGACGACGACGCGGTCCCACAGCCGCTTGCCCGTCCGACGGTCGAAGCAAAGCAGCACCCGTTTCTTCTCGCTCTCCAGGCACGTCGTAACGAACACGCGGTCGCCCCAGACGACGGGCGAGGAATGGCCCTTGCCGGGGACGGCCGTCTTCCAGACGATGTTCGCCGCGGCGCTCCACGTGACGGGCACGCCCGTCTCGGTGCTGGTTCCGTCGCCACGCGGGCCGCGCCATGCCGGCCACTCCTCGGCCGGCGCCCGCGCTGCCGCCACCGCCAGGACCATGCCGAGAAGCGTTGACTTCACTGCCATTGGCCGCTCCCTCTAACCCCGCATCTGCGAGGCAAGCAGTCGTATCTGCGGCGGAGTTCCGCCGTGCGGAGGTGAGCAATTGCGCCCGCCTCGCGGCCGTGCCGGCCGGCCGCATACCTTTAGCATCCCTTTTGGGCAATCGCATCGCAAAAAAGCCGGGCGTTGCTGCAACGGGGGTGCCGGCATGGTTCACCTCAAGGCAAAACCCGCCTCTGGCTGCGCAATCGCCCTGGCGCTGCCGAGAACGGTGGTTGGACGGTCCTTCGGAGGGAATATCCTTGCATACCCGGCCGCACGCACCTAGACTTCGCCCTTTACGCAGGGGACGCTGCCGTCGCCTGGGATGTTGATATAAAACCTGAAGTGGATGAGGGAGGGCGCCGTGGCCAAGCACTTTGCCGACCGGATGCTCGATGCCGTCGAAGAGAAACAGGCCCCGCTTTGCGTCGGCCTGGACCCGATGTACGAGCGGCTGCCGAAACAGATCCGTGAGATCGCGTCGAAGTCGCCCGGCGGGCTCAGCGAGCAGGCGGCCGCCGCCAAGGAGTTCTGCCAGAGCGTCATCGACATCGTTGCCGAACACGTACCGTGCGTCAAACTCCAGACCGCCTGCTTCGAGCGATGCGGGCCGTCCGGCATGCACGCCTATTTCGAGGTGGCCGACTACGCCCACGAGGCGAACCTGGTGGTCATCAGCGACGTCAAACGGGCCGACATCGGATCGACCGCCGAGGCCTATGCCGCCGCACACCTCGAGGAGGTCTTCATCGGCGAAGGCGACGACGAGCATATCGTGACGGTCGATGCCGTGACGGTCAACCCGTACTTCGGCATCGACGGCGTGCAACCGTTCATCGACGTGGCGAAACAGGGCGGCCAGGGCGTGTTCGTGGTCGTCCGGACGACGAACCCGTCGGCCATCGATTTCCAGGATCTCAAGGACGACGAGGGACGACGCGTCTTCGAACACGTTGCCGAACGCGTCAACGACTGGGCCAACCAGGCCGGATGCGTCGGCGACTCGGGCTACAGCCTCCTCGGCGCCGTGGTCCCCGCAACCTATCCGGAAGATACGAAACTGCTCCGCGAACTGATGCCGAACAGCCTTCTGCTGGTGCCCGGCGTCGGCGCGCAGGGCGGCACGTTCGCCGACGCCGCGATTGCCTTTCACGAGGATGGATGGGGCGGCATCGTCACCGCGTCGCGCAGCATCATCTACGCGTGGGAACGACCCGAGTACGAGCACCTCGGAGAGGTCAACTGGGAAGACGCCATCGAAGCCGCCGTCCTGAACACCAAGGCCAATCTGGCCGAGGCACTGGCACTGCGCGCCGCCTCGGTCTGACACGGACCCCACGGCGCCTCCGGCGGCCACCGCGTATGATCGCGCGGGGGGCCGTCTTGCCCACCGTGTGGCCGGCCGGTGGATGGGCGCCGCGCGGAACATGGGGCGGCCGCGCAAGTCGCACGAACCCCTTTCGGACTCACCGGATGGCAGCACCGCACAGACCTCCGAAGGCCGGCCCCGACCGCACCGCTCCGAACGGGTATCGCGGGCGGGCCGTGACGGTCATGGGGCTCGGCCTGTTCGGCGGCGGCGTGGGCGCCGCACGCTTCTTCGCGCGACACGGTGCGCGCGTCACCGTCACGGACCTGAAAGGGGCCGACGCGCTCGCCCCGAGCATCCACGCGCTCGAAGGCCTGCCCATTACCTTCCACCTGGGCCGGCACGACCCGGCCGACTTCACGGGCGCCGAGGTCCTGGCCGTCAGCCCGGCCGTGTCCAAGAAGTCTCCATATCTCGCCATGGCCGAGGAGGCCGGCGCGGACATCACCTCCGAGATGAATCTGTTCCTCGAGCGGTGCCCCGCGCCGATCGTGGGCGTGACCGGCACGAGCGGCAAGAGCACGACGACGGCGCTTCTGGGCGAGATGCTCTCGCGAGCGGGCCCTGCACGCGTGGGCGGCAACATCGGCAAGAGCCTGCTCGACGAACTCGACGCGATCCGCCCCGACGAAACGGTCGTGCTGGAACTGTCGAGTTTCCAACTCCAGGACGCCGCCCGCATCGCCTGGAGCCCCCACGCGGCGGTCGTCACGAACATCGCCCCCAACCACCTCGACCGCCACGGAACGATGGAGGCGTACATCGAAGCCAAGAAGAACATCCTGCGGTTCCAGACGCCGGACGGCATCGCCGTCCTGAACGCCGACGACGACGAGGTCCGCACGTGGCGGACCGACGCGCCGGGCCGAGTCGTGTTCTACTCCAAGCGCGAGGCGCTGCCGCAAGGCGTCTACGCCGACGGCCCGGAAGCGGTCTTCCGGTTCGGCAAACACGAGCAGCGCGTGAACGTGGCGGGGAGAATGAGGCTCCGGGGCAGCCACAACCTGTGGAACGTCCTGGCCGCCGCCGCTGCCGCACACCTCCTCGGTGTGACGCCCGATGCGATCGGCGAGGCCGTGGCGGCGCTGGAGCCGCTGCCGCATCGCCTACAGACCGTCGGGATGCTGGCGGGCGTCCTGTTCGTCGATGACAGCAAGGCCACGACGCCTGAGACTGCGGCCCTCGCGATGGCCGCCTTCACGGAGCCGGTCGTTTTGATCGCGGGCGGTTACGACAAACATTCGGACCCCCAGGTGATGGTCAAGACGATCTGCCGCCGCGCGAAGGCGGCTGTTTTGATCGGCGCGACGGCCGGCGCCCTCCAGCAGGCTATCGGCACGGACGGGCCCGTGGTCGAACGGGCCGAGAGCATGGAGGATGCCGTCGCCCGAGCCGCAGCGCTGGCCGAGGCCGGCGACGTCGTGCTCCTTGCGCCCGGGTATGCCAGTTGGGACATGTTCGACAACTACGAGCAGCGCGGCGAGGCGTTCCGGCGGGCGGCGCTCGAGGCCGGCATGAGGGGGGTGGCGTGATGGACCTGCTGCGGCGATTCCGCGAAGCCGCGCACAAGGGCCGCTCGCTTCGGCCAACGACCTTCTGGTCGTGGAACGACGAGTTGGACCCTGAGGAGATCCGCCGCCAGATCCGCGAGATGGCCCGCGGGGGGTTGGGCGGCCACTTCATGCACGCCCGTCGCGGCCTGGCCACGCCGTATCTGGGACCCGAGTGGACGAAGGCCGTCCGGGTTGCGCTCGACGAAGGCCAGCACACGGCGGTTACGCCGTGGCTGCACGACGAGGACTGCTGGCCGAGCGGCTCCTGCTCCGGCCGCGTCTACGCCGGCCGGGAGGCGTTCCAACAGAAGCATCTCGTGCTGGAGGAGATTCAGTCGCCCGACTGGGAGCCGACCGAGAACACGGTGGCTGTGTTTATCACGAAGATCGACACCGCGGGCCGATATGTCTCGTTTCACCGGCTGGAGGAACCGCGGCTGGCATGCGGCAAGGCGCCGGCGCTGGATGAGGCGCTGATCCACTTCTCCTGGCGGCCGGGCGAGTACGTGGACGTCTTCAACCGCGAGGCCACCGAGGAGTTCCTCAAGCAGACGCACGAACGGTACCGCGAGATGGTGGGCGGCGAGTTCGGGCGGGCCATTCCGGGCATCTTCACAGACGAGCCGCAGTACTCCGGGGTGGGGCATCGGGTCCCGTGGTCGCCTCACCTGCTCAGGTTCTTCCGCCGCGCGTGCCGCTACGACCTGCTGGACCGGCTGCCGGAACTGTTCTTCCCCGTGGGCCACTACCACCAGACCCGTTTCGACTTCTACGAGACGGCAACGCGGCTGTTTCTGCTGGCGTGGACGATGCCGGTGTACCAGTGGTGCGACCGCCACAACCTGAAGTTGACCGGCCACATGATGGGCGAGGACACGATGCTCGGGCAGATTCAGTTCGTCGGCGCCGCCATGCCGCACTACGAGTACATGCATATCCCGGGCATCGACCATCTCGGCCGCCGCCTGGGCAGCGCGGTCCTCGTGAAGCAGGCGGCGAGCGTGGCGGCACAGTTGGGCCGACAGCGCGTCCTGGCCGAGACGTTCGGCGGCAGCGGGTGGAACGTGGGACTGGACGATCTGCGTTTCATCGCCGAGTGGCAGTTCGTTCTCGGCGTCAACCTCGTCTGCACGCATCTGGCGGCGCTGTCGCTGCGCGGGGCGCGCAAACGGGATTTCCCGCCCAGCCTCCATTATCATCAGCCCTGGTGGCCGCACTACCACCTCTGGAACGATTACATCACCTCGCTGCTGTCGGTGCTGACCGCCGGGACGCCTCAGGTGGACGTTCTGGTAATCCATCCGATCTCCAGCGCGTGGGCCGACTATTGCCCGCTCGATCACGACTGGGTCGAGATCATGGACGAACGGCTGCGGCGTCTGGTGGATGCCGTGCTGGGCATGCACGCGGACTTCCATTTCGGCGACGAACTGGTTCTGGAACGCCAGGCCCGCGTTGCGAAAGGGCGACTGGTGGTCGGCCTCTGCCGATACCGGACGGTCGTCGTGCCGGACGCGACGAACCTGCGGACGAGCACGGTCGCGCTGCTCCGGCGTTTCAAACGGTCGGGCGGGCGGATCTGCTTCGCCGGACGCGTGCCGCGCCTGGTGGACGGCAAGGTGTCGAAGAAGGTGGCCGACCTGGCGAAGAAGTGCAAGCGGGCCGATGTCTCGACCGCCCGCGGCCGCGCGGCCCTCCGCCGCATCCTGGCGCCGCGCCTGGAGGTCGTGACGGCAGCCGGCAAGGACGTGACCGACGTCCTGGCCCAGTGGCGGACCGTCGAAAACGATCACGTGTTTTTCTTTCTGAATACGGGCGAGCGCAAGAAGGTCCGCGCGCATCTGCGGCTGCCGGTCTCGGGGACGCCGATGGTTCTGGATCCCTCGACCGGCCGGTGCCGGAAGGTCGCGTGTCGATCTCGCGGCAAGCGGATGACGGTCTCGCACACCTTCGGCCCGCGCGAGAGCCTGTTGCTAGCGGTGCGGCCGACCAAGGCAGCGGCCGACGCGCCCCCGCCCCCGCCCCCGCCCGGGCCGCCGAGACGCCGGCACGTCCTGAAGGGCCGGTGGAACGTCAGACGCCAGGACCCGAACGTCCTCGTTCTCGACACGGCTTCCTGGCGAACCGACGAGGGCGAGTACTCCGAGCCGATGAACGTCCTGGACATCCAGCAGGAACTGATGCAGCGCGGCACGCAGGGGGGCGTGGTGCTGCGGTTCGAGTTCGACTGCGCGCTGTCGGATCCGCAAGGCGGCCGCTTTGGCCTGGTGATGGAGCAGCCCGACGCGTGCGAGATGTGGTATAATGGGATCCGAGCGCCTCTGTCCGACACGGGTCCGTACTGGGACGGCGCCTTTCGCCGGATCGACGTCACGCCGTACGTATGTTGCGGGCGCAACGTCATCGAAGTGAAGCGGGGGTGGCATATCCATGAACGGCGGCGTGCCGTGCTGCTTGGCCGCACCGGCGGGTGGGAGGCCCGGACCGCCACCCCCGACGTCGAACTCGAAGCCATTTACTTCGTGGGGGATTTCGGCGTGGCGTTTCCGAACGGCAGCCGCCAAGCCAAACGCGGGGCGCGGTGGATGCAGGGGCCGCCAACACTGACCGACGAGTCGAAACGCCTGACGGGGACGAACCTCATCCGGGCCGGCTACCCGTTCTACGCCGGCCGCTTGACGCTGGAGCGAGAGGTGGTCCTGAAGAAGGAGCCGGCCTCCGGGGCGGTCCTGGAGTTGCCCCACGTCAACGCGATCACGGCTTCGGTCCTGATCAACGGGCAGGAAGCCGGCACGCAGTGGAGGTTCCCCGCGACGGTTCCCGTGGACGGGATGTTCGTTCGCGGCCGCAACCACGTGGCCATCACGCTTGCGACCAGTCTGCGGAACCTGCTGGGGCCGCACCACCATGAGGACGGGGAGTTATACTGGGTGAGCCCGCAGTCCTTCGCCGCAGGCCCGGGCTGGTTGAACCAAAAGGCTAACCATCGGCGGGCCAGGCAGACCTACAACGTGGTGGATTTCGGCTTGGCCGGAGACGTGGTCCTGCGGTGCTGAACGCTGCTTCCGCGAGCCTTCCAGGGGGCTCCGGCACGCGAAATAAGTCAAGGCGCACCGACCGCAACGCCGATTTAATGGCAAGCGCGAGTGCCGCGCCGGCAGAGGGGTATTTGTTTCCGAAGGTACACCGCTTGACCCGTTTTCGGGCGGACTGGGATGGCAAAGGGTAGTCGGGTCTCTATCTTGACACCCAAAGCAATGCGGCATAGAATAACCAGTGTGTGCAAGTGGCGGACAGGCGAGGCGGTCGTGATGCGGCCGTGCGCCTGTTAGTCGCGCGGGCACGGACTTCTGGCCAACTTCGACGCAACGGCGCCCGGTGGGCTCCGAGAACGGGTTGGCGGGTTACCATGATAACGAGAGGCGTCAGAACGACCTCAGGGCAAAGGAGCCGAGACTTGGGTATTGGCCAACGCACGGGATTTCGGATCCTGACCGCCCTTGCCGCTGCGGGGCTGCTCCTGTCCGGCTGCGGCCAGAGCGAATTGGGCCGCTACACCGGCTATCGGGCGAATAGGTGGGTCGTCAACGACCCCAAGCGGATCCGGAATCAGATCGTCAAGTCGGAGAACTATTGGATTCAGAAGGAGGTCGAGCCCGAGGAGCAGTTCCCCGGCCCGACGCCCGACGACCTGAGATCTCCCGAAAAGGACTACATTCTCGGCCCCGGCGACCTGATTGACATCACGGTCTTCGAACTGATGGTCCCCGGTGCGCCGTACGTGACCCGGCAGCGGATCAGCCAGAGCGGCCAGATCACATTCCCGTACCTTGGGACGGTGAAGTCCGCGGGCCTGACGACGCGCGGCCTGGAAGAGAAACTGGCCGACATCCTCGAGCCGGATTACCTGATAGACCCACAGGTCACGGTTTTCGTGTCGGAGTACCGGAACCTGAGCGTCTCGCTCCTGAACGGCGTGATGCGGGCCGGCCTCTACCCGATGAGCAAGCAGGAGATGACGCTGCTGGAACTGTTGGCGATGGCCGGCGGGGTTCTCCAGTTGGTCGAGGACTATGGGTACATCATCCGCGAGTACTCGCCGGAAGAGGCCGACCTGTTGATGCTCGAGGGCGACGTGGCCCCGGCCGAGGGCGGGGAAAAAGCCGGTCCCGAGGAAGCGGCTGAGAAGGCAGTTCCCGAAGCCGGTGCGAAACCCGCCGATGAAAAGGCGCCCGCCGATGAAAAGGCGCCCGCCGACGAGAAGGCGCCGCCCGCCTCGGTAGCCCCGACTCCCGCCGCCAGCGATCCGGCTTCGGCGCCGCTGCCGAAGACGCCGCAGGAGTCCGCCACCAGGGACGTCCGCAGACTTCTCGAGAAGATGGCCGAAGGCGAGATGCCCGAGGTGAAGAAGATCGAAGCGGCCGAGACGGCTGTGGCGGCCACCACCAAGCCCGAACCCGCCGACGCGAAGCCGCCGGCCGCCGACGAAGAAAAACTCGGACGCTGGATATGGTCCGACGGCAAGTGGATCCAGGTCAAAACCAAGAAGCCCGCTGCCGCCGCCAAGCCCGCCCAACCTCCAAAGCCTGCCGGCAAACCCGTCGAGCCGGTCCGGGTCGCCAAGGATCCCGATAAGCCCAAGGAGCCGATCGCCGACGATGCGCGGCTGGCGCTGGAGCGGAAGTTGCGGCGGCTGGGCGTGGTGCAGGGCAGCGGTCAACTGAAACGGGTTATCCGGTTCGACGTGCGGGCGCTGCAGGCCGGCGACCCGACGCAGAATATCATGCTGCGCGACGGCGACATCATTACGATTCCGTCCCCGCCAATGGGCGACTTCTACATGGCGGGCGAGGTGGCCAGGCCCGGCGTCTACAGCCTGACCGGCCGCAAGATCACCCTCCTGCAAGCGGTGGCGGCCTCCGGCGGACTGACGGCCGTGGCCGTCCCGTGGCGGACCGAGTTGGTCCGACGCATCACGGAAACCGAAGAAGAGATCATCTACGTGGACCTTGGGAAGATCTCGCGGGGTGAGGCGCCTGATTTCTACATCCAGCCGGAGGATCAAATTCGGGTGGGGACGGACCAGGGCGCGATCTACAACGCGGTCTTGCGAAACGCCTTCCGGGCTACCTATGGCCTCGGGTTCGTGTATGACATGAACTTCGCCGACTTCTACCCCTGGACCGATCGAGCGCGCGCCATCTTCGACCAAACATTTTAGTCGGGGCGCCCGGCCCCGCCGGGCCGGACTCGCGCGATCGCCCAGGTCAAGGTCATCCCGGAAAGGAAGCCGATTGGCTGCGACAGGTATGGCAGGCGGCGTGGTGGCGGCGGGCGGCGTGGAATCCGCCGGTCCCGATTGGGACTGGAACCGCATCCTGACGCCGCGCGTCGTCTTCCTGATTCTGCCGGTGGCGGCCCTCGTGCTGTGGGCGTATCCGTACTGGTTCCCGGGCCACCGGTGGGAACTGACCTGGCGAAACTCGAGCGCCTGGGGCCACGGTTACCTGATTCCTCTCATCGCGGTCCTGATCGCCCACTACCGTCTGAAGGAACGGCTCCCGCGCCGCATCGAGCCGTGCATCTGGGGCCTGGTGCCCATCCTGGCCGGTTTCGTCTTTCGCATCTGGTCGCGGGTGATGAAGTACGGGTATCCGGGCGAGGCGACGTTTCTGCTCGTCGTAGGCGGGGTCGTGCTGCTTCTGCTGGGCTGGGAGATGCTCAAGGCGTTGTGGGTACCCGTGCTTTACCTGGGGCTGATGATCCCCTGGAACACGAAGTACTACGAGGGCGTGGCGCTGCCCCTTCAGACGCTTGCCGCAACCGCCGCCGAGCGGTTCCTCCGCTTGGTCGGGATGAGCGTGGCGCGACGGGGCAACGTGCTGGAACTGCCGAGCGGCGAGATCTCCGTGGCCGAGGCGTGCAGCGGCCTGCATCTGCTCTTTGCGTTCGTGGCGCTGGGCGTGATGATGGCATTCATCTACCGCCGGCCGCTGTGGGAGCGCACCGTCATCATGGCCTCGAGCGTGCCGATCGCGGTATTCTGCAACATGGTCCGCGTAACGCTGATGGCCATCACGAGCGACCACCTGTTTTTCGAGCGCAAGGCGGTGCTGACGGGCGGCTCGACGTGGATGCCGGGCGCCGTCCTCGGGATGTTCAAGGGCGTGACGGCGGCGGAGCAGATCGCGGATTTCCGGCAGACGGTGCTGAATCCCGAGAGTTACCTCCATCAGAGTTTCGGCTTTGTCATGCTGGTGCTGGCGTTCGTCATCATGTGGGGCGAACTACGGCTCATCGACATGTTTTTCGTTGAGGAAAAGACGGACCAAGACGGCGTTTCCGCGCCGACGGACGCGGCCGGCGCGGAACCGGCGCCGTGACAAGCCGTCTAAAACAGGTGCGAGATGGACGCGACGCAGGCAACAACGAGGCGAGGCCCGGCGCTGGCCGGCGCCGGGGCGCTGGCCGTGGCGCTGGTCCTGGCGCTGGTTGAGGCCCTGGACGGCGGGGCCGGGGCGGCTCTCGCCTGGCTGGGCGTGGTCGCCGCCGCGACCGGGGCGGCTCTGCTCGTCCTGGCGGCGAGGCGTAGCCCGGCGCGGTGGATCGTGGTGGCGGCGATCGCGCCGATCACTTACTTGGTGCTGAGCACGGCACCGACCGCCGTGACACGCGAAGCGCTGCCGGCGGCGCGGCTGCTCGTGTCGCTGGCGGCGGGGGGGGCGTATCTGCTCGTTGCGCTTCCGCTGGCGTCGCGGGAGCAGTACGGCTTGTGCTGCGGGTGTCTGGGGGTGGCGACGGTGTTCTTCATGATGTGGGAGCCGCCGCCGCCGAAGCCGGTGCCGATAGCCAAGCCGCTCATCAACCTCAAGGACAGCCTGCTGGCGAGTATGCCCGGCTGGACGGGCCGGCACGAGGCAATGTCCGAGGCCGAGGAGAAGCAGGTCGGGGCGGACGACTATCTGAACCTGAAGCTGACGTCGCCCGACGGCAAGTACCAGGCCCTGGTTTATGTTACTTACAACGCCAACGCAATGTCGAATATCCCTCATGTGCCCTGGGTGTGCATGACGCAGGCCGGGTTCCGTCTGGTGACGATCCGGCAGGACGAGATCCCGCATCCGACGAAGCCGGGCAGGGAGATCAAACCGAACGTCATGCACTTCGAGCCGGGCAAGGGCATGGTCAGGCAGGAAGCCCTGATGTTCCAGTACTTTAACGTGGGCGGCCAATACGAATGGAACCGGCAACTGGCGCGGATCATGGCCACCTCGGGCGCCATCGGGCGCAGGGGCAGTTACCTGTCGCAGACCCAGGTGGCCGTCTGGTTTCCGCCGGCCGAGGGCAAGGATCCCCTGGCGAAAGGGGGCCGGCCGTACCAGATCGGCCTGCAATTCCTGAAGGCGGTCATCCCGCTCCTGGAGCGTGAGTACTACCCGGACCTGGGCGGGACCGAAGGAGGTTGATCGCACATGGCGCGGAGGCTGAACAAGCGATTGCTGCTGATGGTGTTGATCTTCGTCGGCGTGCCGGCGACGGTCCTCCTGTACCTGGTTTTCAGCGGAGCGCTCTCGACCGGCGACCCGAAGCAACTCCACGAGGAGGCCAAGAAGTTCTTCGAGCAGGAGGAGTACGCGCAGGCTTGGATCGCCATACGCAATGCGGCCAATGCCGGCGGCAACCAAGACCCCGAGATCATGTTCTTCCTGGGCCAGGTAGCCATGAAGCAGAACCCCCCCTCCAGGGGCCAGGCCCTCCAGGCATTCAAGACGGCGGTCACCCTGAAGCCCGACCACGTGGAGGCCCAACGCCGCCTGGCCGAACTGTACCTGAGCGTCGGCTACTGGAAAGAGGCCAAGGCCGAGATCACACGTCTCAAGGAACTGGACCCGTCCTTCGGCAAGGCGTATCTGTGGGGCGGCGTGGTGGAGTTGGCGCTGGCAGCGGCTGAACCCATCCAGGCCAGGAAGATCCCATACTACGAGGCCGCAGCCGCCTCTTACCGCGAAGGCATCGAGAAGGCGCCCGGCCTGCTGGAACTGTA
Source organism: Planctomycetota bacterium (assembly GCA_030602705.1). Lineage (GTDB taxonomy): Bacteria > Planctomycetota > Phycisphaerae > FEN-1346 > FEN-1346 > JAUVZF01. The sequence goes on from JAUVZF010000025.1 coordinate 14,211, forward strand.
TCGCCTCCTGGCTCAGGCTTACACCAGGCTCGAACAGGATGACAAGGTGGAAGAGGTGATTAACCTCGCCGTCGCCAACAACCCGACCAACGCCGACGCCTACATCCTGAAGGCCGGCCGACTTATCAGCCGCAACCAGAACGATGAGGCCATGAAGGTCCTGAAACAGGGTCTCGAGAAAGCCGGCGAAAGCGCACCCCTGTACGTCGCTCTCGGCAGAGTGGCCATGATGGAGAACGACACCGACGCCGCCAAACAGCACTTCATCGGCGCCATCGCCGCCGACCCCAAGGACGTGACAGGCTACCTCCGCCTCGCCAGCATCCACCGCCTCCAGAAAGATCGCGAGAAGGCCGTCAGCGTCCTCGAACAGGGCCTGACGGAACTGCCGGACTCCACGGCCCTGATCGCTCAGCAGGCCGACCTGTACCTGGAGATGAATGACCCGGAGAAGGCCGATGAACTCATCGCCCACCTCGAAAAGGAAACCACCAGACCCGGTGTGATCGAGTACCTGAAAGGCAAACGTGCGCTGTCCAAGCGGCATCTACGCCAGGCCATCTTCTACCTGGAGCAGGCACGCGAGAAGCAGCCCGTGCCGCAGAGCCGACTGCTGCTCGGCCGGGCCTACCTGGCGGCCGGCGAATTGGGCGCCGCCCAGAGAGAACTTCAGGACCTGGTCGCCGAGCATCCGCAGATGACGTCCGCCTGGCGCGACCTGGCCCAGGTCCAGTGGAGGCTCCGGAACTTCGACAGGGCCGGACGAAGCGCCAGGCACGTCCTGGAAGCGAATCCGGACGACACCGCCATACGGCTGCTTCTGGCCCAGACGCTGCTGCTCCGAAACCGTCCGGACGACGCGCTCACCGAGATCAGGAAGGCAGCCGAACGCGCCAAAGACAACCCCGATCCCTACCTCATGATGGCCGAAATCCACGAGACGCAGAACCAAAACCCCGAGGCCGAAGCCATGTACCGCCGGGCCGTTGCCGCCGACAAGGCCCTGCCCCGCGTGTACCGGCGGTTCCTGCGGTTCTTCCACAACACGAAGCAGAAGAAGAAGGCGGACGCCCTCATTGCCGAGATCAAGAAGAAACTGCCCGAGGAGCAGGTTGCCGTCATGGCCGGCACCCCGGCCGAAATCGAAAAGGAACTCCTCCGGCGAGTTGCGGACGATACCGCCACGATGGGCGACTTCCTTGCGCTGGCTCGCCTCTACCAGTTGACCGGCCGCAACGATGAGGCGAAGGAGGGCTTCGCGAAGGTCCTCGCAAAGGCCGAGACCAGTTCCCGCGAGTGGCGGCAGGCCTGGCAGCAATTGTTCCTGAACCATCTGGGGGCCGGCCAGTACGATGAGGCGTCCAAACTGATCGGCCAGTTGAAGGAGGCGGAACCCGACGCGCCCGAACTTCTGGTCGCCGATCCGCTGATCCTGCTCGGCCAGGGCAAACTCGACGAGGCGATCCAACTGCTCCAGACCGTGGTCGCGAAACACAAAACCCTGTCCCAGGGCCATTTCCTGATGGGCCAGGTGCTGGCCCGGCAAAGGAAGTACGACGAGGCGATGGTATCTCTCGGCAAGGCGTTGGAGGCCCGTCCGAACTTGATCCCCGCCCGGTTGCTCCTCGGGCGTATCTGCCACATCCGTGGCAATTACTCCGGAGCCAAGACCGAAACCGATGAGGCCCTCCGATTCAATCCACGACTCGTCCCGGCGCTGGAAATGAGGGCTGCGGCGCAGGCCGGTCTGGGAGACTGGAGCGGTGCACTGAAGACCCGCGAAGAAATCACCGAGATCGTGCCCAACAGCGTCAACAACCTCATCGCTCTGGCCACGCTCCACGTTCAGCAGCACGATCCTACGACGGCGGAGGAGATATTCAAACGGGCCCACGAACTGGCGCCCGATAACGCCCTGCTTGTCCGGGCCTTTGCGAACTTCTACACCAACACCAAGCGCCCGCAGAAGGGCGAGAAAATCATCGATGCCTACGTTAACCAGCATAAGGACAAGAGCGGCGCCCAGTTGGCCCGTGCCGAGTTCACCGCCAAAGCGGCAGGGCCGGCCGAGGCCGAGAAGTATTACCGAAAGGCCGCTGAACTGGCACCCGACAACCCGTACCCCCTGGTGCTTCTGGGCGACCAGTACAGCCGGTTGGGCCAGTGGGCCAGGGCCGCCGAGGTCTACCAGGAAGCCGTCAAGCTGGCCAAGGATGACAATGTCCCGAGGAAACGTCTGGCGGACGTTTATATGCTCCTGGGCAAACTCGACGAGGCCAAGGCCGTCATCGATGCGGTGCTGAAGGCCAAGCCCAAGGACGTTGCCGCTCTGGTTGTGGCCGGGCGCATTGCCGCACGCCAGGATAAGGCGGATGAGGCCAGGCGGTTCATGGAGCAGGCCATAACACTGAACCCCGACTACGGCGAGGCCAAGGTCCGACTGGCTGAACTCTACGCCGGCCCCGACCCGATGCGGGCCCTCGACCTCCTGGCGAACGTTGACCCTTCGGACAATTCCTTCGAGAAGGCCATGCTCCTGCGGGCCGACATCAACACCCGCCGCGTCCAGTTGACCGAGGCCATCCTGGACTTGAGGCGGCTCCTGGACTTCCGGCCGACCAGCACTTCGGGACGCATGCAACTGGCCGCCAAGTACATGGTCATCAAAGAGCCCGGCCGCGCAGCCGAGTTGCTCGCGCAACTCTCGAAGGAGCGCCTCGACCGGGATACGATGCTGCTGGCGGCTTTGGGCGATGCCCTCATGCGCGGCAAAAAATACGAGCCTGCCCTCGCCGCCTACGCGAAGGCACGCTCCATCCAGCCTGAGAATGCCAATGCACTCAGCGGCGAGGTCCGGTGCCTCGTGGCGCTCGGACGTAAGGACGAGGCCATGAAACGCGTTCGCCGCGCCATGGACCAGTGGACCAACGAGATCTGGCCCCGCATGGTCCTCGTGACGCTTTACGAGACGACAAACGAACTCGACAAGGCGCTCGAGGCGCTGCGCACGGGCCTGCTGCGACGCCAGGATTGGGAACGGGGCTACGTGTACCTTGCGAACCTGCTGCGGCGGGCCAAGCAGACGGACGAGGCCCGTCGGATTCTCTTGACGGGCCTCTCGAAGGTCCCCAGAAGCATCCCCATCCGCGCCAGCCTGGCCGCCCTCGACATCGACGAGCAGGGCGCGCAGTCTGCGGTCAAGATTCTCAAGCCACTTGCCGATGAGTTCGAGGCGCAGTATAGTCGCATGCCCGACAAACTCAGTAAACTTCGGCCCTACATGACGTCGATTCGTATTTACAGCCTCGCGCTCTACAACCTGGGGCAGACGGCGGAGTCCCTGAAGTGGGGCATGATGCTCTGGAAGCTCGACCCGACGGACGTGGCCAACGCCAATAACATGGCCTGGATTCTGGCAACCGAGCACAAGGACTTCATTCGGGCCAGAGACATGATTCAGCGCTGCATGCGACTGGTGCCCAACCATCCACAGGTGCTCGACACCGCCGGCTGGATCGCATTCCTGGACCACCGGTACGACGAGGCAACGGAAAACCTTATGGCCAGCATCAGGTACGGCGACAACCCCGAGGCTCGCTATCATATGGGGCGTGTCTACGAGGCGCGCCAGCGACCCGATGAGGCCCGCGCCGAGTATCAGAAGGCCCTCGAACTGGGCCTGAAAGGCAAGGACAGAACCGAGGCCGAACAGCGCCTGAAGCAGTTGGCTTCGGCGCCGTGACACGCGCCGGCGAACCGAGAAGGCTTGAACGCCTGCGCTTCAGGCCGCTACAATAGTTCCAGAGACAAAAAGGATGACCCAAATGTCGCAGCAACCGACCGTGGCCCAACCCGCTTCCGCAATGGCGTTGACCCCCGCTGACGTCTGGCGCATCATTCGCAAACGCCTGTGGCTGATCATCGCCTGCTTTGTGGTCTTCGGCTTGGGCGGAACAGCCGCCATCGTGGCGTGGTGGTACTTGTGGCCCTCCTACACCGCCGAGGGCGTCATCGAGATGGAGCCCGGCCAGGCACAGGCCCTCGAACTGACACGGGGCTACCAGGATCAGATTCCCGTCCAACTGTTCCAGCCGTACGTGGAGTCGCAGGTCAGGGCCATTCTCAGCCCGCGGTCGCTCGCCGCCGCCCTCGAAGCCCTTAAGGGCCAGCAGACGTTGTATCCCGGTCCGACCCCGTACGCTACGTATGAACTTGGCGAGGACCTGCAGGTTATCCACATCCCCGACACGCAGAACATCGTGGTTACGCTTACGGGCTCCGATAAAACACAAGTGCGCGACATCGTCCGCGAGGTACTCGCCCAGTACCGCGACCAACTCCAGACCGGCCGCCAGCAGACCGACGCCTACCGCCAGCAGGAGTTGCGAGCCGAACGCGATGATTTGAGCAGACAACTCAACGACCTCGGCCGCAAACTCGCCTCCTATCGCGACGAGTCCGCCGTCATCGTGGCCGACGAGCGCGGAGGCGAGCACCTCGCCGCCCTGAACGCCCTTGTCCGCCAACTCACCGTCACCCAGGTCGAACTCGCCGCCGCCCGCGCCGACTGGACGCAGTTTCAGGAACTCCAAACACAGGCGGAGGAAACCAAAGACCTCTCCGCCGTGCTCATGGCGTTTCCGGAGATCATGGAAGCCATGCGGCGCGACCCGACGATCACTCCCCTGGCGACAATGTCGGCCCGCCTCAACCAGGAGTTGGTGAGCCTGGAACAGCGGTTCGGGCCGCAGCACGAAACCGTCCGCAGGATAAAGGTCATGGCGCAGGCCAGCGCCAACGACCTCGAGGCCAGGCAGAACGAGGTTGAGGGCCAACTCACCCAACAGCAGGCCGCCGTCCTCAAGAACCAATACGACAGCGCCCGCGCCACCGAGGCCGAACTCCAGACCCGCGTGTCCGAGGCCCGCGCCGCCGCACTCAGCGCCGCCAAACTGACCGCCTCATACCGTGCCCGCGAGGATGAGTACCGCCGCGTCCAGGACCTGCTCAACGTCGTTGAGGACGGGCTGGCGCGGATGCGGATCGGTTCGGCGATGGCGCAGCCGAACGTCAGGCCCCACTGGCCCGAGATCCCTTTGGAGCCCTCCGAGCCGCGCGTCGTCCTGTACTCGCTGGCGGCCGTCTTGTTCAGCCTTCTTCTTGGTATCGGCTTGAGCCTGCTCATCGAACTGATGGACACCCGCCTGCGGACGCCGACGCAAGTCATCCGGCAGGTCGGCGTGCCCATGCTCGCGCGCGTCCCTGACCTGACGGAGGACGAGCGGCTGTCGCTCGACACGAACCTCGCCCTGGTCAGCCATACGGCGCCACACTCGCTGCTGGCGGAATCGTTCCGTCAGTTGCGGACGCACCTGCTGTTCGCCTCGGATCAGCCTATCCGGAGTCTCCTGGTCACGAGCCCCAACCCCGGCGACGGCAAGTCCACCGTGGCGACGAACCTTGCGATCGCCATGGCACGCACCGGCGAGCGCGTGCTTCTGGTCGAGGCCAATTTCCGGCGCCCGATCTTGTCTCGCGTCTTCGACGTCCCCGACGCCATTGGACTGTCGAACGTCCTGGTTGGCCTCAACAGTATCAGCGAGGCCGTCCAGGCCACCGCCATCGAGAACCTCGATGTCCTTGTCGGCGGCCCCCCGCCGCCCAGCCCCGCCGGACTGGTCGGGTGCGATACCATGCGGCAGTTGGTCGACGAGGAGGTCAAGGCCTACGACCGCGTCATCGTCGACGGCGCACCCATGCTCGTCGTGGCCGACAACCACTTGATCACGCCCATGCTCGACGGCGTCATCATGGTCTTCCGCGCGGGACAGAACACACGCGGTATGGCCCAGCGCGCCGTGCAGCAGGTCCTGACCCTGCGTGGAACGATCTTCGGCGCCGTCCTCAATCGCGTTCGGGCAACCAAGGGCGGGTACTTCCGTGAGTCCTTCCAGGCGTATTACGATTACTCCGGCGCCCGGCCGGACGGACTCACCGTGGCCGCCGCACCTGCTGGACCCACCGACCGCGACCGGGACGAGGACGAGACCGAACACACGCACACGACCTAGACTGCTGCACGTGACGTGCCGACCTGACACCGTCGCGCCGGCGACGACCCGCCGCAACGTCCCCGGCTCCGCTGAGTGCTGATGCGCGAGTCTCTGCCATCGACGGCCACCATGCCCGCGCCGCTCATCCATGGCGTGGTTGGCACGTTTCAGATCTCGCTGCGAGCGGCGGTGGTTTTGCTGCCTACCGTCTTTGCCAACCTTCATCGCTTCGGAACCTTCCATCTGCTTTTCCTCGTCTGTCTGCTCTACGCGTTCTGGGTGGTCTCCGGGCTGCTCGGGGTGCCGCTCTGGCATCTTCGTTCGTGGGCCAACCTGTTCGTGTGGGCCCTTCTCGGGCTTCTGCTGGTTCAGGCGGTGCCGGTCTCCCTTGACCACGCCATAGACGACGCGGACCCCCCGCTGGGGACGTCGGCCGGTATTCTGATCGAACCGCGATTCCAGCCGGCGGGTGTCGCCGGCACAGCGCTGCCGGTGACCCGCTATGCCCGGCGCCCTGCCGCCGCCGTCGGCGTGCTGATGCTTGCGACTGCGGTGGCGGGGCTGTACTGGCTTGTGGCGTCGGCGGCGGTGGGCCGCAAGGGCCTGCGACCGACGACGTGGGCGGTGGTTGTCGGCCTCGGGCTGCTGGCCCTCTGGATGGCGATGTCGGGCATCAGTTCGCCGGTGCGTGCCGAGGGCGCGGCGCGGCAGGTCGGGCCGGCGTTGATCCTCGGAGGCGACAGCCTTGTGCCCGCCCTGCTGGCCGCCCTGCCCCTCTGTCTGTTGGTGGTCCTTCGCCCGCTGGGTTGGATGCCGCGATGGCACCATCTGCGGCGCGAGTCACGGTGGGGCTGGCTCGACCGGGCGCCCACCGTCTGGGCGGCCATCGGCCTCCTGTTGACGGGCCTTGTGGCCGCCGCACTCGGACTCTGCAACGTCCCGAGGCACATCCTGGTCGTCTGCGTGCTGCTGTCGATCGGATTCGTGTTGGTCGGGTACGCCATGGCGGGGCCCGGCCGCCGTCGCCAGCGCCGGCCCGTCCGGATCGCCCTGGCCCTGGCGCTGTGGGTCGTGCTAATGGTGGGAGTCGGCTCCGCCGTCGGAAACGAGCGCCTGGGCGCCACGCACGCCGACGACCGGCTCGACCGGCTCGTGGGCGCCCTCCCTGCCGACCGTGCCGTGTTCGGCCTGGGTGCAGGGAGCGTTTCGTCGCGTGCGATCTTCGGCAACGCCGGATGGCCCACGACCAAGGGCGACGACGCCGACACGGACGGTTTTCTGGTGCTTCGAGCGGAACTGGGATGGGCGGGGCTGCTACTGGTGCTGGCTACCGTCGTTGCGCTGGGCGTTCGCCTGGTCGCGTCCTGGCGGCGCGAGCGGGGACCATGGTCGAGAACCGCCATCCTGGCCGGCCTTGGGGTGTTGGCGGCCAATCTGTTGTATTTCCGGCTCGACGCCGTGGCGCTGCTGGCGCCGAACCTCCTGGCACTGGCGTGCGTGTTGGCCGTCGTCACGGCCTGGGCGGGGCACGGCGCTGAGTGGCGACCGCGACGGGCGCGCCAACTCGGCGAGTCGCGATGGCCGCTTGTCGTCGGCGCGGTCGGCCTGCTGGCGGCCGTCGGGTTGGCGGAGAATGAAATGCTGTCTTCAATGGCCACCGGGGCGGAACTCGGCGACAAGTTACTCCATTTCGGAACGTTCGGCGTCATCAGTCTGCTGCTGTGCTACGCCCTCGGGCCGCAACCCACCACGCACTACCTGAAGACCCGTATCTTACTGGCCGTCCTGGGGACGGCAGCGCTGGGGATCCTGGTGGAATTCGGCCAGACGGTGCTGACCGCCAGCCGGGAGTTCGAGAAGTTCGATATTCTGGCGAATGTCCTTGGCGCAGGCGCGATGGGCCTGCTGTGGTGGGTGGTGCGCGTGGGTCAGACCTCGCCGCCGGAACCCGAGTCGCTTGCAGGCTGATCCCTGCGCGGGCGTTGCCTGCGGGTCCGGCGCGTCTTTCGCTTTGCCGTGTTGCGCCGCGCGAGATCCCTCGCGTCCTTTTCACCGAACAGGGCCTTTCGCCGCAGCAGATGGTGATAGTGCTGGGCGAAACGGTGGGCCTCATCGCGGACCGCCTGGAGGATCTTGAGGCCCGGGTCCGTGCGCGGCAGGCGCAGAGGGCCCGCCTCGGCCTTGCCGAGGACGTAGATTTCCTCCTGGCGTTTCGCGAGCGAGACCAGATGCGGCCGCTCGGCATCGGCCGCCGCGATGGCCTCGGCGGCGGCGTGCAGTTGGCCCGGACCGCCGTCCACCAGCACGAGGTCCGGCAGGACCGACAGTTCCTCCGTCAGGCGGCGAAACCGGCGGAACACCACCTCACGCATCATCCCGAAATCGTCCGGGCCACGGACGGTCTTTATGCGGAACCGTCGGTATCCAGGCTTGAACGGCCGCCCGTCCAGGAACGAGACGATGGCCCCGACGGCCTCGGTCTGCCCGAGGTTGGCGATGTCCACGCCTTCGATGCTGCGGATGGGCACCGCCGCCTCGAGCATCTCCGTCAGGGCTTTCATGCCTTCGGCCGGGTCGAACGTCGGCGCAAAGACCTCCGGCTGAAGGTCCTCTGTGATGCTGCCGCGGCGTGAAAGGGCTTCGATGGCCCGCAATTGGTCGCGCACGCGGGCCGCATCCTCAAAGTGCAGGCACTTCGCCAGGTGTTTCATCTCGCGCGCGAGGTCCTGCACGACCCGCACGCGCTTGCCCTCGAGGAACCGCCGCAGCCGCGCGATGCTCTTGCGATAAGCCTCCCGGCCGATGCGCCCGGCGCACGGCGCGGTGCATCGCTTGATCGAGTACAGGATGCACGGACGGAAGTAGCGCCGGTTCGGATCGTCCTGGCGGATCTCGAGCGAGCAGGTGCGGAACCGGAAAATCTTCTGGAGTTCGCCGATCGCCGTCCGCAAACCTGCCGCGCTCGAAAACGGGCCGTAGAGTTTCGTCCCCTTCGAGGCCGGCGTCCGCGTGAAATACACACCGGGGAACGCCTCGCGCACCGTGATCTCCAGGTACGGGAACGTCTTGTCGTCGGTCAGACGCACGTTGTACCGCGGGCGGGTGTCCTTGATGAGGCGTGCCTCGGTCAGCAGCGCGTCCACCTCGCTCTCGGCGGGCAGGAACTCGATGTCGGCGACCTCGGCGATCATCTGTTCCTTCTTCGGCCCGAGGTCGGCCGACGGCTGGAAATACTGGCCCACCCGGCTGCGCAGACTCACGGCCTTGCCGATGTAGATGACCCGTCCGCGCGCGTCCTTCATCAGGTACACGCCGGGCGCCTGGGGGAACGACTTGATCTTCTCGATGATCGTGTCGCGGTCCATGGCTTTCCCATCCGGCAACCCGTCATAAGCATAGGCGGAGCAGTGGGCCAATTGCAACCGGCTCCCGCCGGAGGAGCAACCGGATAGGGCGCATGAGGGGCGCCAATGCCGGCTTGCCCCCTGAGGCATTTCCGTATAGTATAGGTGCGCCGAGTGGGGGCGTGGCAAGTTTTTCTGGCGAGCGCAGGCGGTTGTAGCGCCGGGCTTTATGCCCGGCGGCCGTTGGCGGCGGCGCCGGCCAGGATACGCCGGGGATAAACCCCGGCGCTACGGCCAAGCCGCAGGAAATCGTCCCATGTCAGAAATCGTTGCCACACCCCCGAGTGGCCGAGGGGCTTTTAGCATGGCAGTCGTGAAAGAAACAATGATCGATGCCAAAGTCACCTACACGGTGGAGCAGGAAGGGAAAGTCTACGTTGTTGAGCACGTGCCGGCGCGGGTGTGCCGCGAGACGGGCGAGCAGTACTTCGCACCGGAGACGGTCGAACGCATCCACCAACTCATCAAAGGCAACAAGAAGCCCGACTGGGTTATCGAGACGCCTGTCTTCGAGTACGCGTAGGAACGCCCAAGCCTCGTGAATGAGTGGAAGGCATTCCAGGGCCTTTCTCACCCCCCCGCCAGGCGCACGCCGACGTAGATGCCGACGTAAAGGCCCAACAGCAGGACCCCCACGCCGCTCATCAGGCTGTAGAACCGGCGATCGAAGACGAAGGCGGCCCACGCGAAGTACAGGATCAGCGCCGAGAGCGACGCCAGGCCCATGGCCCAGTCGCCCAGGGCGCGCGGCTGCCGCCATACCTCGGTCCCGAACGTCGGCGACAGCGCCAGCGCGACGGCAAAACCGGTGCCCAGCATACCGAGGATGACCGAGCACGCCCGCGCGGGCGTCGCCAGTTGGAAGATCTCGCCCCGAATCGCATGCAGACGATTCCCGAATCCGAGCCACACAATCGCCGAGACCGACATGATCAGCGCGTTCATGTTAAGCCGGTGCGGGTTCCACTGTGTGGGTCGAGCCGTGTTGTGCCAGATGGCCAGGACTGCCAGCGTCAGCATGAACACGGTCGGGTACAGCATCTCGCCGCGAAGCCACACGAACGACCATCCCAGGAACACCACCGCCATCAGCCCCAACATGACGAGCGACTCGGTGCTGGAGAGGCGGAACATCGCCAGAATCGCCGCAATGAAGCACGAGATGACCGCCAGCGTAAAGATCGTCGTCGAAGCACGCCGCTCGTCGCGGTACAGCGCGCACGTGTGCGACAGCGCCGCCATGAACTTCGCCTCGTACAGGTACACCAGCAGGTGCGCCGCACCGTAGCCGCCCACCGCGTAGATCAGGTACGCGTACAGGTCGGCGGTGTGCCGGAACAACCCCACGTAGATCGTCGCCATGATGCCGAAGCAGTAGAACAGGAACGTCCTGGCCGTGTGCCGCAGCAGCCACATCGACAGCAGGAACGCCAGCAGTACGGCCATCCATCCCACGAGCCCCTCGTCCGGCCCGAGCAGGGCGAGGGTGGCGCTGGCGCCGCCCGTCAGGAACTCCGAAAACGTCCGGACCTGCTGGACCGACAGGTACCCCGCGAGCGCAATCGTCCCGCACATGCCGAAGACGGTGAACGGCTCGATCTCACGCCGGGCCTGGCGGTCCGAGTGGGTCCGCTTCAAGACCTCTCGCGCCAGGATCGCCACCACGAGCCAGCCGGCAGAAACGGCCGCCGTCACGTGGATCAACCGGTGATGCCACTCGTGGACGCCCGCATCCGCTCCGACGTGGCACAGCGCCGCCACGCCTCCCGTCGCCAGGGCGGCGACCAGGTAGTTCACCCACCTCGGCGCCCCGTGGGCGTGCGCAAGCACGACGACCGCCGACACCACGAGCAGGTCCACGCCCAGATACTTCGCCGTTGTGCCGAACGGTTCCAGAAACAGGGCCCCGATCGCCGTGGCGACGCCTGCCAGATACAGCGCCCGCGGAAACCCCAACGCCGTCCGTCCCCTCAGCCCCAGCACCAGAAGCGATGCCAGCACCGCCGCGCCGAACGCAATCAGCAGCAGCACCGACGCGTATCGGCCCCAGTACCCCCCGATCTGGTCGCCGCCGAGGACGGCAAAGGCGACGACGGCGGCCAACGCCGCGCCGACGCACGAGAAGCCGAACAGATCCGCCTGCTTCAAACCGATCGACGAAACCAGCAGCGTCGCCCACCACACGCCCAACGCCCAAACCGTGTGCCACGACACGCCGTACCAGACAGCGACGTATCCGGTGCCCATGGCGGCGAGGCTCGAGACGACCAGCGGCACGATCAGCAACCCCTGCCGGTACCACTTGACGTTGAACGCCTGCCGCGGATGAAGCGCGAGCAACGCCGCCACGAGCACCATCGCAAGCGACACCCCCGCCGCCGTCGAAGTAACCCACGCGCCGGTCGCCGTACCGGCATCGGCCGCCACATGGTTCCGCACGCCCAGGACCACCGTAACGGCCACGCCGAGGATCGAAAGGTACACGAGCGGCTCGGCGCGGAACCGCCACACGGTCGCAATGAACAGCATCGCCAGCGGCGCCTGAACCCAGAGAGCGATCTCGGGCTGGTACGCCGCACGCACGAACGCCACCCCCATCAGCGCCACGCCCGCCAGCACGTTGCTCGATTGCCGCCACCGCCGCTCCGCCCACCGGAAACGCAGCAGACCGCGCAGGTAGAAGATCGTGCCGACGGCCGCGATCGTCTCGGTGGCAAGTGTGCTCGTCAGCAGGTAGGCCGAGAACGTCTTCTCCGTCCCGACGAATCCGTAGGCGAGGCACACGGCGACCCAGACGGCAGCGACGGCGGCAAGAAACCTGAGCGGCACGCCGGCCTTCCGCCGCGGACGGGCAACCAGCCACAGCGCCGCGCCGGCAGCCGCCCCCAGCGCCGCCCACCGAAGCGGCGCAAGCAACGTCTCGCCGGTGCCCAGGATCGTTGGTTCCAAGATACTCCCCGGAGTTGGAGGCGGCAGAGACGCATCATAAGTCGGCCCCGGAGAGGCTGTCTAGCGAAAATCGGCCTTCGCCAGGTCAGGGGGGTGTAACCTGCCGGCCCGCAAGGCGCGCCAGCGGCGCGACGGCCCCTCTGCGGCCGCGCGGAGTCCCGATTTTTCCTGCCTCTTTGGACGGTCAGAACGGCAAAAATTCGGTTGCAATGGGTTTGGCGTTTCCTACAATGCAGCAGGAGTGGTGTGCCGTCTGCGCGGGGCGCGAGATGTATGGCCGACGTGTGGCGGCCCGACGCAAGGAGGAGTTGCCATTCTCAGTTCGCGCCGGACGTGGTGTTTCGCGCTGGGGATGCTTGGCGCCGGGATGGCGCTCGCGGGGATAGGCTTGGTGATATCAGGCCGGCCGGAGTCGCTGGCCTTCGCGGCGGGCGCGACCGGCCCGGGGCCGTCCGGGGGCGCTTCGGCGAACGTGGTTGTCTCGGCCACGTCCCTGGGAGACAGGGAGGTGGTCATCTGCCTGGTCGATACGGCCCGGCAGCGGCTGGCAGTGTACCTGGCCGACGGTCGGCGGAGCCGGCTGAAATTGCTGGCGGTCCGCGACATCTCGGCCGACTGGGAACTGACGGACTGGAACAACGATCCGCCGCTGCCGAGGGAAATCCGGGCGCGCCTGAAACAGCCGAACCGGCCAAGCGGAGCCGACGCGAGCGACCAGAGCGATAAGAAGCCGGAGCACGGGCCCTAATCGTATAATGTCTATGGAGGGCCGCATGAGGCGGCCGACTCCGGGACTCAGGAGGCATACAGAGTGGACTTCACCAATTTCGAAGAGGCCAAACAGCGGCTTGGAAAAACGGATGAGGAACTCCAGGCGATCATCGACAAGGGTGAACTTCGCGTCTTCCGCGACGGCGGCGAACTGAAGTTCCGCAAAGAGGACATCGACGCCATGGCGGGCAAGGCCACGCCCGACGAAGGGGCCGCCGAAGAAGAAGCGGACGCCGGAGACACCCTGATGAGCATCGATGCCGACATCCTCTTCGCCGAAGAAGAGGAGGTGCCGGCCGACAGCGCCGCCGAAACCTGGATCGCCGCCGACACCGAGGGCGTCTTCCCCACCGAGGCGGCGCGGGGCGTTGAGGAAGCCATGGCGGCACCGGAGACCGAGCCCGCACCGCTGGCGCTCAGCCCCGAGACGGACGAGTCGAGCCTGGGAGCCGTCTTGAGCGACGAAGAACTCGGCGTCGCCGAAGAGGTCGGCGAAGAGCCGGTTATCGCCGTGGATGCCGAGAGCGGCCTGGCTTCCGTCACGGGGCCGTCGGGCGCCTCGGCGGTGGCGCCGAGCCGGACGCGGATCGTTACGCTGGTCGAGCCGCCGGCCCACCACGCGCACTTCACGTTCATGCTGGGCCTGGCCGCCGTGGGGCTCGGCTTGGCGGTCTTGGGCATCATCGGCCTGTTGCAGGGCTCCGTGCCCGGGGCGCTGGAATCCCTTGCGAGCGAGAATACGCCGCTGATCATCCTGGTGGCGGGGATCGTGATCGTAGGGATTGCTGCCCTCGTCGGTCACGTGCTCGACAAGCAGCGTGCGGCCCGGGAAACCATGGGCGGCTAACAGGAGAGTCTTCAGATAGCCGCAACCTGACTGAACGTGTCTTTCGGGGGAAGGCCCCGATTCAGCAAACGTGAACAGTCTCGATATCGAGCGTTTGACCCAGGAAAGGAGCATGTGATGCAACGCTTTTCGGCGGTCATCGTCATGGCACTGGCGGCCTGTGTGGCCCTCGTGTCGGTGGGGTGCGTGGATGAGGCCAAATACAATGCGGTCCTCCTCAGAAACCGCGAGCAGGAAAAACTGCTTCAGGAAAAGGAGTCACAACTGGCTACGCTCGCCGAGCGGGTCAGCGCGCAGCAGGCCCTGGCGGCCAACGCCCAGCGGATGCTCCAGGAAAAGGAGGAGCACCTGGGCAGCGTCATGCAGGAACGCGACGCGGTCCGCGAGGCCTTTGATAAACTCACGGAGATCTATGAGAAACTCGCGGGCCGCTCGTGGGTTGGTGGCGGGCCGCTTCCCGAGGAGGTGAACATCGCGCTGAGGGAGTTGGCCGATCAGTATTCTTTCCTGGAATATGACGCCGCGACCGGGACCGTCCGGTTTGCGGCGGACATCACGTTTGATTCCGGGTCGAACGTGGTGAAGCCCACCGCCCGGACGGCCATCAGCAAGTTGGGTGGCATCCTGGCGTCCGATGTGGCCAAGGGCATCAAGGCCGGCATCACCGGCCACACCGACAGCGTTCCCGTCAAGAAGGCCACAACGAAAGCGCTGCTTGCGGAACTCGGCAAGCCCGCTACCAATCAGGGCCTCAGCGAAGCCCGGGCCGAAGCCGTGGCCGACATCCTGAAGGGCGCCGGCGTGGCGCCCACCAGCATCAGTACCTCGGGCAAGGGGCAGACGCAGGCAATTGCCGACAACCGGACCGCCGCCGGAAAGGCCAGAAACCGGCGCGTTGAGATCTTCCTCTCCATGGGACCGTAAGGCCCCATCGGTCGAAACATAGGTGTCAGGAAAGCGGCTCGCGCCCGCAGCGCCGCGGGCCGCTTCTTCACGCGCGCTGGCACGAAGGCCGCAGTGCTTCCGCCAAGGGTGTGCCACGGCCTGCCGTGAGGGCCGCGTCTCATTTTGCCTGGCCGACGTCGCGCTGGTCGAGTCCCAGGCCTTCCGAGAGCGCGGGCCACAAACCGGACGTGCCGAACGGCCGCGCACAGGCACGCAGCAGCGGCACATCGACGCCGAAGACCCGGGCCGTCAGGATGGGGATCGTGCCCCACTCGTCCGTTTCGCCCACGTACCACCCACGGTCGCCGACCGCGTGGAACCGGACGTTCATCCGCTGGAACGGGACCGAGTGAATCTCGGCGGCGCCGACGGCGCCGAGGCCCGCGCGCAGACTTTCGAGCCACACGAGCGTTTTGCCGTTGATCGTCCCGCCGTCCGATTCCAGATGCAGGGCCAGCGCAGGCGCCCCCTGCCGCGGCTTCGCGCAGCGAACGTCGAGGTTCGCCGTGCCGGTGATGGCCCCCCCCGGCATAGCCTGAGTCCACTGCGAAAGTTCGAGCCCGTGTGCGGTCACCTTAACGGCGGCGGTGTCGGCATCCGCCTCGGGCCAGTACCAATCGACCGCCAGGTCCGCCGTGCCGTGGACGTCTTCGTCGGCCTTGTCGCGTCCGCGGACGAGCGCCCTGCGGAGCGCCCCGAGCGGCACGTCTTTCATCTCCGCGTGCAGGCCGTCGAAGACGCCACTGCGGGAGGTGGGATTCAACCGGACGGCGGCCAGCAGGCCGAGGTCGGTCTCGGTCAGGGTGGACCGTCTCGCGCCCTTCAGCGTGTCCGGCTCGAACAGGGACACGGCCAGCACGGTCATGTTCGAGAGGGCGAGTGCGCGGACCTCGCGCTGGACCTTCAGCGGCCCCAGATCGAGGCTCAACCGCAGCCGCTCGACGGCCAGCACCATCAGTTGCGACGGGTGTTCGACCTGGACCAGCCGCTGGTTCAGCGCGGCGAGCGCGGACCGCGGATGGGGCCCCGTGAGCGAGAGGCGGCCGCGTGCGGCCGTCACGTACCAGCCGTACGCGTTGGATTCGGCTTTCAGATCCAGGATTTGCAGCGCCAGTTTTCCGTCGGCGGTGGTCCACGAGAGCCGGACCTCGTCGGCCGCTGCCGTGGACAGACCCGTCGGCCGGCCGCGCCGGACCTCCGCCTCGCATCGCAGACACGAGACAAGCGCCTGCTCCACGGCCTTGCCGTATGCGCCGCCGCGCACGTGCACGCCGTACAGGACGAGCGCCGCCACCGGCCCGAGAACGCCGACCACCAGGAGCATCAGCACAATGCGTCGGACGTGTTTCTTGCGTAAGGGCATGCGGAGCCTTGGGCTATGCGGGGTCAGGTAAGTCTTTTTCTGTCGGGTGCCATGCCTACGTTTGCGTGTGCATGCCGTGGCGACAACTGATTGGGCTGGTAGCCCAAGGGGTTGCGCCGCTTACTTACGTGCGCGGCTAGTTTTCTCACGTGGCTGGTCGGGCGCGAGTGTAACTAGCCGCGAGCGTAAGCGAGCGGGTGCCGTTCTCGCCACAGCAAAAGACTTACGTAAGACCGCTTAGCCGCGCGGCGGCCTTGCGCCAGGTCTCGTAAGCCGCTTTCATCTGGCGGAGCGTATCGCCGCCGAACTTGGCGACGAGGGCAGCGGCGAGTTCCGTCGCGACGACGGCCTCGACGACGACACTGGCGGCCGGCACGGCGCAGACGTCGCTGCGTTCGTACGCCGCCTCCTCGGCCTCCTTCGTCTTGATGTTGACCGAGGCCATGGCCTGGCGGAGCGTCGCAATCGGCTTCATGGCGGCTCGCACCACCACGGGGGCGCCGTTCGTCATGCCGCCCTCGATGCCGCCGGCGTTGTTGGTCGGGCGGACGAACCCGAGGCAGGCGGTGTCGCGCTGCTCCGGATCGTACGCGATTGTGTCGTGCACCTGGCTGCCCGGCCGCTCGCCCACCGCCATCCCGAGGCCGATCTCGACGGCCTTGATGGCCTGGATGCTCATCACGGCGCGGGCGAGGCGGCCGTCGAGTTTCCCGGTCCACTGGACGTGGCTGCCGAGGCCCGGCGGCACGCCCGTTGCGACGCACTCGATGACGCCGCCGAGCGTATCGCCGGCGTCGCGTGCGGCGTCGATGGCGGCCTTCATGGCGGCTTCGGCCGCCGCGTCGGGCGCGTACACCTCGCTCGCATCGCGCAGTGTGCGGCGCTCGTGAACGTCGTCGGGCACGTCGGCAGTCGCCGAGCCGATCCGCACCACGTAGGCCAGCACGTCGATGCCGAACTCATCGAGCAGGCGCCTGGCGAGTCCGCCGGCGGCGACACGGCCGGCCGTCTCGCGCGCGCTGGCACGCTCCAGGATGTTCCGCATGTCCGGGTCGAGATACTTCAGCGCTCCTGCCAGGTCGGCGTGGCCGGGACGCGGCCGCGAGACTTCGGGCGCCTCCTCCAGACGCGAGTCGCGGTTGCGGACCACCAGGACGATGGGCCCCGGCAGTGTGCGGCCGTGACGGACGCCGGCGAGGACCTCGACGCGGTCCTGCTCGATCTCCATCCGCCCGCCTCGGCCGTAGCCGCCCTGGCGGCGCGCAAGGTCGGCGTCCAGGCGTGCCGTGTCCACCGGCACCCCCGCCGGAAATCCCTCGACGAGCGTCACAACGGCGGGGCCGTGCGACTCGCCGGCGGTTCGTACCACAAGTTCAGCCATGAAGCACTACCTTATTAGAGGGGCCTCAAACGTGCACGTTGATGCCACCTGAAAGCGAACGTGACCCGCCGCTCCCCCATACGGGCCCGTACCGGGCGCGGTGGGCTCGAACGGCACGGTCACGCGCCGTTGCGTGGCCGTGATTCACTTCGGCGCCCACGGCCGCGTCTGCGCCGCTGCCGTGCCACCCTCGGCTTGAGCGGCGACCCGCGGGCGGGCTCGGACAGCGCGCCGCCGTTACCGGAACGTCTTGCCGGTCAGCCGCTCGTATGCCTCGACGTACTTGGCGCGGGTCCTGAGGACGATGTCGTCGGGCAGTTCGGGGCCCGGCGGCGTCTTGTCCCAGTCGAGCGTGTCGAGGTAGTTGCGGACGAACTGCTTGTCGAAACTCGCCTGGTCGTGCCCGGGCTCGTACGCATCGGCCGGCCAGAAGCGTGACGAGTCGGGCGTCAGGACCTCGTCCACGAGGATGATGCGGCCGTCGGCCTCGCCCCACTCGAACTTCGTGTCCGAGAGGATGATGCCGCGCTCGCGGGCGTAGTCGGCGGCTTTCTTGTAGACGGCGATGCTGCGGTCGCGGAGCGCGGTGGCGGCGCCAGCGCCGATCATCTGCTTGGCCTGCTCGAAGGAGATATTCTCGTCGTGGCCCGACTCGGCCTTCGTGGCGGGCGTGAAGATGGGCTCGGGCAACCGGTCGCACTGCTTCAGCCCCCCAGGCAGTTCGATGCCGCAGATCGTGCCCCGGTCGTGGTACTCCCGCCAACCGGAGCCCGCCAGGTAGCCCCGCACGACACACTCGACACCGAAGACGTCGGCCTTGTGGCAGAGCATGGAGCGTCCCTCGAGCACGTCGGCCTGGGCCCGGGCCTCGGGTCCCATCTCGCCGACGTCGGCGGTAATCAGGTGGTTCGGCGTCAGGTCCGAGAGAAAGTCGAACCAGAAGAGGCTCAAGGCCGTCAGGATATTGCCCTTGTCGGGGATGGGAGTCGGCATGATGACGTCGTAGGCGCTGATACGGTCGGTGGCGACGATCAGGATGCGGTCGCCGAGGTCGTACACGTCGCGGACCTTGCCGCGCCGCACCTCGAGTCCCTCCAGATTGGTTTCACGCACAGCGGCCCTCATAGCGTCCCTCCCATGGTTGGCTTTCTGCGGTTCCTTTTTAGCCTCGGCAGCCGGAGGGCGTCAAGTCTTATTCGCGCGCGGCCCGGGCGGGAGGCAGTGCGGGACGGCGGCGCCGGGATTTCAGTTGAGAGGCGGCGGCCACCCACTATAATCGTTCGCCGTAATGAAACGGGGACCGACGGCCGATGCGTCGGCCGAGGCGAAGGGAATGCGAGCCCACCTGTGTTGATCTTCGACGTACTGTTCGACGGCAAACGTCCCGCCGAACTCGACACCGACCGGATGTACCTGACGAGCCAGGAGGGTCAGCCCATCCGCGGGCGGATCCGGTACAACGCCGAGCACGGCCGCCTCTTCTGCGAACGGTCCGGCCAGGGATTGGCCGCCGTCAACGGGTGCTGGCCCATCCGCGGC
This sequence comes from Planctomycetota bacterium, assembly GCA_030602705.1. GTDB lineage: Bacteria > Planctomycetota > Phycisphaerae > FEN-1346 > FEN-1346 > JAUVZF01. The sequence goes on from JAUVZF010000025.1 coordinate 33,463, forward strand.
GGGTCGCAGATCATGCTGCGCACGGCCCTGCTCCAGGACCGCGAGGAGCCGTACCTGCTGACGATGGAACTGGCACGCGGGCGCATCTGCGACATCTGGCACAAGAAGGACGAGTGGGGGTACGTGTACGGCGGGCCCACGCCGGAGATCAACAAGAAATTCGACGATCTCCGGCTGCTCCTGGCGAAGGCCCAGACGGTCAAGGACACGCCGCTGGCGGCAAGCGACCTGGCCGAGGAGTGCCTGGCGCGGGGCCTGGCCCTCGGCGAAAAGATGGCCCTGGTGGATGCCAAGCAGGGCATCGACATCCGGCGGCGCAAAGGGACACTCGCGAAGGTGGACTTCGGATGCCACTGGGACCCGTTTGAGGAGAAGCCGAAAGGGGGCCAGCGGTTCGGCGACGCCTTCAACTACGCCACCGTACCGTTCATCTGGCGGGCCATCGAGCCGCGCGAACACGAGTACCAGTGGAAGTGGCACGATGGCTGGATCCAGTGGCTGGAATCGCGGGGCATCGGCATCAAGGGCGCCTCGCCCGTCCGCTTCACCGAGAAGGATCTGCCAGACTGGGTGTGGATCTGGGAGAACGATTTCGAGACGATCCGCGACCTGGTGTTCGACCACATCGAGCGTTGCGTGCAGCGCTATCGCGGCCGCGTGGACCACTGGGACGCCGTGACCGGGCTGCACGTCGAGAACTGCATGAAGTTCTCGTTGGACCGGATCATCGAGATCACGCGCGTCTGTGCCCACGCCATCAAGCGGACCGACCCGTCGGCCATGGTCGTGCTGAACCTGATCTGGCCGTGGGGCGAGTACTACGCCACGAACCAACGCTCCATCTGGCCGTACCATTACGCCGAGATGTGCCAGAATGCCGGCGTGGCGTTCGACGTGGTCGGCGTCGAGTTCATGTACGGTACGCACGGCCTGGGCTACGGTATGCGCGACATGCTTCACATCTCGAGCCAGTTGGACCGGTTCGGCGCACTCGGCAAGCCGGTCCACGTAACGGCGTGCGGTGTGCCGTCGGCGTGCGACCCGGACCCGGATGCCGAGATCGGCGGCGCCCAGCACACGAGCGGCGCCGGCGGCATCTGGCGAAAGCCCTGGGACGAGGTCATCCAGTCCGACTGGATCGACGAGTTCTGCCGCATTGCTATCTCCAAGCCATTCATCGCGGCGATTTCGTGGCGAGACTTCTCAGACCACAAGCCCCACTACTGGCCGCACGGCGGACTCTTGCGCAAGGACATGAATCCGAAGATCGCCTACCAGCGGCTGATGGGGGTGCGGCAGGAGATCTGGCCGGAGGGCATCAAGGACCAGGCCAACTCGAACGTCGTCTGGCCCGACGGATAGGGGCGACGCCTGCGCAGCGCCGGGCGGCAAGACACACCTGAGCGATCATCGCGCGGCCCGTACGGGCCGCGTTGCTGTTGCGCTCGGACGGCGCGCGGCATGGCGCAGTCCCTTGTGGCGGCGTGGGGCTTTCGCCATAATGCAGCCATGAGTGGTTCCGCGGGTATGCCGCCGGCCAGGAAGCAGGCGCTGATCGCGCGCGGCGAGCAGGCCGTGCTGGTTATCCTGGCGATTGTCGTCGTCGCAGGCGTGGCGTATCGGGCGATTTCATACCTTCGCCTCGGCCAGCAGCCACTTGAGGTCATCCCGGCCGCGCCGCCCACGTACCGCGTGAACGCCAACGCGGCCGACTGGGTGACGCTGGCGCTGGTGCCGGGCCTGGGCGAGTCGCTTGCGAAACGGATCGTGGCGCTGCGCCAGGAGCGCGGCGGCCGGTTCGACACGCTCGAGGACCTTGTGGCGGTGCGCGGCATCGGCGAAAAGAAACTGGCGAAACTGCGACCGTTTCTGTTTGCCGGTCCGGCCGACGCCGCCGGCGAGCCCGTCCAGATGGTCGAGGGGGGCGCACCCGACTCCGCCAAAGAGCCGTAGAACCGTTGCCGCTTCTCCCCTCCGGTGCTAGAATAACCTCTTCGCCAGGCCGCACGGAGCGTCCATGGACCGTTTTGAACTGGTTTCGGACTTCGAGGCAAAGGGCGACCAGCCCCTGGCCATCGATGCGCTGGTCAAGGGGGTGGAGGCCGGCAAACGCTGCCAGACGCTGCTGGGCGTAACGGGCAGCGGCAAGACGTTTGCGATGGCCAACGTCATCGAACGGCTGCAGCGGCCGGCGCTCGTCATCAGCCACAACAAGACGCTGGCGGCGCAGTTGTTCAGCGAGTTCAGGGAGTTCTTTCCGCACAACGCGGTGGCCTACTTCGTGTCGTATTACGATTACTACCAGCCGGAGGCCTACATTCCCGCGCGCGACATCTACATCGAGAAGGACGCATCGATTAACGACGATATCGACCGCCTGCGACTCCAGGCCACCAGCGCCCTCGCGAGCCGCCGAGACGTCGTCATTGTGGCCAGCGTCTCGTGCATCTACGGACTGGGCGACCCGGAGGACTACGAGGCAATGGTCATCGCCCTGGAGTTAGGCCAGCGGATTGAGAGGGACGACCTTCTGCGGCGGCTCGTGGATCTTCAGTACGAGCGGAACGACATCGACTTCGGGCGCGGCCGGTTCCGCGTGCGGGGCGACTGCGTGGACGTGCAGCCCGCGTGCGAAGAGTTCGCCTACCGCATCGAACTGTTCGGCGACCAGGTAGATCGCATCGCGCTCGTGAACCCCACCACGGGCGAGATCCTCGGCGCCGAGCAGCAGTTGTACGTCTATCCGGCCAAGCACCACGTCATGCCCGAAGACCGCATCGGGCCGGCCTGTATCGGCATCGAACGGGAACTCACGGAGCGGCTGACGGAACTTCGCCGCGAAGGAAAACTGTTGGAGGCTCAGCGCCTCGAGGCCCGCACCAAGTACGATCTGGAGATGCTCCGCGAAGTCGGTTACTGTGCCGGCATCGAGAACTACAGCCGCCACCTCTCAGGCCGCAAGCCCGGCCAACGCCCCTACTGCCTGCTCGATTACTACCCGGACGACTATCTGATGTTCGTCGATGAGAGCCACGCGACCGTGCCGCAAATCCGGGCCATGTACGCCGGCGACCGCAGCCGCAAGCAAACCCTCGTCGAGCATGGGTTCCGGCTGCCGTCGGCGCTCGACAACCGGCCGCTGACGTTCGAGGAATGGGAATCGCTCGCGCGGCAGGTGTTCTTCATCTCCGCGACGCCCGGCGACTGGGAGATCGAAAAGTCGGACGGCGAGGTTGCCGAGATCCTCATCCGCCCGACAGGGCTCGTGGACCCGCAGATCCGCGTTGAGCCGGCGACCGATCAGGTCCGCCACTGCCTGGCCGAGGTACGCCGGCGCGCCGAGCGCGGCCAGCGGTCCCTGGTGACCACGCTGACGAAGCGGCTGGCCGAGGACCTGTCGGAGTACTTCCGCCGCGAGGGCATCAAGTGCGAGTATCTCCACAGCGAGGTCAAGGTGTTCGACCGCAGCGAGATTCTGCGCAACCTGCGCGCCGGAAAGTTCGACGTGGTTGCAGGCGTGAACCTCCTGCGCGAAGGACTCGACCTGCCGGAGGTGAGCCTCGTCTGCATCCTCGACGCCGACCGCGAGGGGTTCCTGCGGTCCGATACCAGCCTTCTCCAGACGATCGGCCGCTGCGCCCGCCACGTCAGTGCCGAGGTCATCCTCTACGCCGACACCGTGACGGGCAGCATGGAGCGCGCCATCGACGAGACACGGCGTCGGCGAGAAAAGCAGACCGCCTATAACATCGAACACGGCATCAAGCCGGAGACCATCCGCAAGGCCATCCGCTCCGGCATCGAGGCCGAGATCAAGGGCCGCAGGGCCGCACGCCGCGCCGTACACCTCAGCGAAAAGGATTTCGCACGGACCGAACTCGTCCGCGAACTCGAAACCGAGATGCACCAGGCGGCCGAACAACTCGAATTCGAACGCGCCGCCGAACTCAGAGACCGCATTCAGGAACTGCTCCATGAAACCCAAACGACCCGCTAATACCATTCCACTCGACCGGTTGAAAGGTCGTGCCCTCGAGAGCCTTCAGCCGCTCCTCACGCTCGCGCTCGAGGAGGACATCGGCCCGGGCGACCTCACGAGCAACGTCCTCATCAATCACGATGCCATCGGCGAGGCCAAGTTGGTGGCCAAGGCCGACGGCGTGGCGGCCGGGCTGTTCTGCATCCAGCCGATGTTCAACCGTGTGGACAGCCGCCTTCAGTTTCAACCCAAGGTCGAAGACGGCGAGCGGGTCAAGCCGGGCGACGTCCTCGGCCGCATCCGCGGCCCCGTGCGCCCGTTGCTGACGGTGGAGCGGACCCTGCTGAATTTCCTCCAGGCCCTGTCAGGTATCGCGACGCTTACCGCGAAGTTCGTCCAGGCCGCGGCCGGCACGGGGGTCATCATCCTCGACACGCGAAAGACCACCCCCGGCTGGCGGTACCTGGAGAAGTACGCCGTCCGAATGGGTGGCGCCGTCAACCATCGCACCGGCCTCCACGACGGCGTCCTCATCAAAGACAACCACTTGGCCGTTCGGGCCCCGCAGCACGTCGGCGAGACCATCGCCGAACTCATCCGCGAGGCCCGTCAGCGCATCTCGCCCGAGATCCCTATCCAGGTCGAGGTCGAGAGCATTGAGTACCTCGAGGAGATCCTCGCGGCCGAGCCCGACGTCGTCCTGCTGGACAACATGAAACCGGCCGCACTCCGCGAGGCGGTGCGACGGCGCGACCGCTTGTTTGGGAACAAAGGACCGGCGCTCGAGGCCTCCGGAGGCGTTACGCTGCGCAACATCGCCACCATCGCCGCAACCGGCGTGGATCGCATCAGCGTGGGGGCGCTGACGCACAGCGCGCCGAACCTCGATGTGTCGCTTGAGGTTCACCCGGCGTCACGGCCCCGTCCCGGCCGGCGCGCGGGGTAACGGATTGCAGCCCGGTTCTTCGGAAAGGAAGGTCCGTGGATCCGCTGGTCGGCTTAGCGCTTCGTCGCCGACGTTCGCGGCCGGTCCGTCCGGAGGATCTGGCCGCCGAACTGGGCGTGCCGCCGCAGCGCATCGTTGCTGCGGTCGATGAGTTAGGCCGCCTGGGGTTTGTCATCGAATCTCATCCGATGCAGGGGCTTCGCCTCGTCGAGGCGCCGCCGGGGCTGTTTGCGGAGGAAGTGGCGTGCGACCTTGTCGTCTCGCGCATCGGGCGGCGCGTCCGATGTGTGGAGACGACCAGATCCACCAACCACCTCGCGTGGGAGGCGGCGGACCGGGAGCAGGACGCGGCTGACGGCTTGGCAATCCTCGCCGAGTACCAGACCGCCGGCCGCGGCCGACGGGGCAACCGCTGGATCGCCCCGCCGCACACGTCGATTCTTTGCTCGGTGATCGTCTGGGTGCCGCTTACGCCGACTCGGGGGGGACTCCTGACTCGCGCAGCCACCGTCGCCGTCGCCGAGGCGATCGAACGCGAGTGTCGCCTGAGCGTCGGAATCCGGTGGCCAAACGATCTGGTGGTCGATGACCTGAAGGTTGGCGGCATCCTGGTCGAAGCGCGGCCGGTTGCCGACGGGACGGGGCCGGCCGTCATCGGCGTCGGCATCAACTGCACGCAGGAGCCGAACGCCTTTCCGCCGGACATCCGCCGCAGCGCTGCCAGCCTGGCCATGTTCGGAGAGGACGTGGACCGCACCCTGCTGGCCAGGCGGCTGCTCGAGAGGCTGGATCATGCGCTCGGTCACATGGCCGACGACGACATCAGCGAACTTCGCCGCCATGCGGCACAGCGGTGCCGAACCCTTGGCCGACGCATTACCGTGAGCGACCGCCACGGCACGTTCAGCGGCGAGGTGCTGGACCTTGACCCGGACTACGAACTTGTTCTGAGGCTTGCCGAAGGGGGCATCCGCCGCTTCACGGCCATGACAACATGCGTCGTTTCACAAGACGGAGTGTAGGAAAACCGCCCGAAATCCGAGGCGCGCGCCGAGGCTGGAGCAGCAATTCTCCTCGGCCTTTCGTATGGCCGGCTTAGCGCGCAAACTATTGTACCATAAGGGGTTATGGCGCGAACTAAGGCCCGCGCCAGCAGCACGGACCGCCACCGCATTTGACGGCGGGCCGTTCATCGTTACCTTAAATACTGCATCATCATCAAGGGCGGAACCGGCGGTCTTCAACAACCGTCGCCTTTTATGGGCTTGGCCTGTTAGAATGGGTAAAATGGAAATTATAGGAAATCTTGTGAAGGTACGGTGTAGTTCGGCCGATAGACATACCGTCCACTGCGTCGATGGCAGACGGCTAGTGGGCAGTCCGGCCTGTCGTACCGCTGCCCGGCGAAGCACGCCTAAGAAAGGGGTGAGAAGCGATTAGCGCGTAGCAAGGGCAACCGTACGACTACCGCCCTTGGTTTGCAGGCGGCGTTACGAAGGGCTGGGCACGGCAGTACTAGTAAGGGCCAGTTAAGGAAACCCGATCAGCCCCCTGCGGGCGGCAAAGGCACAAGGAGAGATTAAGATGAAGCGTGCGACGAAACAAGGCTTTACCCTGGTTGAGATTCTCATTGTCGTGATCATTCTGGGCATCCTGGCGGCGATCGTCATCCCGCAGTTTACGGAGGCGTCGGCCGAGGCACGGGTCAGCAACATAATGACCAACCTCCAGACCATCCGGAGTCAGTTGCTCCTCTACAAGACGCAGCACCTCGAGAACTACCCGCAAAACGGCGTTGATTCGAATGACGACTTCGTGGCCGAGATGTGCACCTATAGCGACAAGAATGGCGTCACCAAGGTCGCTCCCGCGCCCACCGACAATCCACCCGTCATATACGGCCCGTATCTGACGAACATTCCGATTAACTCCATGACCGACACCAGGACGGTGACCGTTGTCACCGGCGCCGCCGACGTCAATCCGAAGGACGAGACGAGTGGCTGGTGGTTCAACGCCACGACGGGCGAGTTCCGGGCGAACCTCAAGGACATCCGCACTACCAGCGACGGCACGAAACTCAACGAACTGTAAGACAAAACGCTGTGGGTGCGCAGCGGTGACCGCCAGCCTCTTCGTGTAGGGGCGAAGAGGCATGGAGCCGGGGGCAGAGACGCTTGGAGCGTCCGCTGCCCCCGGTGTTTTTGACCCTTGGCCGACAGTTCGTCTCGGCGCCCTCCCGAATGGCCTATCACCCGCTGTCCTAATACTACAACGCTACTTCGTGCGCGGCCCGTACGGACCGCGCATGGGCGAAATCGCCGTTTTCGGCGCGGTCCGTACGGACCGCGCAAAATGCCCTTGTTGCGTTGTAGTCCTAAGCGGCTCTGAGTCGCAGCATCGCCCTGGGCGCACGTGCCTTGGCGCCAAGGAGGGTGGCCTCCAGAGGCCCAAGGAGCACTATCCAGGTGGGTGGCAAGTTTTTCTGGCGAGCGCAAGCGGTTGTAGCGCCCGTACGGTCCATACGGACCCGTACCGGGGGCGGCCGTTGGCGGCGCCGGCCAGGATGCGCCCGTACGGGCGATACAACCACCACAGAAGCCAAGCCGCAGGAAATCGTCCCATGCCAGAAATCGTTGCCACACCCCTATCCAGGGGCTGCCCGTTTTAAGCCGGCCAGGGGACCGTGAATCGCTGAAGCCTGGCCGCAGAGAGTGCCGATAATGCCTTTGGATGGCTCGCAAAGGTAGCAGTGTCTGCGTCCGTTTTTTTGGAGCGGCGCGTCAATCTGGGCCAAATAGGGGAGATGGGAAATGCTTGCAAGGCATCTTCGAGCCATTGCCCACGGGTTGATCCTTGTGTCTGCAATGCTGGCGCTGATTGCGGCTGCTTTGTGGTTCAGGACAGGCCCGTTGGAATCGCAGGCTCTGGCGCGGCTGAAGGCCCCCTCGACCGATTCCCCCGGCATCCCCGATTCGGGCAAACAGCGACAGGAGATGACGGACCAACTCAAGGCGCTGAACAATCGTCTCAAGGAAATCGAGGACGGCCTCCGCAACGGCACGTTCGTCATCCAGACAACCGAGCGCAAGGCTCGCGCCGAGACCGGCAGAGGAGGAAATCCGTGATGAGAAGGCTACGCCGCATCGCCCGAAGCCAGGCCTTCACAATCGTCGAACTGCTGATCGTGATCGCTGTGCTTGTCATCGCGGCCGCGATCGTCATTCCGAGCATCGGCTCAGCCGCCGACACGCAGGCCATCAGCGCCGCCAGGGTTCTCGGATCGGACCTGGAGGTAACGCGAAGCCTCGCCCTGACGACCCAGCAGCCACACTCGCTCGTCTTCAGCCCGGACCTGCGATCCTACAAGGTGCTGGCGAATTACAGCGGCGGGCCGTATGCGTCCGCCGTGGCCATTCCGCACCCGGTTGTGGCTGGGAAGCAGTTTGAGATGACCCTGTCCCGGCAGGACGGGATGGGTGCCGTGCGGATAGTGGGCCCGACGTTCGGCAGCAAGACGTATGTCACCTTCAATTCCCAGGGAGAGCCGTCGTCGGGCGGCACCGTGGCGGTCGAATCCGGCCAGGTCGAGATGCAGATATCCGTCGCGGCGCTTACGGGGGCGGTGACGGTCACGCGTGTTTCGGGTTGACAGGGGCCGAAAGGGGGCTTGCCGTGAGGCAATTGCCGATCGGTCTGGACGTGGGGACGACGGCCGTCCGGATGCTGCAACTGGGCGGCAGCGAGCGGGATCTGCGCGTCCTTGACGCCGCCAAGTTCGTCATCCCACTGGAAGTCAAGGGCGATGTGTCGCGGCGCCGCACGTTTATCATCGAAGGCATCCGTCGCCTTATGAAGGAACGCCGGTTCCGCGGACGCGAGGTCGTGATGGCGCTCGCGGCCGGGGAACTGGCCGTCCGCAACATCCGCATGCCGAGAATGCCGCAAAAGGAACTCCTGGCGGCCGTCAACTGGGAAGCCCAGAACAAGTTCCCGTTCGATACAGCCACTGCGGTGATTCAGTACCTGAAGGCCGGGGAAGTGCGACACGGAGACCAGGTCCTCGACGAGATCATCCTCTTTGTCACTCCTCGCGTTGAAGTGGATGAGAAGATTCAGTTGGCCTGTGAGGCGGGGGTCAACCTTGTGAGCCTGGATGCCGAGCCGTGCGCCGTGTTCCGCGGCTTCGGGCGGTTTCTGCACCGCCGCGACGACGAAGACATCGTGCGGGCCTTCTCGGACATCGGAGCGGAAACGAAGGTGGTCATCGCACGCGGGCGAGACATCGTTTTCGTGAAGACCATACCGATCGGCGGGTCGGTATTCAACCGCTCGGTGGCGGACCGTCTGGAGTTGGCCACTGCCGAGGCCGAGGCCCTGCGGCGGCGAATCGGCTGGCGCCGCTCGCGCGAGGACGATGAGGGCCAGGAAACCGACCGGACCGCCCGCGCGGTGGCAGACGCCATCCGACCGCATCTGGAAGACCTGGCCGATGAGATCGGCCTGTGCCTTCGCTACTACAGTGTCACGTTTCGCGGGCCGTGTCCCGGGTCGATCCTGTTCACGGGCGGCGAAGCGCACGACCCGAGCATTCCGGCGACGCTCGGCGACCGGCTCGGGATGGAGATCGAGATCGGCGATCCATTCCGCGGTGTCCGGACCGATCACCTGGAGCCGATCCTGGACCGGCGAGGCATCCGGGCCGAATGGACCACGGTGTTCGGCCTCAGCCTGAAAGGGTTACACCTGGCGGCCCAGTTTACGGCGGGTTACGCGGCCTGAGAGGGAGGGAGCGACCCGGTGCACGAACTGGAATTCTTGTCGGAAGATTACCTTCGGGCGCAGTTCCAGCGTCGGATTGGTTTCGTTCGTTCCTGGCTGCTGCTGGCCATCGGCCTGGCGATGGTCCTGTGGAGTCTCCAGATGGGCGCCTGGGTCCGGAACGCACAGGCCGAACTGGCGGCGCTTCGCAGCGCGGGTTCGGCAGTGGACGCGGACGTGAAGAAGGTCCGGAACCTCAGGACTGAGGCCCGGTCCTACAATCAGCGGCTGGACCTGCTGCGGAACCTGAGACCCAGGATCGCCGTGACCGACATCGTCGCCGAGATGGTCCGCCTCTTGCCGCAGAGCATCATGTTGGACGGCTTCGACCTGGACTATCCGACGGAGGCAGAGACCGAGCGGGCGACGCTTTGCTTGCGCGGCTGGGCACCGAATGAGACAACCGTGACCCGCGCGGTGGGCAACCTGGATGCATCGCCGCGCTTCGAGCACGCCATTCTCGTGGAGTCGAAACTGCTCTCGGGCGAGACCCACGGGCGGCGGTCGTTCATCATCGAAGCGAAGGCACTGCCGGCGCCACCGGCCGAGGAGAGATAAACGTGGCGGCACGTACGAGCGTACGCAAACGTTGGGCGGTAGACCGACAGCAACTCCTCATCCTGCTGGTGGCCGCTGTCATGATGACCAGTTTTGTCCTCTTGGTGTGCTGGCCGAAGCAGCGCGAACTGACGGCCGTTGACCGGGCGCTGGAGCACGAAGGCGACCTGGTCAACCGCAAAGTGCTCGCCCGCAACGAGGGTGTGTACATTTCGGCGCGGATCCCGAGCCTCCGCATGGCCCAGGGGGTGTTCAGCCGTCACCTGCCACCGGAGCCGCGCGTGGCCGAGTTCCTTGAAGCGGTGGCCGAGGGGGTGGCGGCTGAGGCGAACGTGACCCACGAAATCAAGCGGGCCGAGACCCCGCCGTCGGGACTGTCGGGGCCGGTGCCCGCGGTTGCCCTTCGGCTGCGGCTCACGGGGCCTTTTGAAGGTGTTTATCGGTGCTTGGCGACGATCGAAGGGCTCGAACGGCTGAACCGTTTCCGACGGGTGCGTTGCGTGAGATCCGGAAGCCCCGGCTGGGTCGTCGCTGAAGCCGAAATCCTGGTCTTCTACCTTCCTGCGCCCGATCGGCAGACGGCGCCGGGCAAGACGAGCAACGACGGCCGAGCAACCCTGAAGCGGGCACGCGCATAGGCGACTGAGAAACCATGATCCAGTTGGCAAAATTCTGGGCCGGCGACACCTGGATTCATGCCTGGCTGGCCGGTCGTGCGCGCGGCCGGTGGGCTACCGTGCGCGGGCGGTGGATTCGGACTGTGCTGACGGCGGCCCTTCTGGTCACCGGCCTGAGCGCCTGGGCGTTGGCCATCATTCAACCATGGGCGACGAAGGCGACGGACCACCGCGTCTTCGCGGCGTCGGCCAGGGTGACGCCCGACAGGGTCCGCTCGGCCGCCGTCGACCTCGAGGAACTCCTCGGTGAGCGTGTCGCTCCCGTTTCCGGGCCGCTTCGACGGAACCCGTTCGACCACGCCGGGCCCGCCGGCGAAGAGGCGGCCGCTTTTGATTCCAAGTCTCCGGCGCCGCGCCCGGCGAGTGTGGCCGACCTGACGGCCGAGGAGCCGACGCCACAGGAGATCCTGGAGAAGGTCAAGGGGCTCAGGCTCGAGGTGATCCTCATCACGCCCGAGGGGCCGCGATGGGCCGTTATCAATGGCGAAAACTACCAAGAGGGGGATGAAGTGGCCGGATTCCGGATCGTTGAGATCCAGCAAGACCGAACCCGGCTGCAACGGGGAGGTGTCACGTGCCTGCTGCGCATGGACTGAGAAGGAGCGTCGTCATGGAGAGGGAAACAGCCCTCGAACGAAGTCGGTGGCGCACGAAACGCCTGGCCGGGACTCTGGCGTTGGCGTGCCTGATGCTCGCCACCCGCGCGGCGCTGAGCGCCGAACAGAGTGCGCCCGCCGCGAAGACCACCGAGAAAGCCGCGCCAGACACGCCGCCGCCTGTCGGCGGCGATGCCAAGGCAACCAAGCCTGACGCCGACGCGCCCCAACCGGCGGGAGGTGGCGCGGCGAGCACCGCGCCGGCGGCCGACGGAAAAATCGAACTCCACATCAAGGACGACGACCTTACCAACGTCCTCGAACTCCTGTCCCAGCAATACCAACTCAACATCGTTGCCAGCAAGGGAGCCACGGGCAAGGTGTCGGCCGACCTGTATGACGTGACGGTCGAAGGCGCCCTCGACGCCATCTGCCGGGCCACCGCCTTGAAGTGGGTGAAGGAAGGGAACTGCATCTACGTTCACACGGCCGAGGAACTGGCGGCCATCCAGGCGGACGACTCGCGGCTGGTCACCGAGGTCTTCCATCTAAACTACCTGACGAGCGACGAGGCCCTGGGCATGATCACGCCGGCCCTCTCGGCCAAGGCGACGGCGGCGGTCACGACGGAGGCGGAAACCGGTATCCCGTCCGGCGCCGACGAGGCTGGCGGCGACAATTACGCCATGCCGGATACACTGGTCATCCGCGACTTTCCCGAGAACCTCGGGCAGGTACGCCAAATCCTCGAGAAGATGGACAAGCGTCCCCGCCAGGTCCTCGTCGAAGCCACCATCCTCCAGGTCACCCTCGATGATGACACCAGCCTGGGCATCAACTTCAACGCCCTGGCCGGCGTCGATTTCCGCGACATCGCCGCCCCTGAACCGACGACCGCGGGGGCAACCATCCAGACCAACGCGGCAGCCACCGCCAGGGCGCAGTCCCACCCCTGGGCCACGGCTTACACGACCGGCTTCGCCACGCCCGGCACCGGCCTGAACATCGGCGTCATCACCAACAACGTCTCGTTCTTCATCCACGCCCTGGAGGCCGTCACCGACACGGTCGTCCTGTCGAACCCCAAGGTCCTGACGCTGAACAAGCAGCCCGCCGAGGTCATCGTGGGCCAGGAAATCGGCTACATCACCACCATCATGAGCGAGACGACGGCTGTCGAGACCGTGGAGTTCCTCGAAGTGGGGACCCAGTTGCGGTTCCGCCCGTTCATCACCGATCATGGGTACGTCCGCTTGGAGGTCCACCCGGAGGTCTCCACAGGGGTCATCAACGCCATCACACAAGTCCCCGACAAGACCACCACCGAAGTCACGTGCAACATCATGGTCAAGGACGGTGAGACGGTCGTCATCGGCGGCCTGTTCGACGAGGTCGCCAGCATCACTCGGAACCAGGTTCCCGGGCTCGGCAACATTCCCGGCCTCGGGTGGTTGTTCCGCAGCAAGGACGACGACACGCTGCGCCACGAAATCATCATCCTCCTGACGCCCCACATCATTGAGGACAACGAACTCAATGCCATCGGCAAGGCCGCCCTCGCCGACGCCAAGCGGCAATGCCTCGGCATCCGCGAGGGGTTCAGTTTCTTCACGCGCGAACGCATTACCGTCAACTACATGCAAAAGGCCGATCAGGCCTGGAAACGTTACGAGAAAACACGTAACCCCAAGGACCTCGACGACGCCTGGTGGAACATCTCACTGGCCTGCAACGTGGCCCCGAACAACCTCAAGGCCATCCGCCTGAAGGATAGAGTACTCACGGCCAGGACCGGCAAGCCGCACACGCCGCCCAACCTCACCATCTGGGACACCATCCAGGCTCGCCTCCTGGCCATGGACAAGACCAAGGGGGTGGTCCCCCCCACCAAGACAAAGCGCACTCCTGCCGCCAGGCAGGAGGCCAAGCCGAAGAACAAGGCACGTCCCAGTGGCAAGGCCCGCCAGAAGAAGGAGGCCGACCGTGCGAACTAAACGAGCCATTCTGTATGCCGCCGTCGTAAGCGTGTTTCTGGCCGCCGGATGCGGGCAGACGCATATCGAAAAGAAGCGCGAGGAGGCCCGCCAGCGCTGGGGCGAGTCTCGGGCCAAGATGATGGTCAAACTCGCCGAAGGCTGCTTCAAACGCGGCAACCTGGCCCGCGCACGCGGGCACGTCGAAGAGATCCTCAACGCCAATATCCCGTATGCCCCCGGCTACGCGCTGGCGGCCCGTCTGGCGGCCGAGATGAAGGAGTTGGATAAGGCCCGTGACTACGCCGAGACCGCCAAATCCATCGATCCCGAATCCGCCGAGGCCCGATACGTGCTCGGCACGATCGAACAGACACTCGGACACGAGACGAAAGCCCTGGCCGAGTTCGCCAAGGCGGTGGAACTGAACGGCCACGTCGCCAGGTATGCCCTGGCCGAGGCCGAAATGCTCGTCGCGGCCGACCAGGCCGAAGCGGCCGCCGGGCGCCTCGCCCAGGCTGCCGAGCGGATGCCGGGCAGGGCCGATGTCCACGCCGCCCTCAGCGACGTCCTTTCACTGCTCGGCCGGTACCAGGAGGCGGTCGGCGGCTATCGGATCGCGCTGCGGCTGGACCCCGAGCAGCAGGAACCGAGAGAGCGGTTGGCGACGGCCCTGTTCCACTCCGGCGCCTATGACGAGGCCGAGCCGATCCTGGCTGAACTGGCGGAGTCGGAGCCGGACTTCGCAGCCGGTTGGATACACCAGATGCGGGCGGACTGTCTGCTGGCCCTCGGCCGGACCGACGAGGCCCGGACCCTTTATGAGGCGCAGGCACGGCGAGCCTCGGCGACATCCCGGCCGCTGGTTGCACTCGCCAAGTGCGACATCTTCCAGAACCGGCTGCCGTCGGCCGGGAAGTTCCTCGATGCCGCCCTGGCACGCCACCCGCAGGACGCCGAGGCCAACGCCCTCATCGGCTACGTCCTCGTGGCCCAAGGGAGGCCGGGCGAGGCCGTCTCGCACCTGAAACTGGCGCTGAAGGACCCGAAGTGTGGCGGCCGGGAAACCGTGGAGTGGCTCCTCGCACGCGCCGAGGGAAGGCCGCCCCCTCCACCGCCCAAGGCACAGGCACAGCCGTCGGCCGCGCGGCCGAAAGACACCAAGCAGAACGATGGGCTCTACGTCTTGGCCAGACCTGCGAACTCGTCGTAGCAGAGACGTCGGTGGTGGCCGTTCCGGATGGGCGGACGGTCTGGAGGTACGTGTTTAGCGTGTCATTCCGAGCGAGCGAAGCGAGTCGAGTCCCGGCGCGCCGGGATCGCCGTTATCCGTGTCCGGACGACGAGATTTCTCCGCTCGGCCGTACGGCCTCGGTCGAAA
>JAUVZF010000069.1 GCA_030602705.1 Planctomycetota bacterium
GGCTCACTGGTCCCGGCGGCCTTTTCCTGCGGCTTGGCCGTAGCGCCGGGGTTTATCCCCGGCGCATCCTGGCCGGCGCCGCCGCCAACGGCCGCCGGGCATAAAGCCCGGCGCTACAACCGCCTGCGCTCGCCAGAAAAAATTGCCACACCGCGCGGGCGGCGGGTGCACCTCAAGAAAGGGGCACGCTATGCGCAGGCGTATGCCATGCCGGCCCCGACGGCCGGAGCAACATTTGCAGCAAATCAAGCCTTGCAACGACCCCGTGCTCCCGACATAATAGGGGTGCCGATGACCCACGACGGCGCCGGATCGGGCCAGGTGGGGGATCCTGATGAGCGTCTACGTCAAAACGAAGCCGGAGAGCCCCGCCCAGGGCCCCTTTACCCGGCAGCAACTCAAGGGCCTCGCCACGTCCGGGCAACTGAAGGCCCATTACCTGCTGTCGAAGGACATGAAGACGTGGTACCAGATTCAGAACGTCCGGGGCCTTCTGGGATTGCAGGGCGCTGCGGCCGCACCCCCGGCCGACTCGACGCCGGTGGTCCTTGAGCCGACGGCGGCCCCTGCGGCTGCAGCCGCCGCGATACCGGTGGCAGAGGCGATCCTGCCCGCGGCCGAGCCGGCCGGAGCGAAGCCCGACCTGATGGCAACCCTGCGAGCCAGACCGCTGCTGCTCGCCCTGATAGCGGGCCTGGCAGGCGCCTTGCTCGTCGCGTTGATCGTCATCGTGTGCCTTCTGTTCGCCGGCGGCAGCGGAGAGAGCGGCCCGCCACCCGCGCCGGCCGTCACGCCGCCGGCCGGGCAGCCGACCACGCCGGCGCCTCCTGCGACTACGCCGGCGCCTGCGGCGGTCACGCCGCCCGCCCAGCCGACGACGCCAACGCCCTCTGCGGCCACACCTCCGGCTACGCAGCCGCCGACGCCCACGCCGCCCGCGCCCACGCCTCCCGCGACCACGCCTCCTGCGACCACGCCGCCCGCGACCACGCCTGCTGCGACCACGCCTGCTGCAACGGCGCCTGCTGCAACGGCGCCTGCCACGCCGGCGACGCCTTCCGGACCTGTGGTTGTACCGCCCCCTCGCGACGCCCCGACCCCGCCGCCGCCCAGGCCCAACACCAAGGCCGAGCCGGCGACGAAGCCGCAGGCGCTGGCGGTGGTTACGGTGACGTACGGCGGGCAGCAAGTCCAGGCGATGGGCTCGCGCCTCTCGTTCAACCTGACGAATCGGACGGGGCTGGAAATCAAGTCGGCCAAAGGCCAGATCCGGCTGTACGACCCGTCCGGGGGCTACCTGGCCGGTCTGCCGGTCGAAATCGACGGGCCGATCAAGCGGGGCGGAACCGTGGTCAAAGAGGGCGTGTGGATGGAAGTGGGCGGCATGATCCTCGGGATGCTGAACACCTCGTCGAAGCAGATGAAGTTCAAGTTCGCCGCCGAGGAGATCACCTACACCAGCGGCCGGACGGTGTCGTTCAAGTAGCGGCGCCGGGAATGAGAGAGCGGGTCTGAGCCTGTAACGACGTTACAGGGTCAGACCCCTTTGTCCAGCCGGTCTCCGGCCCCGACGCCGGTCACAGTAGTTCGGCGAACTCCGCTACCGACAACCCGGCCTCGCGGATGATCGCCCGCAACGTCCCTTTGGCAAGTTCCCTGTGGTCCGGAACGGTCAGGCGCCGATGGGGAGGAGTTGTCCTGCGCAGGATCATGTGGCTGCCCGTTTGGTGGTCCAGTTCATAGCCGATCTTGCGGAGGGCCTTGACAGCGGCGGGGCCAGAGGTCACGGGCAGTCTGCTCACGGCTCGACCTCGACGACCTCTTCGGTGATGGGCGGGGGAATCGGCTCGCCGTGTTTGCGGAGGCTCTCCAGGTAGCCGGCAATGGCATCCTGGATGTTCGCGAGGGCGGCCTGCCGTGTCTCGCCCTGCGAGATGCATCCGGGCAGCGTTGGACACGTGGCGACGAACACGCCGTCCTCGTCCTGCTCGAGGAGAACTCGGAGTTTCATGGCATGGCTCCCTGACCACGGTCAAGCATAGCCGGTTCCGGCAGTCCGGGCAAGACCGAACCTGTTGTGGCAGTTACATGCTGCGTCCACGCTACGGCAGCGGCCACTTGATCGCCATCGCATCCCCCGCACGGCCGGGCAAGAGCGGCCGTGGCACATCTGTTGGGAAGGCTTCCCTACCCCTTCAGGCGCGAGCGCAGGTTGTCGAGAACGTTCATGAAGTTGATGTAGGAATCGTACGGCGACTCGTAGGGGTTGAAGTACTTGTGGACGTCGCCGTCGGCGAACCACTTGGTGCACATGTAGTAGAAGTGGTCGGAGGTCTGGAGCCGCCGCCAGTCGTCGAGCAGTTCGGCGTTGCCCGCCGCCTTGACATCGCCCTCCATGCGGTACAGTTCGTGCAGGGCGTTCGACTGCATGGCGTTGCCGAGCCAGGCCGACAGGTCCCTTTCCACGTCGGCCCATGAGACCATGTGGGGGATGTCGAGTTCGGCCGCAGGCTCGTATGCGGCAGCGGCGGCCGAGAGCGTCAGAAAATCGTTCTTGCCGTCGGCCAGGATGTGCTCCGGCAGGTGTTCCATGAAGTCGAAGATGCCCGAGTCGGCCCACTGGTGCTCGCCGAACGTCTCGTAGTCCATGAACAGGTTTACGACGTACCCGTTGCCGTTGACCTGGTCCACCCACTCGGCGAACGTCTCGGCCCGCAGCGGCCACTCGGGCCAGGACCGGTCGGAGAAACGGAACGCGATGTCGTCCGAGAGGCGATAGTTCTTAAGGAGCAGCCTGATGCCGTCGGTGCCGACGGGCCGATAGACGAACGCCGGCGAGCGGTAGCCGAGGATGTGGTCGGCCCCCTCGGCCGTGATGCCCGTAAAGCCGAGCCCCTCGACGAAATGCGCCAAGTCGTTGTTGTAGATAAGTTCGGTGTTGCGGAACACCTTGGGGCGAACGCCGAACACGTCGGTCATTTTGGCCGAGTGGGCCATCACCTGCTCGCGGAACTCCTCGCGGCTGTACAGAAAGGCCAAACTGTGGTAGAAGGTCTCGGCCAGAAGTTCCACCTGCCCGGTATCCACGAGCGCCCGGAACGAATCGACCACCTCCGGCGCCCACCGCTCGAACTGCTCCAGCGCCACACCCGTGATGGAGTAGGAGAGGGCGAAGTCCTTGCCGTACCGGCGCACAAGGTCGAGCATCAGCCGGTTGGCCGGCAGGTAGCAGCGAGAGGCGACCTTGCGGCAGAGTTCGGCGTTCTTGTAGTCGTCGAAGTAGTTCGTGTCGGAGTCGAACACGCTGTACCGACGCAGCCGGAACGGCTGGTGGACCTGGAAGTAGAAACAGACGCTTGCCATACTTAAAGTCCAAGGTCCAAGGTCCAAGGTCCAAGGTCCAAAGTCCAAAGTCCAAAGTCCAAAGTCACAAGTCCAAAGTCACAAGTCCAAAGTCCAAAGTCCAAAGTCCCAAGTCCAAAGTCCAAAGTCTAGAGTCCAAGGTCTAAAGTCCAAAGTCCGAAGTCTAGAGTCCAAGGTCCAAAGTCTTGGTCGTTCACTTTGGACTTTGGACTTTAGACTTTGGACTCACTTTGACTTTGGACTCACTTATACTTGCTCCCCCTCATCGGAGACTGCCGCAGATGTTTCATCAGGCCCGAGAGCATCCGGCTGACCTCGGCAGCCAACTCACACATTTCGGCGTGTTGCTCGCCCGTCACGTATTGCCGGTCGAGGGCAACATGCAGGTGCGACCGCATCTCCCCGCAGGAACCCTTGGCCATGGCGAGGAAGTGTCCGAACTCCTTGTCCCCGCCGCGCTCGAACCCCTCGGCGATGTTGGCCATGACGGATACCGCAGCCCGACGAATCTGATCCCGAAGAACGAAATCGCGTGAAAACGGGCCGACCGCCGTCAAGTCGTAGATCCTGTTTGTCAGAGCCCTCGCCTTTTGCCAAGCCTCGATGTCCTCGAACCGCCGGATGGTTGCCACTCGGAGGCCTTTGACTTTGGACCTTGGACTTTCGACTTTGGACTAATTCTTGCTTTCGACTTTGGACTAATTCTTGCCTTCGACTTTGAACTAATGCTTGCCTTTGACTTTGGACCTTGGACTTTCGACTTTGGACTAATTTTTGCCTTCGACTTTCGACTTTGGACTAATTCTTGCCTTCGACTTTGAACCTTGAACTACTTCGAACTACTTCCTGCCTTCCGCCGCATCCTTATAGACCGCCATACACGCATGCCCGGCGTCGGCCCAGGAGAACTTGCGGACCTCGAACGCCCCGTGTTCGCGCAGCGTTTTCTGGAGCGGCGGGTGCCGCAGCACCGCCACGATCTTGTTCGCCATCTCATGGATATCCCAGAAATCAACCTTCAGTGCGTGCGTCAGGACCTCGCTCACGCCGCTCTGTTTCGAGATCAGCACCGGCACGTCGTGCTGGAGCGCCTCGAGCGGCGCCAGGCCGAACGGCTCGCTCACGCTCGGCATCACGTACAGGTCGGCCATCTTGAAGACGCGGTCCAGGTCGGCGCCCCGGAGGAACCCCGTAAACGTCACGCGGTGGCCGACACCCATGGCGGCAGCCAGTTCGATCATCCGCCGGATCATGTCGCCGGAGCCGGCCATGACGAACTTCACGTTGTCCATGACCTCCAGAACCTTCTTCGCCGCCGCCAGAAAGTACTCGGGGCCCTTCTGCATCGTGATGCGGCCAAGGAACAGGACGATCTTGTCGCTGGTCTCAATCCGATGGACGCTCGTCGGCACGGGTTCGCCGTCCACGGTGATGGCGTTGTAGATGACGCGGCATTTCGACTTCGGGATGCCGTAGCGGCCGGTCACGATGCCGCGTGTCAGGCGGCTGACGCAGATAACGCTCCGTGCCCCGTGCAGCCCGGCTCGCTCCACGTCGTAGACGCGCTGGTTCACGTGCAGGCCGCTCCGGTCGAACTCCGTGGAGTGAACGTGCACGACGAGCGGTTTGCCGCTCAGCGCCGCCACGCTCAGGCCCGCCGGATACGTCATCCAGTCGTGCGCGTGGATGATGTCGAACTCGTGCCGCCGCGCCACCTCCGCCACCAGTCGTGCGTACCGGTTGACTTCGCCAAAGAGGTCGCCCGCGTACAGGCTCGGCCCGGACGTAATGCCGAGGCTGGTCGGCCGATGGAGGTCCGGCGCCGGCGAGACGGCCTCCTCGGCGCTCACCCGGCCGGCGTACGTCTCGCCCCGTGGCTGCTCCAGGTACCCCGCCTCGGTCTGGTACGGGCTCAGCGCTGCGGCGACCGGGATCAGGCGGACGTGTTCCAGCCCCTGGACGGTCCAGTAGACGGGCCCACCGCGGTCGTCGGCGGCCGAGAGGACGTGGACGCGGTCCACCCGCCGGTCGGCCCCGCCGCGCGGAAGCACAAACAGGATCTCCGTACCCAGGTCGCTGAGCGCTTTCGCGAGGCCGTAGCAGGCGGTCCCCAAACCGCCGCTTATGAACGGAGGGAACTCCCACCCCAACATGAGGATGCGCATCTCACTGCCGCCTATGCCCCTCCCACGCCCCGCCGGCCCTGCGGGTCCATACGGCCCGCCCGTAACATCGGGCTTTACGGCCAGGGAGGCGTACTGCCCCGTATGGCCGGCGAAGCGTGGGCACGGTACAACCCCTCCTATCCGCGTCCTTTGCACAGACCCCCCACTCTTTGCAATCCCAGATTCTCATTATATGCCCGGCCTCCGAGCCTGTCAAACGATAAGGGCAAGGGGCGCCGAAGCAATCTGAGCCGCGCCCGTAAGGAAGCGGCCGCTCCCGGTGGGCGCTGGCGAAAATGGCCTTGAACCGGCGCCCCGCCAATGGCAGGATAGCCGGGGCGCCTGAGCGCCTCACTGCCTTGCTTGACAAATACAAGAAGTTAGCCGGCGGGCTTGCCCGCCGTGATCGCGCATGTGGGCAATGACAGGAGGTGAAGGATGAAACGCCGCCAATTCCTGCGAACGATGGGCTTCGGCGCCGCCGCACTCGCCCTGCCGGCACGCCTGCTTGCTGCCGCGAAGGCCGCCGGGACGCCGGGTTTGTCGGGCGCCAAGCCCAACATCGTCCTCATCATGTCCGACGACATGGGCTTCTCGGACATCGGCTGCTACGGCAGCGAAATCCATACGCCGAACCTCGACGCGCTCGCCGCCGACGGCATCCGATTCACCCAGTTCTACAACACCGCCCGCTGCTGCCCCACGCGGGCCAGTCTCCTGACCGGCCTGTATCCTCACCAGGCCGGCATCGGCCACATGATGCGCGACAACCATCTGCCAGGGTACCGCGGCGACCTCGGCAAGAACTGCCTGACGATCGCCGAGGCGCTCAAGCCCGCCGGCTATGCCGCCTACATGGCCGGCAAGTGGCACGTCACGCCGCACGTCAAACCCGATGGGCCGAAGTACAACTGGCCGCTCCAGCGCGGCTTCGACCGCTTCTTCGGCACCATCCACGGCGCGGGCTCCTTCTACGACCCCAACAGCCTGACGCGCGACAACACGCAGATCGTGCCGGACACCAAGGACTTCTACTACACAGACGCCATCAGCGACAATGCCGCCAAGTTCGTCCTCGACCACAAGCGCGATAAGGACGGCAAGCCGTTTTTCATGTACGTCGCCTACACCGCCGCCCACTGGCCCATGCACGCCAGGCCACGCGACATCGCCAAGTACAAGGGCCGCTACGACAAGGGCTGGCACGTGCTGCGCAAGCAGCGCTACGAGCGGATGCAGAAGATGGGCCTCCTGAAGAAACAGTGGGACATGTCGCCCCACGACAGCAAGCCGTGGGACAAGGTCTCCGACGAGGACAAGAGGTGGCACGTCCGCCGCATGGAAGTCTACGCCGCCATGGTCGATTCGATGGACGCTGGCATCGGCCGCATCATCGACGCCCTGAAGAAAACCGGCGTCTTCGAGAACACCCTTATCCTGTTCCTCGAGGACAACGGCGGCTGCGCTGAGGAGTACGGCAGCCGCGGGGCCGTCCGGCCCGACCCGTCGAAGCCTGTCAAACTGAAACCGATGGGGCCCGACGAACTCCAGAGACGGATGCAGCCCGCCGTCACGCGCGACGGCCGCCCCGTCCGCACCGGTCACGGCGTCATGCCCGGCCCCGCCGACACGTACATCGCCTATGGCAAAGAGTGGGCCAACGTCTCGAACACGCCGTTCCGCATGTACAAACACTGGGTGCACGAGGGCGGCATCGCCACGCCGCTCATCGCGCACTGGCCGGCGGCGATTCGCCGAAAGGGCGACCTCGAACGCCAGCCGGGGCATCTCATCGACCTCATGACCACCTGCGTGGACGTGGCCGGGGCCGAGTACCCCGCCGAAGTGGGCGGCACCAAGATCACGCTCCTGGAAGGCCGCAGCCTCGTGCCCGCCTTCGCGGGCAAAACCATCCAGCGCGACGCCATCTACTGGGAGCACGAGGGCAACCGGGCCGTCCGCATCGGCAAGTGGAAACTCGTCGCACGCCGCCCCACCGGCGCCTGGGAACTCTACGATATGGACGCCGACCGCAGCGAACTGAACGACTTGGCGTCCGAGCAGCCCGACCGCGTCCGACAGATGGCCGCCCAGTGGGAGACGTTCGCCCAAAAGGCCCACATGATCCCCTGGCCCTATAAAGGCAAGTACGGAGGCAAGAAACGTGGTTAGCCGGCGGGCTTGCCCGCCGCGTATCTGTTACGAAAGCGAACATCGCGTGAAGCGCCGACCGTTCCTCAAAGCAGCGGGCCTGGGCGTGGCCTCGCTGGTCGCGGGCTGCGGGCGGGCCGTGCGTGCCGAGACGCCCGCACGCCGGCCCAACTTCATCATCTTCTTCACCGACGATCAGGGGTACAACGACGTCGGATGCTTCGGCTCCCCCCAGATTCGCACGCCGCACTTCGACCGCATGGCCGCCGAGGGGATGAAGTTCACCAGTTTCTACGCCCAGGCGGTCTGCGGCCCCTCGCGCGCCGCCATCATGACCGGCTGCTACCCCATCCGCGTGGCCGAACCGGGCAACCGCAAGCACCAGCACACGATCCTGCACCCGCGCGAAATCACCATCGCCGAGGTGCTGAAAGGCGCCGGCTACGCCACGGCCTGCATCGGCAAGTGGCACCTGGCCGGAAACGGCGGCGGCCGTGGACGCGGACCGTTCCCGCCGGAACTCATGCCCACGGCCCAGGGCTTCGACAGTTTCTTCGGGACGCCGCTCCACAACGGCTTCACCCGCAAGGTGGACACCAAGAAATTCGTCACCGAACTGATGCGCGGCAGCGAGGTCGTCGAGTCCCCCGCCGACATGGACCTCCTGACGAAACGCTACACCGAGGAGGCGGTCCGCTTCATCCGAACGAACCAGGACCGGCCGTTCTTCCTGTACCTGGCGCACAACATGCCGCACGTGCCGCTTGGCGCGTCGAAGGCGTTCCGCGGCCGCTCGCCGCGCGGCCTGTACGGCGACGTCATCGAGGAACTCGACGCCGGCGCCGGCCGCGTCATCGAGACGCTCAAGGAACTCGGCCTCGACGAGCACACGCTCATCGTCTTCACCTCCGACAACGGCCCGTGGATCGAGAAACACATCGGCGATTACGCCGGCAGCGCCCACCCGCTGCGAGGCTCGAAGATGATGACCTGGGACGGCGGCCTGCGCGTCCCCTGCATCATGCGATGGCCCGGCAAGGTCCCCGCCGCCAAAGTCTGCGGCCAAATCGCCACCACGATGGACCTCCTGCCGACCTTCGCACGCCTGGCCCGCGCCGACCTGCCAGACGACCGCATCATCGATGGCGTGGACATCCGGCCCCTCATCACGGGCCGACCCGGCGCGGCAAGCCCCCGCGAGGTGCTCTGCTATTACTGTTTCACGCACCTACAGGCCGTCCGGAGCGGCAAGTGGAAACTCGTCCTGCCCCGCCCCGCGCGGCCGCCGTGGACCGGGTGGTCCGCTCGCATGGTCGATGCCGTCCCGCAGACGCAACTCTACGACCTGGAGGCCGACGTCGAAGAGAAGCATGACGTGGCCGACCGCCACCCCGAGATCGTCGCCCGTCTGACGGCCCTCGTCGAGAAGGCCCGCGACGACCTCGGCGACCACGACCGCGTCGGCAAGGGCGCCCGCTTCTTCGACGGTCCGCCCCCGGCGTCGGCCGACGTGCGCGACGGACGGCGCAAGAGAAAGACATGACCGCCAGCCGCCTCTGGGATGCGCTTCGCTTGTCAAGCCGTGCTTCCAGGACCGCCGGCGCGGATTGCCCACCGGGCGAAGCGTGGGTGCAGGCCGCTTGTGGCCTCCCCCGAAAAACACACGGCCGGACAAGACCGGCCGTGGCACACGGGATGACGGGAGTTTCCGATGAAACGACGCGATTTCCTCAAGGCCCTCGGCCTGGGTGCGGCCTCCCTGACCCTGCCGCGCACGCTCGGGGCCGGCGGGGCGCCGGAGAAGAGGCTGAACTTCGTCTTCATCCTCATCGACGACATGGGCTGGACCGACGCCACCTGTTACGGCAGCACCTTTTACGATACGCCGAACATCGACCGCCTTGCCGCCCAAGGCATGCGCTTCACCGACGCCTACGCCGCATGCCCCGTCTGCTCGCCCACCCGGGCGAGCATCATGGCCGGCAAGTATCCCGCACGGCTGAACCTGACGAACTGGCTGAGCGGTCGCATCCGCAAGCGACTCATCGGCGCACCCTACATCGGCCAACTGCCGCTCGAAGAGGTGACACTCGCCGAGGCGTTCAAGGGGGCCGGATACGCCACGTGCTTCATCGGCAAGTGGCACCTGGGCGGCAAGCCGTACTATCCCCAGCACCAGGGCTTCGACGTCAACGTGGCGGGCAACCGCACGGGCTCTCCCGCCGGCGGCTACTTCTCGCCCTATAAGAACCCCCAACTTGAGGACGGGCCCAAGGGCGAATACCTCACCGACCGGCTCACCGACGAGGCCCTGAAGTTCCTCGATGCCACGCGCGACAAGCCGTTCCTGCTGTACCTCTCCCACTACGCCGTCCACACGCCCATCCAGGCGAAGAAGGACCTCGTGGAAGAGTACAAGGCCAAGGCCGGCCGCCTGCCACCGCCGAAAGGGCCGCGCTACCTCCCCGAGGGCAAGAGGCAGGCACGACAGGTGCAGGACCACCCCGTCTATGCCGCCATGGTCCGCAGCATGGACGAAAGCGTCGGCCGCGTCATGAAGAAACTTGAGGACCTCGGCATCGCCGGCCGGACGGCCGTCTTCTTCATGTCCGACAACGGCGGCCTCTCCACCTCCGAGGGGCATCCCACCTCCAACGTGCCCCTGCGGGCCGGCAAGGGGTGGCTCTACGAGGGCGGCATCCGCGAACCGATGATCGTCAAGTGGCCGGGCGTCGCCAAGGCCGGCGCCACCTGCAGCGTGCCCGTGACCAGCACGGACTTCTACCCGACGATGCTCGAGATGGCCGGCCTGCCCCTGCGGCCGGAGCAGCACCGCGACGGCGTCAGCCTGGCGCCGCTCCTGAAGGGCAGGGGGGTGCTGCCGCGCAAGGCCATCTACTGGCACTATCCCCACTACTCGCCGCAGGGCGGCAGCCCCAGCGGGGCCGTCCGCGAGGGCGATTACAAACTCATCGAGTCCTTCGAGGACTCTCGGCTCGAACTCTACAACCTCGCCAACGACATCGGCGAGAAGCACGACCTGGCCGCCGAGTTGCCCGACCTGGCCGCACGCCTCCGCAAGATGCTGCACGACTGGCGAGGCGCCGTCGATGCCCGCATGCCGCGGCCGAACCCCGACTTCAAGGAACCAAGAGAGGCCGCAAAATGACCCGTGAGAGACTCAATCGGCGTAGGTTGCTTGAGGCGGCCGGCTTGGCCGCCGCGTTCTGTTCGTAACGTGCGAAAGAGGTAGCACATGAACCGCCGCAACTTCCTGAAAACACTCGTCCTTCTGCTCGCCGTCTGCGCAGCGTCGCGGGGCGCGCAGCCGGCCGACCCGGCCGTCAAGATCCGCATCGAGGCCGAGGACTACGCCACACAGAAAGGCTCGACCGCCGCCAAGTACCGGATGGCCGGCGTGTCGGGCGGTTTCATCGTCGATAACGACTGGGGCGGACGGGCCACCGATTTCCTGACGTACCGGGTCGAACTGCCCGCGCACCTGCCGCAGGTCCACGTCGCACTGCGCTACGCCCGGGCGATGCAGGGCGATTCGGTCGTGCGGCTGGAACTCGACGGCAACGCCAAACGTTCCGTCACGGTCCGCCTGCCGAAAACGGGCGGGTGGGGCTTCGCCCCGCGCGAGTGGCGCGTCGCGCGGGGACTGCTGCCGGCCGCGGACAAGGGCCGCCACACACTCACCATCCGGTCAACCCGCGACCGCAACAACGTCAACCTCGACCGCCTGGTCATCTCCGACCGTCCGATCGGCGACGCCCAAGCCGGCACGCCACCCCCTGCCCCGGTGAAGGTGGACCTCGAAGCGCTCCGCGCCGCCGTCCGTCACCTGGCCGACGTCTACGGGGCGAGGTACCCGCTCGCCGGTGAGTTCCTCTCGCGTCTGGAATCGCTCAGGACGGCCGACCGCGCGAAGGTGGCGGCCGAGTTCACGGCCCTCCAGCGCGAGGCACTCGTCGAAGCCAGCCCCCTGATGGCGTTCGGGCGGCTCCTGTTCACCCGACGCCGGCCGCTCGGCGGACAGCACTACGCCTACACCGAGGCGCTCAGTTGGAACCGCGACCGGCCCCGTTTCTGGCGGCCCGGGGCCTCGCTCTGCACCATCGACCCGGTGCGGCCCGACGGCGGCCTGACCGTCCTGCTCGATTCGGCCACCGGCGTCATCCGCGACCCCGACGTCCACTGGGACGGCGCCCGCATCCTCTTCTCGCACAAGAAGGACCTCGACGGCGACGATTTCCACCTCTACGAACTCGACACCGAGACCGGCCGCATCACGCAACTGACCCGTGACGACGGCTTCGCCGACTACGAAGGCTGTTACCTGCCCGACGGCCGCATCGTCTTCAACTCCACGCGCTGCGTTCAGACGGTGGACTGTTTCCCCGTCCCCGCCTCGAACCTCTACGCCATGGACTCGGGCGGCGGCAACATCCACCGCCTCACGGTCAACCACGTGCACGACAACTTCCCCACCGTCCTCGGCGACGGCCGCGTCGTCTTCACGCGATGGGAATACAACGACCGCTGGGTCCTCCACGTCCAGGGCCTGGCCGTTATGAACCCCGACGGCACGGCCACGACCGCCCTGTACGGCAACAACTCTTTCTGGCCGGTCTTGATGCTCCACGCCCGGGCGATCCCCGGCACCACCCGCGTCGTCTGCACGGTCTCCGGGCACCACGACGTGGACCAGTGCGGCGAGATGGGCGTCTTCGACTACGCCCGCGGCGATGAAGAGACCGAAGGATGTCTCCATCTGTGGCCGCCACGCCCGATCAAGTCCACCCGCAACGAGTTCTTCTGGCGGCGTCTCGATGCGCTCTACCAGTACCCGTACCCGCTCTCGGAACGCTTCTTCCTGGTCTCGTGCCGGCCCCAGGGCAGGCGCCACTTCGGCCTCTACCTGGTGGACACGTTCGGCAACCGGGTGCTGGTTTACGAAGACCCGGCCACCTCGTGCAGTTCGCCGATGCCGCTCGCCCCTCGCCGGCGTCCGCCCGTCATCCCCCCGCAGGTCGATTACCGTAAGTCGGAGGCGACCGTCTACATGGCCGACGTCTATCACGGTCCCGGCCTGGCCGGCGTCCAAAGGGGCGAGGTCAAGGCGCTGCGGATCATCGAGATGCTCAACCGCCCCACCGGCACCCATCACTGGGCCGGCATGGACGGCACCCCGCCCATGGGCCTGTGCAGCAGTTGGGACGCCAAGCGCGTCATCGGCACCGTCCCGATCGCCGAGGACGGCTCGGCCGTCTTCACGATCCCCGCGGGCAAGGCCATCTACTTCCAGCCGCTCGACGAGAAGGGCCGCGCCCTTCAGTGGATGCGAAGTTGGGTCACCGCCCAGCCGGGCGAGACGCTCTCGTGCGTCGGATGCCACGAGTCCAAACTCGAGGCCCCGGCGCAGTACCCACCCCGCCCGCGCACCGGCCCCGTCCGCCCGCGGCCGTGGCTGACCGCCGGGCGGCCGTTCGCCTTCCACGCCGACGTCCAGGGCGTCCTCGACCGGGCGTGCATCCGGTGCCACGACCACAACCATCCTAAAGGCATCGACCTGCGCGGCGACAAGACCGACGCCTTCAGCCTGGCGTACGAGCACCTGCGGCGGTACGTGAAGGTGCCCGGCACGCGGCAGGATCCGCCGATGATCCCCGCCAGGAGCCAGGGCGCCGTCGCGAGCCCGCTCATCTTGATGCTCGACAAGGGGCACCACGACGTGAAGTTGACGCACGAGGAGATGGACCGCCTGGTCACCTGGATCGATCTGAACGCCCCCTACTACGCCAGTTACGCCATCACGCGGTACAAGGCGAACTTCGGCCGCTGCGTCGTGACGGACCCGAAGCCGCTCTGGACGGCCCTGGGCGAGAGGTGCTTCACGTGCCACAAGACGCCCTCGCGTCCGCCGGGCGTGCCCGAAGGGGGCTTCGCCAGGTTCCGCAAGCACGGCGGCCGGAACTTCGTCTGGAGCGGCAAGGGACAGTACGACACCAGCAACGCCGTCCTCATCAACCTGACGCATCCCGGCGAGAGCCGGTTGCTGCGCGCCCCGCTCGCGAAAGAGGCGGGCGGCCTGGGCCTGCACGATCCCAGCCCGCTCGCGACAACCGACGACCCCGTCTACCGGGCCGCCCGCGAGGTCATCCGCACCTGGGCCGACGAACTCGGGCGCCGACCACGCGAAGACATGCCGGGCGCCGTCCCCTGCGAGGAGTACGAACGCTGGATGGCCAAACGCCGCCAGTCGATGGCCATCGAACAGCAGAGCCGCCGCAACCTTGCCCGAGTTGCCCGCCGTGGTCACAATGACGACCCCGTCGCCCGCTGAGGCGGCGGACGTTTTGGCGGCAACCCGTTAGCCGGCGGCCCGCGTTCTTCTATTGCCCAATGCGTGGTCTCTCTGCTACAATCCGCGTTGAGGCTTCGGCTCTTGCCGGTATTGCGGAAGGTAGCGGGGCATGGCCAACATCAGGGGGTCGGTTGACAAAGCCCTGTACGGGCTGACGATGGAGCACTTGGCGAAACTGTCGGACTATGTGCCCGGGCCCGTGAAGAAGGCAGGGGGAACCGTAGAGAAGTTAATGCAGCGGTATCGGAAGGACCCCCTCTTCAGCGTATTTGGTCTCGACTCCAGAGAGTATGCTGCTGCTACTCTGGGCGGTGGCACGATCACCTCCATCCACAGGAAGATCGGGGACATCTACGAAGGCTGTGTTCGTGAGGTCTTTCACCAAACGCTGGGGTTGTCCGCCGAGCAACTGACCTACAGTGCGACGATCCGGTCGGGCGATAACGAGAAAGCGCGGACGCTGGATGTCTTCATCGATTTTTCAGAGGTGACCGATCGGAAACGCCGGGCCGCGATCAGGAAGTTCGGCCGAGCCGAACTCAGAGCGCTGGCAAGCCGACCGCAGTTGCGGCTGATCGGGATAGGCATGGAAGTCCGCCACTGCTACCAGACGGGAGACAGCAAGCGCACGCAAGCGGACGAGGCGATGGCCAGACACTTGCTGGTGAGCGGCGTTCTTCCGATTATGCCCCTGTTCTGTAACCAGAGCAACCCGACGATTGTGCGACGGTATCGTAGCGTGTGGGTTGTCAAAGAGGGCATGACGAGTTATGACATGGTTCAGAGTTTATCCGGCTACGACCTCTACGACTTCATGCGGCGGAACTCGCGGGATTTCAGAAAGCCGGTTATCGAGATGTTGAAAGGGCTTTCGGTTTGAGCCAGGGACTCTTATTCGATAGTGCGGACGTTTTCTGCGCCCGAAGCACGACCCAGGTCACGTTCAAGGGCAAACTGGGCCGACCTATCCATCGCTGGTACCGGCTGACTCCCAGTTTCTCGCCACAACTTGCTCTGGACATCGCACAGCATTTCCATCTGTCAGGGAAGGATCGTGTGCTGGACCCGTTCAGCGGCGTGGGCACAGTCCCGGTTTGCATGAAGTACAGTGGGATCCCGTCCGGCGCCATCGAACTTAACCCTTACCTCTTCTTCGTCAGCGCAGTCAAGACGCGCACCTACCACGATGTTGGCGCCGTAAAGTCTTGCTTTGAGACCTTTCTGCAGCGCCTCCGCCCTCACTTACGCCCACTTAAGGCGTTGGATGCGGCAAGGCAGTACCTGGACAAACATGCAGCACTCGTGCCGCCCATCCACAGGCCCGGCCGATGGTGGTCGCCCTGCAACTTGGCGCAGCTGGTTGCGATCCGAAGGCATCTCCTTGAGAACCTGGGAGAGTACGATTTCCCCGATCTGCTTAGAATGGCTGTGCTTGCCATCCTCGTGCCTATAAGCAACGCGAAGCACAACCACGTGTCACTGACCTTTGCCGACAGACCACAGCCTCCCCTTGATGTATGGGGTGTCTTGGCGAAGAAACTGCGCGAGATGGCCGCCGACTTGGAGAACGTTCGGGGCAAGCCGTGTGCCGAAGTACAGGTCTTCCGGGGCAATAGCAAACTCGTATCGCGCGTCTTGCCTCGCAGCGTGCGCGTTTCAGCCGTCATCACCTCCCCGCCGTACCCAAATCGCTTCAGTTACGCCCGCGAGACCCGACCACACATGTTCTTCTTCGACTTCATACCCAGCGCTAAGGCCGTCGGCCAACTCGAGACGGAGGCAATCGGGGGCACCTGGGGAAAGGCGACGTCTGTACTTGCCAAGGGCGTTGAGCCCACGAATGAGGTCGTCGCTTCGTTGCTGCGGCCTTATACAGACAGGATCGGCAAAAGTGGCAGGTTGATGGCCAACTACATCACGAAGTATTTCAATAATATGTACTCGCACGCCCAAGAGGTTGCTGCTGTTTGCCGCCCCGGAGCCAAGTTGGCCTACGTGATTGGTAACAGCAGATTCTACGGACACCCTTTGCCGAGCGACGAGATCCTGGCGGCAATCTTTGAGCACTTCGGGTTCGCCCTGGAGGCCATACACAAGATGCGAAGGCGCCAAAGCAAGAGCGGCCTCTACGAGGCACTTCTACTCATGAGAGGCAAGTGACACCAGCACGCTCTTCCGGGCAGAAGCGTGCAATCCCGCCTATTTGTGGTCTGGAAGGCACGGTGCAGACTCCGGTGGAGGAGAATCCATGAACCGCCGCAACTTCCTGAAAACCGTCGGCCTCTCGGCCGCCGCACTCGCTCTGCCGCGCACGCTGGCGTCGGGGGCGCCGCGAAAGGACAAACCGAACGTCGTCCTCATCCTCATCGACGACATGGGCTGGACCGACGCCGCCTGTTACGGCAGCCGGTACTACGAGACGCCGAACATCGACCGCCTGGCCGAGGCGGGCATGAAGTTTACGAACGGGTATGCGGCCTGTGCCGTGTGCTCGCCCACGCGGGCGGCCGTCATGACCGGCCGGTACCCCGCGCGCCTCGGCGTCACCGACTGGATCCGTGCACGGTTCCAGGGCGGCAAGATTCCGGCCGACAAGAAGAACCCGAGCGGGTACACGGGCGGACGGAACCACAAGGTCCTCTGCCCCCGGAACGCCCTCTGGATGGAACTCGAAGAGATTACCATCGCCGAGGCCCTGGGGCCCGCCGGCTACACCTCCTGCCACATCGGCAAGTGGCACCTCGGCCCCGACGCCCAGTACCCCGACCGCCAGGGCTTCGACTATAACATCGGCGGGTGCGACTACGGACAGCCGCCCTCCTACTTCGACCCGTACAAGAATTCGCGCCTCGCCGACATCCCCACCCTGAAGCCGCGCCGCCAGGGCGAGTACCTGACCGACCGCGAGGCCGACGAGGCCGCCGCATTCATCAAGAAGCACCGCGACCGCCCCTTCTTCCTCTACATGGCCCACTACGCCGTCCACACGCCCATCCAGGCCAAGAAGGACCTCGTCGCCAAGTACAAGGCCAAAACGCCGACGAACCAGAAGAACGCGACGTATGCCGCCATGGTCCACAGCGTGGACGACGCCGTCGGCCGCATCATGGCAGCGCTCGAGGAGTGCGGCGTGGCCGAGAACACACTCGTCATCTTCACGTCCGACAACGGCGGCCTCAGCGGCGTCACGAACAACGCACCGCTGCGGGCCGGAAAGGGGCACCCCTACGAGGGCGGCATCCGCGAGCCGCTCATCGTCCGATGGCCGGGCGTCGTCAAGCCGGGCACCACCTGCGGCGTGCCCGTCACCAGCGTCGATTACTTCCCCACCGTCTGCGAGGCCGCAGGCACGCCTCTCCCGAACGACCGCCCCATCGACGGCGAGAGCATCATGCCGCTCCTGAAGGGTACCGGGATGCTCCGGCGCGACGCCATCTTCTGGCACTTCCCGCACTATCGCGGCGGCATCGTGCCGTACAGCATCGTCCGTGCCGGCGACTGGAAACTCATCAAACGCTACGACGCCAAGACCTGGGAACTCTTTAACCTCAAGGACGACCTCTCCGAGACGACCGACCTCGCCGAGAAGCGGCCCGACGTGGTGAAGCGACTCGACGCCAAACTCGTCGCGTGGCTCAAGGCCACCAATGCCAAGATGCCCAAGCCGAACCCCGACTATCAGCCCAGGAAGAAAGGCAAGTGATACCGCGCGCTGCATTCTGTTTCTTGATCGTTGCGCAAGTAATGTTCCAGCGTGTGGCACGTCCCGTACGGGCCGTGCAGGGCGCGGCCGGTCTTTCGTAGTTGACAGGGCCGTCCCCTTCCAGCACAATCGGTCTGCGAGCGGATGCGAGAACCGGCGAGACCGAACCATGTACACGCTGCGAGACGAGATCCTGAAGCGCCTCGCCGACAACCGTGAGATGCTGCGCCGGCTGGGGGTGAGGCGATTGGGGCTTTTCGGCTCGGCGGTCCGTGGCGACGGGACCGAGCCGCACGACCTCGATTTCCTGGTCGAGTTTGAGACCAAGACGTTCGACGCCTACATGGACCTGAAGGCCTTCCTGGAAGATCTGTTCGGCCGGCCGGTGGACTTGGTGCTTCTAGACGCCCTCAAGCCCGCCCTGCGGGAAGGTATCCTCAAGGAGACCGTCTATGCCCCGGCGCCCTGAGGTACACCTGGAGGACATGCTGGCGGCCACTCAGAAGGTCGAGCAGTACGTGGCAGGTTTGACCCGGGAGCAGTTGGCGGCGGACTCGAAGACGCTCGATGCCGTCGTCCGCAACCTCGAGGTCATCGGCGAGGCTGCCAAGAACGTCCCCGAGGACATCCAGGCCGCCCATCCCGAGATCGAGTGGCGGAAGATGGCCGGGCTGCGCGACATCCTGATCCACCGGTACTTCGGCATCGACGTCGAGATCATCTGGGATGTTCTCCAGCACAAACTCCCCAGACTCGCTGCACAGGTCCGCCGCATCCTCGGTCGCTGAAGTCGGGGCCGCGTGGAGCGTGCGGCCTTCCTCGCCGGCCTCGCCCAGGAGAGAACCGTAACCGACTTGCCATGAACCAGGCACTCCGCTGGACGACCTCTCCGAGACGACCGACCTCGCCGACAAGCGGGCCGACGTGTTCGGGCGCCTCGACGCCAAACTCGTCGCGTGGCTCAAGGCCACCAATGCCAAGATGCCCAAGCCGAACCCCGACTACGATCCGGCCGCCGGGAAGAAGAAACGAAAGTAGCCTGCGCCCGGGAGACATCATCAAGAAGGTCCACGACCAGGACACCGCCACGCTGGCCGAGTTCAAGAAGGTCTTCCGGGCCGAGGTCGCCAAGAAGCCGAAAGAGATCGTCCTGTTCGTCCTTCGCGGCAAGAAAGACACGCAACTCGTTCGCATCGAGCCCCGATGGTAG
>JAUVZF010000102.1 GCA_030602705.1 Planctomycetota bacterium
CCTTGTTCTTCTCGTATTCCGCAACCTTGGCTTTTATTGCCTCTATGGTCTGCTCCCTGCCCGCTGGCAGTGCTACCACCTCCATCTTCCGGTTCTCCAATTTCGCAAGCATCTTATCGCGGGACACTTTTTGATTATCGAGGTAAAAAGGCCCCTTCTTTCGCTCGACGATGCCCTTCATCCGGTCAATGGCAGCATTGTGTGCGTCTCTGTGCTCCTTCACGGCAGCCAGATGGGTCTTCCCGGTTCTTTTGTCAATGGTCCCAGATCTGCTTGAGTCAATTAGGTAGATGGATTTGAGGCCTCTCCAGTCCGTTGTAAGCCCGGGAGCGCCCCCGCAATACTCATACAAACTCATCCCATCCACGTACCCTTCGGACAAACCTGGGGACGGTACCCATGTTTTCGCTCCGTGGTCAGGGTGGCGGAGTCTTGCGTGGGCGGCCGCCCTGGCGCGGGGTCAGCCATCGGCCGCTCAGCGCCTCGAGCCGGGCCACGAAGGCCGCATCGCCCGCCGGGCGGCCGGTCCGGGTCCGCATCCGCAGCCGGCTCAAGACCTCCTCATTCTCGCCCTGTCGCAGCCACGCCGACCAGTCCGCCACCACGCCGCGCGTCTCCAGGTCCCCGCCCACCAGCGGGTCCCGCCGACGCCCCACGTGCGCCGCCGCGCTCGACCACGGATACCGCTCGGCCCGCCTCACCAGGCCCGCACGCACGGGATTGCGTTCGACGTACCGGACGGCCTGCCACAGGTGCTCGTCGTCAAGGGGGCACGAGTGGTAGCGGCCCTGCCACAGGTGCCCGCTCGTGTGCAGCCGCCGGTTCACGTGCTGGGCGTACCGCATGTGGACCGGCTTGAAGGTGGCGGCCAAGGCCTCCGGCCCACGCGGCACCGCCACGAAGTGCACGTGGTTCGTCATAAGACAATAGGCCCAGATCTCCAGGGCGTGGGCCCGGGAGTATTCGAGCATCAGCAGGAGATACCGCCGATGATCGGCGTCCTCGAAGAAGACGTCCTCGCGCCGGTTGCCGCGCTGCGTGACGTGGTGCGGCACGTCCGGGATCACGATGCGTGCCATGCGAGGCATGGCCCCAGCCTATCCGCCGCGCGGCCCCATGCAAGTGAAAAACATGGGTACCGTCCCCAGGTTTTCCCCAGACTGCGAGACGAAAGGCCGACGGTTCCGCAACCGGAGCGAACGCTACCATAAGCGTATCTTAATCTCTGGCAGCCGCTTGGTCAAGGGCCGAAGAACGGCGAATGATGCGCCTCGGGAACCCGCCGCAACGGGACGGATTCCGGATACGGTGTCCCGGCGCGCCGGGATCTGTAAGGCACGCGGTACAGCAACAGCAACAGCAAAGACAACGGCCACGACGAGCACCAGGGAAACGGCAACAACCAACGACTCCGTGGACGAACTTCCCCATACGGGCCCGGTGAAACAAGGGCGGGGCAACATCACCCTTGACACGAGGGCGGTTATGGGTGTTACCGGAACCCCCGCCCTGCTACGACTTATCCAATGCCTGTTTCAGGTCAGCAATAATGTCGGCCGGATCTTCGATGCCGATGGACATACGAACGTACTTGTCGGGAATGCCCCAATCGGCGCGACGCCCATAGTGGGAAATGAGCGTTTGCACGTCTCCCAGACTGGTCCAGGGCCGGCATAACTTCACGTGGCGAGCCACCCCGGGAGACTTTTTCATTTCGAACCCGAGCATGCCGCCGAATCCCCTCACCTGCTTGCGCGCTACCCGATGGCCCGGGTCACCGGCCAGTCCCGGGTAATGCACCCTCGCCACTTTGGGATGTGATTGGAGGAAGGTGGCCACCAGCATCGCGTTGGCGCAGTGGCGTTCCATCCTCATCGGAAGTGTCTTGAGCCCCTGGTGCAGTAGAAAAGCGTTCATTGGCGCCATGATTCCACCGAACACCCCGCGGTTGGATTCGATCCTCTTCATCAGCCGCTTGGACCCGCAGACTATCCCCCCCAAGCCGTTGCCGTGACCCATCATGTACTTCGTGGCGCTGTGCAGCACAATATCCGCGCCCAGTGCCAGCGGTTGGATCAGGTACGGGGTCAGCCAGGTGTTGTCCACGATGACCATCGCGCCGGCCTCGTGTGCCAGCGCCGATGCCTCTTTGACATCGACAACATTGAGGGCCGGATTCGAGTGTACCTCGAAATAGACCACGGCCGTCTTTCTCTTCAGAGCCGTTCGCAGTTCCCCAAGATCGGTCATATTGATTCGTTCACATTTAATACCGAGTTCGTTCAACGGCCCGTCAACCAGCATCTCTGTGCCGCCGTAGACATTCCGGTGCAACACCATTCGGGAGCCGGGCTTGAGGACTGTCAACAGGGTCTGGCTGATGGCGGCCATCCCACACGCAGTCGCAATGCCGAACTCAGCACTCTCGAGCCGCTTGATCTTGACTTCAACCGAATTGATGGTCGGGTTGCTGCCGCGGGTGTAGGCGCCGTGATTGGTCGTGCCCTGATAAATGGGATAGGACGAACAGTTGCTGTTTTCGCCGGCGTGAACAGCATCGGATGTAACGTCATGCCCAAAATATGATTTGTAGGTCGGCGCCAGAAAAGTGTTGGCCTTTCCCTCACCGGCCCCGGCGTTTTCGGCCTTTGTTGGCCCAACGCCTGTCGTGGCCAACCCCACTGTTGCTGCCGCACCCGCACCCAGAAACATCCGTCGTGAAACATTAACGTTGCTGCTCATGGCATCTCCCTTCGGGGTTAGCGAATTCGCCCCCCCATGCAAGTGAAAAACATGGGTACCGTCCAGGTTTCCCTAGACCTTATCTCCCTTTGCCCTTCGGCTTTGCTCGGGCCAGACTGCGAGACGAAGGCCCGACGGTTCCGCAACCGGAGCGAACGCTACCATAAGCGTATCTTAATCTCTGGCAGTTGCTTGGGCAAGGGCCGAAGAACGGCGAATGATGTGCGGTGGGTACGGAGACCCACCGCGCTGGGGGTTCGGAAAACGCACGGCCCGTACGGGCCGTGGCACACGCACCCGGCGGCCAGCCGTCGGGCTCGGCATCGCGCTTCGCAGCAGAGCCGCGACCGTTAGGGAGCGGCCGCTTCCTTACGGGCACGGCTCAGAACGGACGCGGCTCAGACTGCTGCGCACATTTCGCGCGGTCCGTACGGACCGCGCTCAAAAGCCCATTTTCGCCGTTGCGCGGCCCGTACGGGCCGCGCGGTAAGTGGCGTTGTAGTGTTAGGGAGCGGTCTGGATGCCGGGCGCACACGGCCACGCTTCGCGTTGCCGTGCCACCCGGCGAGGTTGCCCCCGCCCGTGTCCGAGGCGTCACCAGGAAGGGAACTACCGTTTGAACAAACGCCTGCATGGTGTAGAATGGCCGCCTGCCATCGCTCTTGGGGAAAGGCCGGGGCGCAGCGGTCATGCCGGAAGGTGCACGCAATCCGCGTACGGACGCCGGGCGGAAGTCGCCGGAGGCGTCCGCTCCGGGCGGCGCTGCGAAGGAGGAGGCGGCGGGTCCAGTACGGATCCGTATGGA
The DNA here is from genome assembly GCA_030602705.1 of Planctomycetota bacterium. Classification (GTDB taxonomy): domain Bacteria; phylum Planctomycetota; class Phycisphaerae; order FEN-1346; family FEN-1346; genus JAUVZF01. The sequence goes on from JAUVZF010000102.1 coordinate 3,548, forward strand.
CCGGACGGGCATCATCTTCGACATCAAACGGTTCGCCATCCACGACGGGCCGGGCATTCGGACGACCGTGTTCCTGAAGGGCTGCCCGCTGGCCTGCACGTGGTGCCACAACCCGGAGAGCCTTCTGCCGCAGCCCGAACACGCCTGGCGCCGGGACCGTTGCGTCCGCTGCGGCGCCTGCATCGAGGCCTGCGACCGCGGCGCCATCGCCTGGGAGGACGGACGCCCGGTTCACGACCCGGCCAGGTGCGTCCTGTGCGGGCAGTGCGTCCAGGCGTGCCCGACCGGGGCGCGCGAGATCATCGGCCGCCGCGCCAGCGCCGCCGAGATCATGGCGGAGGTCGAAAGGGACATCGTCTTTTACGACGAGTCGGGCGGCGGCGTCACCTTCTCCGGCGGCGAACCGCTGATGCAGCCGGCGCTGCTGCGCGAGTTGCTGGCGGCGTGCAGGCGGCAGGGGATCCACACGGCCCTGGACACGACCTGCCACGCGCCGTGGGACGTGCTCGAATCGCTCAGGGGGAGCGTGGACCTGTACCTCTGCGACATCAAGCACGCCGACTCCGCCGCACACGAGCGGCTCACCGGCGTCGGCAACGCGCTTATCCTTGAGAACCTGCGGAAACTCGCCCATCTGGGCGAGCGGATCACCGTCCGGATGCCCGTCATTCCGGGGCTGAACGACGATGAGGCCAACGTTGCGGCCACGGGGCGGCTGATTTCTTCGCTCGACGGGGTGACGGACGTTGACATTCTGCCGTATAATGAGGGCGGCCGGAGCAAACTGGCCCGGCTCGCGCGGGACGAGGAGCCGCCGGACATCAAGGCCCCCTCGCCCGAGCGCATGGCGGCCATCGCGCAGCAACTGGCCGCTTTCGGCCTCACCGTAAAGACGGACGGCTAGCGAATGAACGAACGAGTCAAGCATCTGCGGGCGCAGAGCGTCGAGACGAAGCCCTACATCTCCTCGGAGCGGGCGGAACTCATCACGGCGTTCTACAAGAGCGGCGAGATGGAGAAGGTGTCGGTCCCCGTCGGACGGGCACTCGCCTTCCGCTACCTCATGGAGCACCGGACGATCAGCATCGGCGAGGGCGAACTCATCGTGGGCGAACGCGGGCCGGCGCCCAAGGCCACGCCCACGTATCCCGAACTGTGCTGCCACAGCCTCCAGGACTTCCGGATCATGGCCACCCGCGAGCGGACGCCGTTCCAGGTCAGCGACCAGGTGCGCCGCGTGTACGAGGAAGAGATCATTCCGTTCTGGTCGGGCCGGACGATCCGCCAGCGCCTGTTCGGCGCCATGGCCAGGGAGTGGCATCAGGCCTTCGAGGCCGGCGTGTTCACCGAGTTCATGGAACAGCGAGCCTTCGGCCACGCCATCCTCGACGACAAGATCTACCGCCACGGGTTCCTCGATTTCAAGGAGCGCATCGCCGCACACCGGCAGCGCCTGGACACGCTGAACGACCCTCGGGCCTTCGACAAGGACGAGCAGCTGCGTGCCATGGCAATCTGCGCCGACGCCATCATCCTCTTTGCCGAGCGCCACGCCGCCGTGGCGAGGGAACTGGCCGAGACCCAGGCCGACCCCGCCCGCAAGGCCGAACTGCTGACCATCGCCGAGGTCTGCTCGCGCGTGCCCGCCCGCGCCCCGCGGACGTTCCACGAGGCGCTCCAGGCCTACTGGTTCGCTCACCTGGGAGTCATCACGGAACTGAACACGTGGGATTCGTTCAACCCGGGGCGGCTGGACCAGCACCTGCACCCGTTCTACGCCCGCGAGACGGCCGCCGGCACGCTTACGCGGGACCAGGCGGTGGAATTGCTGGAGTGTTTCTGGATCAAGTTCAACAGCCAGCCGGCACCGCCGAAGGTGGGCATCACCGAGGAACAGAGCGGCACGTACCAGGATTTCGCGCTCATCAACGTCGGCGGCGTGAAGGGCGACGGCAGCGACGCCGCCAACGAGGTCTCCTACCTCATCCTCGACGTGGTCGAGGAAATGCAGTTGATTCAGCCCTCGGCCGCCGTCCAGTTGAGCAAGAAGAGCCCCGACCGGCTGCTGGAGCGCGCCTGCGAAATCATCCGGACCGGCCTCGGCCAGCCCTCGATGTTCAACACCGACACGATCATCAAGGAGATGCTCCACGACGGCAAGAGCCTGGCCGATGCCCGCTCCGGCGGGCCGAGCGGCTGCGTTACCGTCAGCGCCTTCGGCAAGGAATCCTGCACCCTCACCGGCTACATGAACTGGCCGAAGGTCCTGGAGGTGGCCTGTTACGGCGGGGTGGACCCGAACTCCGGCCGCCAGATCGGCCCCCCGACGGGCGACCCGCGCACCTTCGGCTCCTTCGAGCAGTTCTTCGAGGCCTTCCGGCGGCAACTCGAGTATTTCGTCGACGTCAAGATCGCCGGCAACAACTTTATCGAACGCCTCTACGCCACCAGCATGCCCGCCCCCTACATGTCGATCCTCATGGACGATTGCATCGAGAAAGGACGCGACTACCACAACGGCGGCGCACGCTACAACCCCACCTACATCCAGGGCGTCGGCCTCGGAACACTCACCGACGCACTGACGGCCGTCAGGTACCACGTCTACGACCGCGGCACCGTCTCGATGGACGAACTCCTCCAGGCCATGCGGGCGAACTTCGACGGACACGAGAACCTGCGCCGCACACTCGCACACAAGACCCCCGCCTACGGTAACGACGACGATTACGCCGACGAGACGGCCGAACGCATCTTTGATGCCTACTTCGACATGCTGGACGGCCGGCCCAACACCAAGGGCGGGGCCTACCGCGTGAACCTGCTGCCCACCACCGTGCACATCTATTTCGGGGCCGTCACCGGCGCGCTGCCCAACGGCCGATGCGCCGGCGTGCCACTGTCCGAGGGCATCTCGCCCAGCCAGGGCGCCGACCTCAAGGGTCCCACCGCCGTCTTCAAGTCGGCTGCCAGGATCGACCATTCCCGCACCGGCGGCACGCTGCTTAACATGAAGTTCAGCCCGCAGATCCTGGCGGGCGACGGCATCGTCCACCTGGCCGCCCTGATACGGTCCTACTTCAGACTCGACGGCCACCACGTGCAGTTCAACGTGGTCGATGCCGACACGCTTCGTGCGGCCCAGGAGGACCCCGAAGCCTACCGGAACCTCATCGTGCGGGTGGCCGGCTACAGCGACTACTTCGTGGACGTCGGGCGACGGTTGCAGGACGAGATCATCTCCCGAACCGAGCAGCAGACGGCGTAGGCGCCGATTGCGCCGCCTTGGTCTCCGCTGTTGCCCAGAGAAACGGAGGCACCGCGCATGCCGCTCAGGCTGAGCGACACCGACCGGAAGATGCTGGGCGGCGGCCACGGCGAGGGCGCGAGCCTCGCCATGCGCATCATGGTCCGATGGGCACAGGCTTGCGGCGCCGACGAACTCATGGACGTCGCCCAGGCCCACATCGACGGCTGCGGCCTGCTGAGCGAGGCGGGCCTGGAGTTCGCCGAGACCCTTGCCGGGCGCGGCGCGAAGGTAGCCATCCCCACCACGCTCAACATGGGACCGCTCGACCTGCGGAACTGGCGCGACTTCGGCGTGCCCGAAGACTTCGCCGCCATGGCCATCCGCCAGGCCGAGGCCTACACGCGGATGGGGTGCATCCCCACGTGGACCTGTGCGCCGTACCAGGGATACCTCACGCCCCGGTTCGGCAGGCAAATCGCCTGGGGCGAGTCCAACGCCGTCGCCTACGCCAACTCGGTCCTCGGCGCAAGGACCAACATGTACGGCGACTACAGCGACATCTGCGCCGCCGTCACCGGCAGGGTCCCCCGGCAGGGGCTCCACCTGACGCGGAACCGCAAGGGGCAGATTCTGATCCGCCTGGCCGGGTTCGACCCGGCCGACCTGGGCGACGATGCGTTCTGGCCCGCCTTCGGCCACCTTCTCGGACCGCTGGCCGGCGACCGCGTTCCCGTCATCGAGGGCCTGCCCGCCGATGCGACCGACGACCAGTTGAAGGCGCTGTGTGCGGCCGCCGCCTCGTCCGGCGCCGTCGCGCTGCTGCACGCCGTGGGCGTGACGCCGGAGGCCGCTACGCTCTCCGAGGCCCTCCAGGGCGAGGAGCCGGCCGAGACGTTCGACATCCGTCCGGCCGACCTCGAAGCCGCCGCACGCGACCTCTCGACCGCCGAGGAAGGGGCGCCGCTGGACCTGGTCCTGGCAGGCTGCCCGCACTTCTCTTTCGCCGAGTTCCGCAAGTTGGCCGACCTCGTGCGTGCGGCCGGCCATACGGCCCGTATGGGCGGCAAGTCGCGCGTCGCTTTCATCGTCATCACCTCGACCCAATCGCACGCGCTCGCCCTCAGGGCAGGCTTGCCGCACGTGCTGACCGACTTCGGCGTCCGCATCACGCTCGACACGTGCATGTTCCATACGCCGATGGTTGGGCCGGATACGAAGGTCGTCATGACCAACTCCGGCAAGTGCGCCTACTACGCGCCGGGCGAACTCGGCGTGAAGGTCGCTTTCGGGTCTCTGGCCGACTGCGTTCGGTCGGCCGCCCTGGGACGCGTGTGTCGGAGGGCGCACCCGTGACCAGGCGACTGACAGGCAACCCCGTCGTACCCGGCGCGGCCGAGGGCGTGGCCCTGGTCGCTGCCGAACCCTTGAGTTTCTGGGGCGGCCTCAACACCGCCACGGGCGAGATCGTGGACCGCCGGCACGAACTCTCCGGCCGCATCGTCACCGGCCGCGTCTTCGTCCTGCCACGCGGAAAGGGCTCCAGCACGGCCAGCGCGTGCCTCCTGGAGAGCATCCGAGCCGGTACGGCCCCCGCCGCCATCATCACCTCCAGGATCGACCCCGTCCTGGCCCTCGGGGCCATCGTCGCCGACGAACTGTACGGGCGGTCCGTGCCGATCGTCGTCCTGCCCGAGGAGGCGTTTCGCTCCATCCAAGACGGGGACCGCCTCACGGTTGAGCCCGACGGCGCCGTCACGGTCGATTCCCCCGATGGAGCGTAGAGGAGACACCATGCTGGTCCTTGACGCCGCAGACGTCCGGCGGGCTCTGCCCATGGCCGCCGCCATCGAGGCCATGAAACGGGCCTTTGCCGCCCTCTCCGACGGTCGGGCCGTCGTGCCCGAGCGCATCCACCTGGCCGTCGAGCCGCACGACGGCGTCAGCCTCGTCATGCCCGCGCTGGTCGATGACGACGGGGAGGAGGCCCTGGCGGTGAAGGTCGTTTCGTTGTTCGACCGGAACGCCGAGCGCGGCCTGGCGCGAATCCAGGCGGCGGTCCTGGTGCTGGAGGCCGACACCGGCCGGCCCGTCGCGCTGCTGGAGGGCGCCACGCTGACCGCCATCCGCACCGGCGCCGCCTCCGGTGCGGCGACCGACCTTATGGCGCGGCCCGACAGCCGGACGGCGGCCATCCTCGGCGCAGGCGTCCAGGCCCGAACGCAACTGGAGGCCGTCTGCACCGTCCGGCCCATCGAGACCGTCCGGGTGTACGATCCGCTCGCCGCCGCCGTCGCGTCGCTGATCGACGAGATGGCCGGCCGGTCGCCGATTCCCGCCGACGTGCGCGCCGCCGCCGACGCTCGCGAAGCCGTGGCCGAGGCCGACGTCGTCTGTGCCGCCACGACCTCCCGCACGCCCGTGTTCTCCGACGCCGACCTGAGGCCGGGCGTGCACGTCAACGCCGTGGGCTCCTACCAGCCCCACGTGCAGGAGGTTCCCGCCGAGACCGTCGTCCGCGCGCATCTGGTCGTCGACAGCCGCCATGCCGCCCTGGCCGAGACCGGCGACCTCATCCAACCGATCCGCTCATCGCTCATCACGGCCGACCACGTCCGGGCCGAACTGGGGGAACTCGTCCTCGGACGAGCGAAGGGGCGGACCTCGGACGAGCAGGTCACGCTCTTCAAAGCCGTCGGCGTCGCCGTCCAGGACGCCGTTGCGGCCCGGGTGGCCCTGAAGCGCGCCGAGCAGTTGGGCCTGGGCCAGCAGGTTCGCTGGTGATCTACAGGTCTTCTAAGCAGGAGTGATGAAGTCAATCCGAATTCGGTGGCTGACTTGGCGTGGACCCAAGGTTGTAGCGCCCATACGGGCGCCTGCACGTCAGGCCGGCCGCGGTTCCGCGCCGGGGATAAACCCCGGCGCTGCGGCTGTTCGGAAACACTTTCTCGCTCCTGCTTAATCCTGTAGCCTTCGGCGTTTCGAGTGCAGGATGAGCCGCCGGAGGTCCTCGGGCGTCTTCGCCCGGCGCCACCTGCGGTCGAAATGCGGATCTTGCGCGATCTCCGCCACGGCCGCCAGCGCACGCAAATGGTAATTGCGCTCGTCGGCCGAACCGATGAGGACAAATACGGCGTGCACGGGGGCGGCATCGGGCAGGAACGGAGTGCCCTCGCGAACTCGCGCCAGCAGGATGTCGAAGCGTCCCGTGCCTTCCACCACGATGTGCGGGATGGCCAGGCCGGGACGGATGACGGTCGAGGAGAGTTCTTCCCGCTCGCCGAGCAGTCGCAGGATCTCGGCGGGCGGCATGTCCAGACGCCGGGCGAGTTTCTCGGCAACCGCTTGAAAGAGGTCGTCTCTTGAGACGGGTCCTTCCCCATACGGGCCCGTACCGGGCAGGTCGAGGATGGTGCACTCGCCCACGAGGCGGTCGAATCGGTCCTCGATGCCGCCGTCGCGGTCGTGGATGATCTCGGCCAGTTCCGCCTCCAGGTCGTGGCCCGCAAACGTGCGGGAGGCGATCCGCTGCGCCAGGTGCGTCAGCGCCGACTCGCGCGCCACACGCGTCTTGGCGTACAGCGCGTACCACACCACGCCGCAGCCCAGAATGGCGCCGGCCACCAGCAGCGGCAGGCTGCCGAGTTCGATCAGCAGGAACACGTACGCCGCGATCCCCGCCGCGTGCAGCCACGGATAAAGCGGCGAGCGGAACTTCGGCTGGTACGTCGCCACACGGCTCTCGCGCAGCAGAATGAGCGCCACGATGCTGAACCCGAACAGCAGAATCTTCATCGCCGAGGCCGACTTGATGAACAGCGTGAGGTCCATGAACAACGAGCCGCCGATCAGCGCCGACGTGAACAGAATCGCGTAGTGAGGCGTACCCCGCCGCGCGCCGACGCGGCCGAAGAACGCCGGCAGCAGACCGTCGCGGCTCATGGCCATCGGCGTACGCGATGCGGCCAGAATGCCGGCGTTGGCCGTGCTCACAAACGCCAGAATCGCCGCCACCGACATCACGGCCAGCCCCACCTTCGGCCACAACACCTGTCCGCCCAGCGAGATCGGCGTCAGCGAATCCGACAGCGACCCACCCGGCACCACGCCGACCGTCACGAAGGTCACGGCCACGTACATCACCGCGACCACGGCGCCGGCCACGAACATCGCCAGGGGGAGGTTGCGTCCGGGGCTTCTCACCTCCTCCGCCACGCTCGCTATCTTCGTCAGGCCGCCGAACGACACGAAGGCCATCGCCGCACCAAGCATCACGGCGTTCACCCCGTGCGGCAGAAGCGGCGTGTAGCGGCTCGCCTCGATCTTGCCCACACCCAACACGACGTAGCCGCAGAGCAGCACGAGCAGCAGCGCCACGAGTCCAATCTGCAGCCGGCCCGCGTGTTTGGCTCCCCACAGGTTGACCAGGGTGAACAGGGCGCAGAAACCCAGGGCGACCAGGCGCACCTCCAGCAGGCTCAATTCCGGCCACAGGAGCCGCGTGAAAGCACCCAACCCGATCAGAGCGAACGCCGTCTTCATCACCAGCGACACCCACGCCGCCACACCTGCCAGCATCCCGAACGTCGGGCCGAGGCTGCGGTCGATGAAGAAGTAATCCCCCCCGGCCTTCGGCAGCGCGGTGGCCAACTCCGCCTTGCTCACCACGGCGGGAAGCAACAGGACGGCTGCCAGAAGGTAGCCCAGGAACACACCGGGGCCCACCACCGCGTAGAGGATGCCCGGAAGGATGAACAGGCCGCTGCTGATCATCGCCCCCGTGCCGATGCAGAAGACGTCCAGAAACCCGAGTTCCTTCTTCAGCGGCACGGTCCCGCTCCCGCAACCTGCCCGTTGACCTCATCCCTCTGCACGGGAGATTACCCGGCTCAGCGCCGGATATACAGTCAAAACCGCTGCGTTAGTACTACAACACTACTTTTCAGGAGGCGACCTCCTGTCGGCTGGGCGCGGCGAGCGCGGAGGGTGGCACGGCAGCGGCGAAGACGCGGCCGTGGGCCACATCACGACGAGGAGCACACGGTCACGCTGCGCGTGGCCGTGCCACCCGGCCAGGAGGGTGGCACGGCATCCGTACGGAGGCCGTGGGCCGCATCACGACGAGGAGCACACGGTCACGCTGCGCGTGGCCGTGCCACCCGGCCAGGAGGGTGGCACGGCAGCGGCGAAGACGCGGCCGTGGGCCACATCACGACGAGGAGCACACGGTCACGCTGCGCGTGGCCGTGCCACCCGGCCAGGAGTGTGGCACGGCAGCGGCGAAGACGCGGCCGTGGG
>JAUVZF010000143.1 GCA_030602705.1 Planctomycetota bacterium
CTCGGCTCGGCCGTCCGCAGCCGACGCGACGATGCCATCGACGGCGAAATCCTCTTGCGAGTCCTGACGATCAACCTGATGATCATCTGGCGTCTCTACACAAAACGCTCTTTTCAACAGAGCATTCCAGGAACCTTTTTCTTGCTGCGGGGTGCGATGGTGACGCCGGGCGGCGGACCCGGCTGCGCCCTTTGGGCTGCCGCCGGCCACGGCACGAGCCGCACCCATGCCAGGGTGCCACCCAGCTGAGGGCACGTGGCGTCCGAGACCGCAGCGCTTGCGTCGCGGGCGGAAGACGCCCTGAAATCGTGAGGCTTTCTTTTGACATCTTCCATGCAGCGCGTACAATCGCGCTTCGCATCTCATCGGATCGAGAATAAGGGTTTTCGCATTTCGGCACGGAGGATACGGAAATGTCCAGGCGAGTGCTCAAAGTCGGCCTGATTGGCGGCGGCGCCGGCGCGTTCATCGTCAACCCGCATCAGAAGGCGATTCACATGGACGGCACGCGGCGGATCGTCTGCGGGGCCCTCCACCAGGACCCCAAGATCGCCATGAGCGAAGCACGCAAGTGGCCCTACCCCATCAAGGGCTACCCCAGTTACGACGCCATGATAAAGGACCAGAAGAAGTTGCCCATCGGCGAGCGCATCGACTACGCCGTCATCGTCACGCCGAACTTCGTCCACTACGACCCGGCGATGAAACTCATCAAGGCCGGCATACCCGTCTTCTGCGAGAAGCCGCTCACCATCCGAGCCACGCAGTCCGAGAACCTGGCGGCGGCCGTCAAGAAGGCCAAGGTGCCCTTCGGCGTGGCCCACACCTACCTGGGGCACTGGTCGAGTTGGGTCTGCCGCTGGATCATCCGCAGCGGCAAACTCGGCAAGGTCCGCTGGTGCGACGCCTATTACCTCCAGGGATGGCTCGCCACGCGACTCGAGAAGGAAGGCCAGATGCAGGCCTCGTGGCGGACCAACCCCAGGATGGCCGGCGCCTCATGCTGCGGCGGAGACATAGGTACACACGCCTTCATGCAGATGCGCTTCGTCACAGGGCTGAACGTGAGGACCGTGCGCGGCATGATCGAGACCTACCTGAAAGGCCGCCAACTCGACGACCACTTCACCACCTACTGCACGCTGGCCGGCCCGACGGCGGCGCGCGGCGGCGCACGGGCACTCATCCGCGCCAGCCAGATCGCCATCGGACACAAGAACGACCTGGGGCTGGAGGTCAACTGCGAGAAGGGCAGCCTCATCTGGCGGCAGGAAGAGGCCGAAAAGTTCACCATCCTACTGCCCGGCGAGCCCGAGCGCACCTACTGGCGCGGCGAGATGGGCGAGCGCGACGAGTTCCTCGGCAGACTGCCCGCATGGATCGCCGCCGAACCGACGATCCCCGCCGGCCACTTCGAGGCGTTCCACGACGCCTACCGCCGGCTGCACAATGCGTTCGAGGCCGACGTCCGCAAGTACAACGCCGGCAGAAAGTTCGCCTGCGACGGCTCGAAGTACGCCAACGTCGAGGACGGCGTCGCCCACATGAAGTTCATCGAGGCCGCCGTCCGAAGCGCCAAGAGCGGCAAGCCGGTCAAGATGTAGCACAAGAGAGCATCTGGGGCATCGCGCGGTGGGTCTCCCGACCCACCGCGCTCCAATGGCGACCTTCCCGCTCCTGCGGGCGCGGCGGGTCGGGAAGGACTCACCCCTCCGGCCGCGGACCCGTGAAGCGGCGACGCTCATCGAGCGCTTCCTTGAACGTCGCCTTCTCCGTCTGGGCTTCGGGCACTTCGGTGTTGGCCTCGAGGGTGATGTGCTTCGCGTCGGTCGCGTTGTAGCGGACCATCGGCACGCCCTGCTTCAGGACCACCACGTTGTTCTTCACCAGGTTCGTCGTGGCCTTGTGGAAACGGAACGGCGAGCGGTCGGTCTCGAAAATGAGGTTGCCCTCGATCACCAGGCCGGTGGTTCCCTCGTCGAGGAACATACCGTTGGACTCGGCCCGGCCGGAGTTTCGCGGAATGTCGTGGATGAGGTTGCCCTTGAGAACCGTCCCGGGCTGGAGGCCGAGCGTGTAGATGCCGGCGCCGTCCGACAGCACCTGCATGCAGTGATGGATATGATTGTCGGCCACGATGTTTCCCTTGCACGGCGTGGGTGTCGGGTTCCACATCCACCCGACCGAGACGCCCGTGTACGGATGACCGCTGATCTCGTTGTGCCGGATAACGTTCCCGGCGGCCAAGCCCACCCACACGCCGACCGCGCCGAAGAACTGGCGGCCGCAATCCTCGATGAGGCTGTTGGAGACCTCGTTGCCGGTCGCCACGTCGCCCTCCTTGCGGCCCTTGCCCTCGCCGATCATGACGCCGTTGCCGGAGACGTCGGTCACGGTGCTGCGGCTCAGCGCGCACCTGCGGCACCCTCGACCGAACCAGATGCCGGACCCGCCGAGGCGTGCGATGCGGCAGCCATCGAAGGTGCACCCCTCGGCGCCCTCGAGCAGAATGGCGGGCGTGACCGGCTGCCATCCCCAGCCCTTCTTGGCCGGCCCGCCGAAATGGAAACACGCCTGTCCGCCCGCGTACCGGCCGCCGGTCGTCAGCCACGAGCAGTGCTCGAAGGCGAACCCCTTGAAATGGAGGTTACGCACGGGCCGCCTCGCCTCCAGGTCGCCGCGCACCACGAGCAGTTGCCTGGCCACGGGCGCGACGATCTCGACCGTCCCGATGATCTCGCCGGGCACCGGCCGGTAGGTCAGGACGCCCGTCTTTCGGTCGAGGTACCACTCGCCCGGCGCATCGAGCAGGGCCGGATGGTTCTCGATGCGGAACCTGGGGTGCGGCTCAAAGCCGTTGATACGCCAAAAACGAGCCGCGCCGCCGATCTGCACGGCGCTCGTGATCGAGCGCGTCTTCGGGTCGATCGAGCCGATACGGTTCCGCGTGACGGACCAGTCGTGAAGGAGCAGGAGTTCCGCCTCGCCCACCTCCCCGAGCGCGGGCAGGTCGCCCGCCTTGTAGGTGAAAGTGCGGCGGTCGTCGATGACCTTCTCGACGCGGATGTACCCCTTGTTGGGATGGCGAGCGCGCGGCCGCCGGGCACCGCCGACGAACAGTTCACGGAACGTCCACACGCCGGCCTTGGCGTCCGCGATCGTCGCCTTCCAGACATCGCCGTCGAAGGTCCACACGCCGGCCTTGGCCTGGGGGATCGTCACCTTCCAGACATCGCCGTCCTGCTTCCACCCCGTGATGACGCGGCCGCCGCTGATGATCGCCTTGCCGATCCCATGGGCGGCGTACGTCACGGCGTGCTTCTCGGTCCCCGAGTCCTCGGGGCCAAAGACGATGGGCTCGGGTATCCGGTACGTCCCGCCGCCCACCAGGACCAGGATGCCCTTATCCAGCCCCTTGGCGATTCTCTCGCGCACCGCATCGCGTGCCCGGGCCGGCGTCGCGAACGGTTTTTCGAGCGTGCCCGGCCCGGAGTCATCGCCGTCCGGCGCGACGTAGAAATCGGCCTTCGGCGATACGGCGGCTGCGCTCGTACGCAGCGCAGCGCCGCCAACAAGAGTCAAAGCAACCGCCAACACCAGAATCGTGCGGTAACTCATCCGATGCTCCTTTCTCATACCACTCTATCGCCGGGTGGCACGGCAGCCACAACGTGGCGGCCGTGAGCCCAAAGTCCAGAACACGGCCACCCGCCAAGCCGCACCCCTTCACAAGCCGGGTCCCACGGCAGCGGCGAAGCCGCGGCCGTGAGCAGCGCCAACGCACGGACATCACTCGCAACCCGGGTGGCACGGCAGCCACAACGTGGCGGCCGTGAACAGCGCCAACGCGCCGACATCGCCACGGCCACGCATACTGCCGCGTTGCCGTGCCACCCGGCACGGACAGCGCCACGGCCACGCATACTGCCGCGTTGCCGTGCCACCCGGCACGGACAGCACTCGCAACCCGGGTGGCACGGCAGCGGCGAAGCCGCGGCCGTGAACAGCGCCAACGCGCCGACATCGCCACGGCCACGCATACTGCCGCGTTGCCGTGCCACCCGGCACGGACAGCACTCGCAACCCGGGTGGCACGGCAGCGGCGAAGCCGCGGCCGTGGA
>JAUVZF010000091.1 GCA_030602705.1 Planctomycetota bacterium
AGAGCGCGGACCAACAGGACCGACGCGTGAAAACCCGCATAAACACTGACCTAAAACGCGAAAGCCCCGCCACCTCTCGGCTCGGGGCTCGCTGCTAACCAGAGCGACCTCGGAAGTTCGCTCCTATTCATCTGGCTCCCCGAACGCAACCCTCTTCATAACCACTCTCAGATCGGGTGTTCCTCTTCCACGTGACGCCCCCAAAAACCGTCGAGGTGTCTTGGCCTCATGGATGCTTGGTGCCGTCGATGGAATCTCGGCCCCCAGTGACGAAACGGGATTCCCCGTTATTGAACCGGCGGCCGTATTGATTCTCATACCAGCCCGAATAGACCAGATGCACCTCGTGGCGAGCTCGGGTTAAACCGACATAGAAGAGCCGTCGCTCCTCCCGCAGCTTCGCATCCGTGTTCGCGCGATAGTCGGGAAGTTTGCCCTCCTCAAGGGCCATCATCACGACAACGTCAAACTCAAGCCCCTTGGCCGAGTGCAACGTCATGAGGTTGAGGTGTGTTCTAGAGCCTCCTTGCCCTCCAAACGCTGCGACAGTGAACCCGGCGAGCCTTCCGTCAGCCGCACACACATCCACCAGCTTCTCGACCGCGGCATTGTCGTCTCGCAATCTGGGCTCGCGCTGGAGTGATCCGTCCAGACAGTCAGCGCGGAAGTTGGAAAGCCAATCTCCCAGGGGCTGGTCCGCCTCTCGACTCGAATGAAGGAACTTGACCAGACTGCGTTGAAGCTGACGCCGTCCCGCATCAGACGTGACCGATTCATTGAAGCGAAGCCACGTCCAGACCAACTCGGACAGTCGCGGTGATCCCGACTTCCAGCCTCCAGCGCACCATGCCGCGCAGTCCTCCAGCCAGAAAACAACTGGAGATCGAGGGTAAGGGTTCCTGGGCTCGAACGGCCTCTTCGAGAATGGCATCGGTTATGGCACTGAGTCTCATTGTCCATCCCTCCTATCGTGCGCTACGGTCGGCGGATCTGGGAGCCGGCGGATTCGAGTTTCTTCTGGCGCAACAGGCCGGTGATGGCGGAGGCGAAGGCTTTGCGGATGCGTTTGCCGGTGCGCTTGAAGCCCAGGTGGCGGGCGGCGGCGCGGATGGCGGCGTCGCGCTCGGTCCAGGTCTTGTCCACTACGGCCAGGAGGGCCTCCTTCAAGTCGTCGCGACTGAGGTCTGTGATCGATGCCCGTTCGGTCTGAGGCTTGTTGCGACGGGCATCCTGCCGCGGCGGAAGGTCGAGACGACCAGTAGTCGTGCGAGCGGGAGAGCGCAACCGGAAACCCTGCTCCTTCAGAGCCGGCCGAGCCGGACCTTGTGTCTCGGCTCCGCCGGAGGGCGGCGGAGCCTTCATCTGAAAGGGCCAGATGCCCCTCCCTTCAGACCGTAGAGCGCGGCCACGCGATCGTCGATCTCCTTCTCCCATTCCTCGCAGCCGACGCCCTTGGCGTTCAGACACTTCTGAACGAGCGCTTCGATTGCCTTGCGGTCGGCGGCAGAGGCTTCGGGGACCGGGAGGGATAGGATGAATTGCTTACGCGGCTCAGAGTATCCTCCGCGCAGTCCCGGGCTGCCTTCGCGGACTAGTTGCCACACTGCTGCGGAGTTTAGGACGCCCAGCGTCTGCTGTTCGATCTTGCAGTGGCGCGGCGTGTCGGGCTTTGAGCGGATGAGATTCACGGTCTCGGACGGTTCCTCTATGATGGACTCACCGGCCAGGTCGTAGAGATACCACTTCGTGTCACCGGCCTCTTCAGTCCATGGCAACTCCCCGCCCTCCGTCTGGGCCGATTGGTCTAGCCGGGGGATACGGTAGCAGAAGAAGACTGCCTTGGCGCCTTTCGACGGGTGCTTCTTGCCGGAGAAGACCCGGCCCGGCAGGGCCTGGAGCCGGGCTTCGAGGCCGGGGTCGTTCTTCAGCATGTTCTGGAACTCCAGGTGCATCGTCTCGATGGGCGTGGTGGTCCCCTCGTAGGCCTCGTTGAAGTTGCGGAGGGCGTCGTAATCGTCCTCGGGGGTGAGCAGTTTCTTTCCCTCGATGCCGAAGGTCTTGGAGATCCGAAGGACCTTGTTCGACACGCGCCCATACAGCCGCAACAGTTCCTCAAGTTCGTCGGGCGGTAGGAAGTTCCAGTAGACGATCTTGCCGCGCAGGTCTTTCTGCTCGGGGTGGTCGGCCACGAGCCGCTCTTCCACATCAGGGCTCATTCGCCGATCCACGCGGCCGATGCGCTGCATGAGCCGGACGGGGTTCCAGTGGAGGTCGTAGTTGATGACGCGCGTGGCATCCTGGAGGTTCAGGCCCTCAGAAAGGATGTCGGTGGAGATGAGGACCCGGATTTCCTTGGTTCCCTTGGCTGCCAATTCGGCGCTGGATGCCCCGTTGTAGTAAGGGGCGAAGCGGCGGATGATCCGGCTGCGGTCGCCTTTGGTGCCGGAGTCGATCTGGGCCATGCCTTTGATGCCGGCCTGGTCGAGCTGCTTCTTCAGGTAATGCGCCGTGTCGGCGAACTCGGTGAAGATGAGGACCTTGTGCTCCCGAAGGACGGGGTCGGTCTTCAGAAGTCTGACGAGCGCCTTGAGTTTGTCATCGTGCTTGGGCTCGAACTTCGAGAGTTCCCCGAGGAACTCGGCGATCTGGTTCAGGTCATCGAGGGTGTCGTTGAAGATCTCCTCGACCTTGTACTCATCGCGCTCCAGGTACGTGACCGCCTCCAGCATCTCGGGGGTAACGAGGTCCTCATCGGCGTCCTCCTCGCCTTCCTCGCCCCAGAGTTCCAACTGCCGCTCCTGGACGTAGCCGATCAGGTCGGCGTGCTGGGGCTGGCGCTTCCAGCGTTCGAGCCTACGCTTCTCCGAGTCGGTTTCGGCGTGCCGCTCGGCCCAGGCCAGAAGCTTCAAGAGTAGCCGGTCGCAGGAGCAGGTGAAGGCGTGGACGGAACTCTCGAATCGCTTGAGGAACCCCGTGCGGATGAGACGGACGACCTGTTTCTGCCGGCCCGCTTCCCACTTCAACTCCGGTGTTTCAGGTCCGGTGTAGTATGCCAAGGGATAGTACATGCCCAACACGAACAGCGGCTGGACTTTGTCGAAGGCCTCGTCAACGATCTGCAAGAGGCGGCCGCAAGTCTTCTTGACGGAGTAGTCGGCCACGCAGGGCGGCTCTCGCGTCGGGAAACTGGCGACCGTAGCACCTTCCTGGATCTGGCTCTCCTTGACGTAGGCTCGGCTTCGCTGGACGACGAGCCCTTTGAAGAGGGCGTCTGCGGAAAGGACGCGCTCAGCCTCGGCCAAGTTCGTCTCGGTCGATTCGTCCTCGTCCGGGCCCGAGAGTTCCTTGAGATCGCGCTTGATGCGAATGAAGTGGCCGCGGACCGAATGGATGCCGAGCGTGGTCTTGAAGTAGTCCTCCTGCTGGCGAGTGAACAGTTCGACCATGTGGCGGAGGTCGTCGAGGCTGTTGTTGATCGGCGTTGCTGTGAGCATGAAGAGTTGCTTGGGGCCGCGGGGTCCGTCGATCAGGTCGAAAAGTTGCCAGTAGCGCGATGGTGCTTTCTCGGCCGTGCCCTTGATGCCGGTGTTGCGGAAGTGATGGGCCTCGTCAATCACGATGGCGTCAGCCCACTCTTTGACCCGTTCCATCCGGTAGGGGAAATCGCCGCCGCGCCCAATGTCGGTGTGACTGAAGACGGACAGGCGGCTGTAGTCCCCGCCGCGGACACCGCCGACATAGGTGAGGTACTTCTTCAGGGCCGGCTCCCACACATCCAGCCGGGTCGTCTTCGGGGCAAAGAGTGCCACGTTCTTTCGGTCATGGATGAGCCGTTCGATAACCATCAGGCCGATGAAGGTTTTGCCCAAGCCGACGCCGTCACAGAGGAAGGCCGCCCGGTGCTGCCGGGCGATCTGCATCACCGCCTGGTAGCCCTGTTTCTGATAGAGATCCAGGACGGGGTACATCCGGGAACCGCCGTTTCCGGGGCCCGCGAGTTCCCACTCGCCCGCGGTCATCTCGTGACCGCGGAAGAACTCTTGGAGGGCCTTCGCGTACACCTCGAAGGGCGTGTACTCGCGTGTGTGCCGCTCAAAGGTGTGGAGGACCTCGGGCGTGACGTCTTCCGCCTCCTGCCAGTGCGCCTCGTACCAGTCCTGGAGGGCGCCGACCTGCCGGCCCGAGATTTGTACGTTGAGCTCAACGTTCTCTGAGATGCCTGGGAAGGTTAGGTTTGACGAGCCGACAAGCGCCGACGAACCGACGACCTCTAGCCGCGCGTGGGTGATGTACGCCTTGGCGTGGAACTTCTCCTTTCGGTAGACGCGGCAGGTAATCTTGCCGGACCGGATGGCGTCAACGATGGCGGGCACGCCCGTCAGGAAGTCGTTCTGCTCCTTCTCGGCCTCCAGGCTGCCATCCAGATGGCCCTTGATGCGCCCGAGGGCATCGGCGAATGCCTACCTGGTATGCGGGGCAACTTCGTCGCCCATGAGGATGCGGATCTGGTCAACCTTCTGCCACTCGTCATCCAGGCCCAGAAGTGCACCGACCTCGAAGAAGCCGGTGGCGATGTCCATCTGCCTGGACAACTGGCACCAGTCGTGGAGGTACTGGAGGACCTTCCAGTCGGCGTCGCTGTTATCGACGATGAAGAGGTCGCTGCCCTGGCGCTTCTGAGGGCTCTTTCGCTTGGCCGCCACCAGACACCACCTCGTGCTATGCCAGCAGGTTCTGCCCCTGCTGCTGCTAGAGCAGTTCACGTTCATTCGTAGCAATACCCGCAGGACCGGAACCAGTTCACGGCATCGGTGTCGCTCACCGTCTGCAGGGCGGCGCCGATGGCTTGCCACAAGGCTTCCTGCGTTCGCGCCTTGACCCGCCGCAGGAACTGACGCACCTTGGACCACATCTTCTCGATCGGGTTCAGGTCCGGGCTGTACGGCAGCCCGTACGGGGGCGCCGACCGCCTCAATCGCCGCGACCACCCGCGCCATCTTGTGCGGCGCGAGGTTATCCATCACCACGATGTCCCCCGGCCGCAGGCTCGGCACCAACACCTGGTCCACGTAGACGCCAAACACCTCCCCGTCCGTCGGTCCTTCCACCACCATGGCGGCTTTCGAACCGTCCAGCCGGATCGACGACAGCATCGTCGTCGTGCACCAATGGCCACGCGGAGCGGCCTCTACCACTCGCTCGCCACCCGGCGCCCGGCCATAGAGCCGCGTCAGGTCCGTCTTGGCCCCGCTTTCATCAAGAAAGACCAGCCGCTCCGGTGCCACCCGGGCGAGACGCTTAGGCCACGCCTCCTGCTGGGCCTTCACGTCCGGGCGGTCTTGCTCGCTGGCCTGGAGCGTCTTTTTTTTCGACGGAACTTCAGACGCATCAACGCCCGATGCACCGTCATGATGCTTGCCTGAACGCCCGAGCGCTCCAACAGTTCCTGAAGCGTCGCGTCGGGCTGCGCCTCCAGCAGCGTCTTGAGCCGGCCCCGGTCCTTCCCCTGGAACTTGGGCGGCTTCTGCCCGCCCCGCGGTTTGGCCGCGATGCTCCCCGTCTCCCGCCGACGCCTCGCTGCTCGACCGTCTCGTCATCCGTCTCGACGGGCGGAAAGCGTGCGGCACGTATCGCCTGGCGCGCGAGACGACGTCGGGGGCGGATTACTGGCGGATGAGTATCGCGCACAGCGACGACTGACTAGCCCCCTGTGGTAACAGGGGGTGCATGCCCCCGATTATCATCGGGGGGTAGTCTTTGTATGATCGGCGTCTGCGGCCGGCCATTGCCATCGCAGGTTAGTTGACACCCGCCCGACGCACCCTATAATCACCGTTCCGGCCGCCGCACGATGGCCGCAGGGGTGAGGTCTGCGCGATGGAGAGCGAACTGAAGGAGAAGTGGGAGGCCCTAAGCGAGCGTCTTCAGGCGCTCCGGGACTCTCTTTGACGTCGCCGGCAAGCAAAAGGACCTCGCCCGCATCGAGAAGCAGATGGCGGCGCCCGGGTTCTGGCTCGACCAGGAAACCGCCCAGCGAACGGTCCGAGACCTGAAGGGCCTGAAGGAAATCGTCGAACCGGCAACCGCCATCGAGCAGGTGCTCGAAGACGCGCAGGTGCTCTCGGAACTGGCCGCCGAGGAAAACGACGCGTCGGCCCTCGAAGGCCTGGTGGGCGACTTGGCCGAGGCCGAGCGGGCGCTGGACCGGCTCGAGTTCCTCGTCCTCCTGTCCCGGCCGGACGATCCGAAGAACTGTTACCTCGCGATCCACGCGGGGGCCGGTGGCACGGAATCGTGTGACTGGGCGTCGATGCTGCTTCGCATGTACTCCCGGTACGTCGAGCGGCGCGGCTGGAAGATGGACATCGTGGACAGCGTCGAGGGCGAGGAGGCCGGCCTGCGGAGCGTGACGGTCCGCGTCACGGGCTCCCACGCGTACGGGTACCTCTCGGCCGAGGTGGGCGTCCATCGTCTGGTGCGGATCAGCCCGTTCGACGCGGCGGCGCGGCGGCACACGTCGTTCGCCAGCGTGGACGTGTTGCCGGAGATCGAGGACGCGGGCGAGATCGAGATCGACGAGAAGGACCTGCGGATGGATTTTTTTCGCGCGGGCGGCGCGGGTGGCCAGCACGTCAACAAGACGAGTTCGGCCGTGCGGATCACGCACACCCCGACCGGCATCGTCGTCCAGTGCCAGAACGAGCGGTCGCAGCACCAGAACCGCCGCGTCGCCATGGAGATTCTGCGGGCCCGACTGAAACGCCTCGAGGAACACGAGCGCGACAAGGAACTGGCGAAACTTTACGGCCAGAAGGGTGAGATCGCCTGGGGCAACCAGATCCGATCCTACGTCCTTCAGCCGTACACCATGGTCAAGGACCACCGGACCCGGCGCGAGACGGGCAAGGTCCAGGACGTGCTCGACGGCGATCTGGAATCGTTCATCGAGGCGGAACTGCACCGCCGCGCCGCCGCACGAACGGAGGCCACGTAGATGCGCGCGTCTCGGCCCGTGGCGATGCTGGCGTGTGCGGCCCTGGCCGCGGCGGTCGGCTGCACCGGCGAGCCGCCGGAGGCCGCTCGCGGCCGCGACGTCGTGCGGCCGGCGCTCGGTTTTGCCATCGACGTGCCCGACGGCTGGACGTGGAACGACGTGGCGGGCGACGTGGTGCTCGAAATCGTTCGTCGGCCTTCCGGCGCGAAGGGCGAAGGCCAACCGCCCGACGGCGGCCCGCGCCCGAAACGGTCGGGCCCCCTCGTCCACGTGGTCGTGGTGGACCGCGAGGGCACGACGCTCGACGGGTGGGCCGACAGGGCGATCGCCAGCAGCAAGGAACTCCAGGCGGACCTCGAGGTCGCCGGCCGGGCGCCTGCGAAACTGGCCGACGGGCGAGAGGCCCTGGCCCTGACGCTCAGAAGCGAGCGGGGTCTCGAGCCGCTCGTCCAGCAACTGCTCCTGACGGTGACCGAGGCGTGGGCCTACGCGGTTCTGGCCACCGCGCCCGAGAACGGCGCAGCAGCGGAAGCCGAGCCGGCATTCAAGGAATGCTTCGACTCATTCGTCGTATGGTAAGCCGCGCGCAGGTCGAGCGGCGTGGCATGAGACTCAAGCGGCCCCAAGAACCGCCGCAGGACGGCAACAGAAGAGGAACGGATGAACTTCGACGCTCTGAAACAGAATGATCCCCGGCTGGCCGAACTGCTCGCCTCCGAGCGCGAGCGCCGGCAGGAAACCCTCGATCTCATTGCCAGCGAGAACCTCTGTCCGAAGGGCGTCCGCGAGGCGGTCGGCAGCATCCTGACCGACAAGTACGCCGAAGGTTACCCCGGCGACCGCTGGTACGGCGGATGCGGCGTCATCGACGCCGTGGAGCGACTCGCGGTCGACCGCGGGAAACAGTTGTTCGGCTGCGACCACATCAACGTCCAGCCGCACAGCGGCAGCCAGGCCAACATGGCCGTCTACTTCGCGGTGCTCGAACCCGGCGCGACGATCCTCTCAATGGACCTCACGCATGGGGGGCACCTGACGCACGGCAAGAAGGCGAACTTCAGCGGACGCCTCTTTCACATCACACATTACGGCGTGAGCGCCGAAACGGAGCAGATCGACTACGACGCCGTGGCCGAGAAGGCCCGGGAAGTGAAGCCCGCGCTGATCATCGGCGGCGCGAGTTCGTACCCGCGGCGGATCGAGGCGGCGCGGCTGGCGGAGATTGCAGGGGACGTCGGTGCGCGCCTGATGATCGACATGGCCCATTTCGCGGGGCTCGTGGCAGGTGGGGTGCATCCCGATCCGGTGCCCGTGTCGGACTTCGTGACGGGGACCACGCACAAAACCATGCGCGGTCCGCGCGGCGGGTTCGTCATCTGCAAACAGGAGTACGCCGAGGCGATCGACCACGCGGTCTTTCCGGGCCTCCAGGGCGGGCCGCTCATGCACGTCATTGCCGGCAAGGCCGCCGCGTTCGCTCTGGCAATGACCGACGACTTCAAGGCTTACCAGGCACAGATCGTTGCCAATGCCCGGGCCATGGCCGACGAGATGGCGTCGCTGGGGTACCGGGTCGTTTCGGGCGGCACGGACACGCACCTGTTTCTGGTGGACCTGACGCCGCTCGGCCTGACGGGCGGGCAGGTGCAGCAGTGGCTCGGCGCGGCGGGGATCGTCCTGAACAAGAACGTGATTCCGTTCGACAAGCGGCCGTCGACCGATCCGTCCGGCATCCGCATCGGTACGCCGTCGATCACGACGCGCGGCGTCGTCGAAGACGGGGTGCGGCAGGTGGCACGGTGGATCGGCCAAGTGCTGAAGGCCGAGGCGCCGGCCCGAGCGGCCGAAGGGCTGCGGGCCGAGGTGCTCGAGTTCTGCCGCTCGCATCCGATACCGGATTGAGACATTTTGGGCGCGCTCCCCTACAGGTCGCGGCCACAAGCGCCCTTGCAAAAGCGCCCTTGCAGGATGAGCCGCGCGACACCGAGGACCGATTCGTCATCGGTTACGGTCTGGATCACAACTGTCTGTACCGCAATTTGCCGTACCTCTCGGCGCTGCGGCAGGCCTGAGAATTCCTGTCAAGTGTCCCCCACCCAGAGCCGATAACACCTATTGCGAGTATTGCCGTCGGACACTTCGCCGAGGAGGCACAGCCGGTGAGCACTACCGCAGTCGGAACCGATGCGCTCAAGCAGGAACTCGAAGAGGCACGCCGGTGCCAGAGTGGCCTCGAACAGACGCTGGAGGAACGCGGGGCCGACATCGCCAGGCTCACTCAGGAGTTGGAGGAGGCACGTCGGCAGGCGGCGCACCTGGAAGACGCGCTGAACGGCAGCCGCACCCAGACCCGCGCGCTCAGGGAGGAACTGACGCTGGCGACCGAGCGCGCGGCCCGGCTGGAGCAATCGCTCATCGGTGCCCAGCGTCTGACCACCATCGGCAAGATCGCCGCCCAGATGGCACACGAGTTCAAGAACATCCTGATGATCATCATGGGCCGCGCCGAGTGGGCTCTCAGCGAGGATGACCCCGAACTGGCGGACAAGGCCCTCCACACGGCGGTGGCCTCCAGCCAGCGGGGCGCCGACATCGTCAAGGGGCTGCTCTCGTACGCGAAGGGCCGGCAGATGGAAAGCAAACTCATCCGCGCCGATAAACTGCTGGGCCGCGCCGTCGATCTCATCGCATGGTCGCTGCCGAAGTGCCACGTCCAACTCGTCCGCGACTACGACGGGAGTGGCGCCCGCGTCCGCGTGGTGCCCGTGCGGATGGACCAGGTGTTCCTGAACCTGATCCTGAACGCGCGCAACGCCATGGACCCGGGCGGCGGCCGGCTGATCGTGGCGGTCCGCCCGGCCGAGACCGAAGGGTATGTCGCCTTCTCGGTTCAGGATACAGGCTGTGGCATTCCGAACGAACACCTGGAGCAGATCTTCGACCCATTCTTCAGCACGCGTCCACGGCCGCAGGGCGACGGCAGCGCGGATTGGGGGACGGGCCTGGGGCTGCCGGTGTCGCGCGACCTTGTGCGGCAGGCGGGTGGAGAGATCCACGTGGAATCAACGCCGGGCGAGGGCTCGACCTTTACGGTCCTCTTGCCCATCGTTGACACAAGGCCATAGAACGCCGCCCGGCACGCCGGGTTTTGAAACAGTTTCTTATCTCTTCTTGCGTCCCGCGGTCTTGGCTTTCGGCCGCTCGCCTTTCGCCTTGCCGGTCCTCGACTTTCCTCCCGGAAGTTGGTCGGGCGGGGTGTCCACCTCTAGGCTCTCTTGCCCGAACCGCGCAACATAGCGTTGTAGGACTAACCCGACAGCGCCGCTTAGGCATTTCGCGCGGTGGGTCTCCGCACCCACCGCGCGTAAAGGCCCGTTTGCGGGGCTGCGCGGCGGGTACTCCAGACCCGCCGCGCACGAAGTGGCGCTGTAGTGCTAGGTACTCCACATTCCCGAAGCGGCAGCATTTGACAAACGCCGGGGTTGGAGGGATAATCCGTTGTGGCCAGAGCAAGGAGAAATACTCATGAGCCCAACGGAGGCAACGGCAGAGGTTTTCCTGACGGCCTTCCGGGCGCTCTCGAGAAAGGAGCGCCAGGCGGTTCTCGCACGCTTGGCCAGTGACCCCGATTTGCGCGAGGACCTTTACGACCTGGCCCTCGTGACCCAGCGCCGTGATGAACCGTCTCGTCCTCTGCGCGAGTACCTGGCGGAGAAGGGCCCGTGAGCCCAGCCCGCACGTATGAAGTGCGCCTCAAAGCGTCGGCCGAGAAGGAACTTGACCGCCTGCCGGCACAGGTGACGAAACGGGTCATCAAGGCACTCCTGTCACTTGAGTCCCAGCCCCGCCGGCGTGGATGCAAGAAACTCCAGGGAACCGACGCCTATCGCCTGCGAGTCGGTGACTACCGCGTCCTCTACTTGATCGACGACAAGGCTCAGGCTGTCGAAGTTGTGGCGGTGGCCCACCGCAAGGACGCATACCGGTAAGGCCCGCATAGAATCTTACGAAGTCCCATCTTGCACCTCCTGCACTTCGATCCGTTTCCGTGCAATATTCTGAAACCTCCGCGCCGCCGGCGCATTAGAATAGGCGAGGAATCCGGGCGGTCCGAAAGGCCGAACATGGCGCAAGCCCTCGCTTGGAACATTGTCAGACGCGCCGCCAAAGGCGATGCGAATGCACGCCGCGACCTGGTCGAGGCTACCATCGACGGTCTCTGGCGCCTGGCCATGCGGCTGACCCGCCGACAGGACGATGCCGAGATGATCGTGCAGGAAACCTACACGCGCGTCTTCGCAGCCCTCGATCGCCTGGAGCCCACGGGCAAGTTCGAGGGGTACCTTGCGCGCACCGCCACCAACCTGGTCCTCCAGCGCTGGCGGCGCAAGCGGCCAACGGCCCAGGTCGCCGAGACGCTCACCGCAGACGCGCTCGAGCCGTGGCAGACCGTGGCCGACGCCGAAGACGGCCGGCGGCGCCTTGCGGCCGTCTGGGCCGCGATCCAGGAACTGGAGCCGCAGCCGCGCGCGGCCGTGCTCCTGTTCTACGCACAGAACGAGTCCTGCGATGCCATCAGCCGCATCCTCGACGTGCCGAGCGGCACCGTCAAGACGTGGCTCCATCGAAGCCGAAACCACGTACGACAGAGGGCGGAGACTCTCCTTCGGAGCCAGCCCGCCCTCGGTTCCACACAGATCGGAGAACCAAGATGAACGGTGAACGCGAACAGACCGCCGAAGACCTGCGCGAGCCCATGTTCGACGGGATCGGGGAGGCTGTGGAACTCGATCCCGCCCGGCGTGCGGCGCTTCTTGAGCGAATCGTCCCGGCGCGAGCCGAGGCGCCGCGGTCGCGCGCCCGCATCCGGCACCTGTCGTGGGGTGCGCTGGCGGCTGCGGCGGCCGTCATCGTGGCGGCCCTCATCCTCTGGCCCGAGCACCGCGAGCCCATCCCGCCGACCGAGATCTTCGCTTACCTGCTGGGGCCACTGACTGAAATGACGGCAACCGGCGCAAGCGCCGTCGCGCCGGCCCCGGAAGATGCCTCGCCGACGGATGCCGTGGTCTCGGCGTTCTGGTCCGACCTGGAAGGCCCACTGGCCATCGGCATGGACGCCCTCGCGGCACCGCGGGCGCTCGCGTCCGTCGAACCGGCCGGGCAGGCAGCATCCGCCAACCATCCTGCGGAAAGAAAGGAGAACTAGAATGAGAACGCTCCGAACACTGATGACAGCCGTCGCACTGCTGGGGACGCTGACCGCCTGCGTCCCGGCCGAAACCGTGGAGATGGCCAACCTCGTTCCCGCCAACGCCAAGGTCCTCATCGAAATGGTCGATGCGGCGGGGCTCAGGCAGATGCTGCTCGAATCGAAGTTCTGGGCGGCCCTGGAAGAAACCGAGGCATTCTACCGGTGGCGCGCCAGCGAGCGCTACGCCGAAGCACAGAAGCGGATCGACCTGCTCCTGGCGGAACTCGAAATGGACCGCGACCAGGCCCTCAAGACGTACCTCGGCGGCCGAAGCGCCCTGGTCCTGCTGCCCTCGGGCCAGAAAAAACCCTACGGCGTTATCCTGACCGAGGCGACCAACGAGATGGCCGAGAAACTCGCCGAGGCCGTCGGCGGCCAGGAAGTCACGCGATACCGCGACGTCGCCATCTGGGAGGTCGTCAAGGAGAAACGCGTGGACCGGATGGCCTGGGCGGGCGGCGTGCTCCTAATCTCCGGCACCCGGGCCGACGAACTCGAACAGGTTCTCGACGTGGTGGTCGGCGGCAGCGGCTCGCTCGGCGCCCAGGGCGAGTTCCGCCAGGCCACCGAGGGTCTGCCCACCGGATGGCGAACCAGGGTCTATGCGGCCGAGGCCAAGCCACGCAAGAGCCCCGGCGCCGTGGCCATGTACCCCGAGGGCAAGGGCCGCGTCCATTTCGAGTGGCGCATCGTCGGCGGCCCCGAAGACATCAGTCTGACCCGCCCGACCGTCCTGACTGGCCCGAACGCCCTGCCCCAGACCACCGTGGCTGCCATCGCGTCGTCTTTCTATCCGAAGGCCATCTGGAACAAGGTGCAGGCCAAGGTCGCGGACGAGGCGGACGGGCCGCAGAAGATCCAGAAGGCCCAGATGTTCGTTCGCGGCTGGTTCCCCGGCCATTCGATGGAGTCGATCGTCGGCGGGTTCGGTCCGGAGGCGGCGGCGGCGCTCGTCAAGGGTGATGCCGGCGGCGCGCCGGGCCTCGTGGGCCTGGTCCGTCTGACGCCGAGCGGCGCGCCGGTGGCCAACGCCTTCAAGAACGGCCTGGCCGCCAAGGCGATGATCCTGGGAGCCCTGAGCCAGAACCAGCAGGATCCTGCGAAACGCGTCAACCTGAGCGTGCGCGAGGAGACCTACGCGGGCGCCTCGCTGCTGGTGATCGAAGCGCCCAAGGTCCTCGAGAAGGTCCTTGGCAACTGGGCCAAAGACATCGGCCTGACGGTGGCCGTGACGAACGACTGGCTCATCGTCGGCACGACGCCCTCGGGCGTGAAGAAGACCATCGACGCCGCCGCCGGCAACGGTGCAAGCCTTGCCGCCGACCTGGCCCGCGCCGGCGAGAAGGTGCCCGCCGAGCCGGCAACGCGGTGGGGCGTGATTCGTCCTGCCTCCGGGGCTGACATCGTCCTGGCGTGGGCCGAGAAACTCGCCGGAAAGGAACGCATCGAGAAGGCCAAGAAGGCGGTGAACCTCGCGGAACTGATGAAACTGGTGAAGTGCATGATCTGGCAGCGGACCGACGAGCCGGAGGTCATCCGCGGCGCCGCCGATATCCAGGCCATCGACTAATACTACTACGCTACGAAGCACTTGGCTGGCGCGCAACCGGGGCCCGCATTTGGCCCGTGTTTGCAGGCGGTTTGTACGTGTTGCCTGGCACTGTCGCCCCGCGCTCCTTGCGACTGCACTGCAGCATGGTGTCAACT
>JAUVZF010000082.1 GCA_030602705.1 Planctomycetota bacterium
CGCCGCCTCCCCCGCCTCGTTTGCCCTGGTGGGACCTCCGCCCCGCCGCAACGCGCCACTCGGCTCCGTCGAACCGCTCTCGACCCCCGTCGCCCCATGCGAACCCGCCGCCGACGAGGCATCATGAATAATGTGGGCTAGACATTTACGACTCAAGCACGTTCACCATCGGGCTGGGCACCGAGGTAGTTGCCCCGCGAATCTATGTGGGGGGAACCCTAAACGTCCAGGACGGTGGCAGCATCCGAGGTCCCGCGAACGTCTGGGCGCGAAACTGGGGTACAACCAACTTCAGCGGTGACTGTCTCTTCGACCAATTCGGTTTCCGAAACCACGGCACGCTCAACATCTCGGAGGGGACGACCCACTTCACGGGCGACCTGGGGAACTACTCGGGCGGCGAACTCATCCTCACGGGCGCCACGTTGCGGATTGACGAAGACCTGATCCTGTATGACGGCTGCGCCGTCACGGCCGACAGTCAGAGCACGATCGCCCTCGGCGCGAACCTTGTCAATTGGATGGAAGACGGCTCGGCGTTCCATCTGGACGGGGCGCGGATGCTGTTCGACGGGGGCGGGGCATCTGCGATGGACGTGGCGGGGGTAAACCGCGGCCCGTTCACCGCCGGCCTCACCGACAACTTCGCCCTGGGTATCCTCGAAGTCGGGGCGCCAACGAACCTCCAACTGGAACAAGTCGCCGGCGGCAGCGCCCTGTACGTCTACGACCTCGTCCTGGGGCCTGGAAGTTCTCTGAACTTAAACGGCGTACCGTTGTACTACGCGGGGCAGTTCATCAACAATGGGGGGGCGTACACCGGCGGCGAACCGCAGAAACTCTACGCGCGGCCGCCCGGCCTCCCGCCGGTCGCACCGGTGGATTACACCGCGTCCGCCGAGGCGCCCTGGAACACCACCACCGTCAACAACGGTCCCGCCGAAGCCCACGAGGAACAGTGGGGAGCCGGCCCAGGGGAGCCGGCCACGGCCGACGCCTTTGCCGACCTCACCCAGACCGGGGATGCCACGGTGCTGAAGATTACGATCAGCGGAGAAAGCGGCTGGCAGGAATGGTGGGAGGAGCCGTGGGAGCCGTGGCAGGAGGAGCCGATCCCCACCGACGCCTCGGCCGAGGTCACCGGGACGGTGCGCGTCGGCGAGAGCGGCGACTACCCCGCCGGAACACCCCTTGAGTTGCTCATCCTGGTCAACCAGCGCACCACGTGGACGGGTGACAACTTCCAGTGGTCGTGCCAAGTGGAACACGGCGACGACCTGGTCGTCTTCGATGCCGCCAACACGAACCCCGTTACGTGGGCGGTCCTGGCCGGCGATGAGTTGACGGTCTCGGCCTGGATGAGCGACGAGTCCTGGTCCGGGGGATTTGATCACTCGCTGGAGGTCTCGTTCATCACGCTGCCGGAACCGGCCACGCTGGCGATCGTGGGTCTTGGCCTAGTCGGATGCCTGGCCCTGCGGCGGCGGAAGTAATCGGGCCGGCCGGTTAGAGGTCGCGGTTCACCTTTAGCCACGTCAGGATGCGCCCGGCGGCCTCATCGGGGGCGAATCGGTCGGTCTGGATGCGGTAATGGCAGGCGGCGTCGTACTTTTCGCGGCGCTCTTCGAGCAGGCGCCTGACCTCGGCAATGCCGCCCGAGTCGGTCAGGTCGGGCCGCTCGGCCAGCGTCTTGGGGTCGGCCTTCATGCGGTCCCAGATTGTCTCGGGCGCACAGGTCAGCAGGACCACCTTGCCGCCCGCCCGAAGCGCTTCGGTGTTGGCGTCATCGAGGATGGCGCCGCCGCCGGCACTGACGACCTGCCGGTCGTCGGCGGCCACGTCGGCAACCACCTCCCGTTCGATGCGGCGGAACTCGGGCCACCCGCCCTCGGCCACGATCTCCTTGATGCTTCGGCCGGCGCGCTGTTGGATAAGCGTGTCGGTATCGACGAGGGGCCAGCCGAGCCGGTCGGCAAGGATGCGGCCGATGGCCGTCTTGCCGGTGCAGCGGTAGCCGATTAGCACGAGATTCATTCGGCGCACCCCATGCGCGCCGCGCAAGCGCGGCGGCTAACCAGGTTACTCTTTCGATTCGACCGCCCTTCGCCGGGCCAGGCCCTGGACCTTCATGGGCAGACCGAACAGGTGGATGAATCCTGTGGCGTCGGCGGGGTTGTAGCCCTTGCCCATGACGAAACTCGCCATCTCCTCGCTGTAGAGGCTGTGCGGCGAGGTGGCCCCGGCGTAGAGGGCATGGCCTTTGTAGAGTTTCAGGCGAACCTTGCCCGTAACGGTCTGCTGCGTACGGTCGACGAAGGCGTCGAGGGCCTCCCGCAGCATCGAGAACCACTGGCCGTAGTAGACGAGTTCGGCGTACCGAAGCGCTACCCGGTGCTTGTAGTGAAGGGTGTCGCGGTCGAGGCACAGGGCCTCCAGCGCCGCATGAGCCGCCTGCAGGATCGTGCCGCCGGGCGTCTCATACACGCCGCGAGACTTGATGCCGACGAGCCGGTTCTCCACGAGATCGATCTGCCCGACGCCGTGCCTGCCGCCGAGAGCGTTGAGCGCCAGGACGATCTCGACGGGCCCGAGGCGCTTTCCGTTCACGCCGACGGGCACGCCCGCGTCGAACCGGACCTCGACGTACTCGGCCTCGTCCGGCGCGTCGGCCAGCGGCGAGGAGATGACGAACACACCGTCGCTCGGCTCGTTGGCCGGGCTCTCGAGTTCAGCCCCCTCGTGGCTGATGTGCCAGAGATTGCGGTCGCGGCTGTAGATGCTCTTCTTTGACTGGGCAATCGGGATGCCGTGCGCCTCGGCGTAGTCGACGGCGGCCTCGCGGCTGGTAAGCGTCCACCGCGGGTCGCGCCAGGGCGCCAGGACCGTGAGGTCCGGCGCCAGGGCCATGAACGTCAGTTCGAATCGCACCTGGTCGTTGCCCTTGCCTGTGGCGCCGTGGGCGACGGCGTCGGCGCCCGTCTTGCGGGCGCACTCGACCTGTTTCTTGGCGATGAGCGGCCGCGCGATGCTCGTCCCCAGCAGATACTTGCCCTCGTAGACGGCCCCGGCCTTCAGCATGGGCCAGAGGTAGTCGGTCACGAACTGCTCGCGCAGGTCTTCGACGTACACCTCAGAGGCGCCCGAGGCCTTGGCCTTCTCGACGATGCCGTCGAGTTCGTCCGGCCCCTGCCCGAGGTCAGCCACAAAGGCCACGACCTCGCAGCCGTAGGTTTCGCGGAGCCACGGGAGGATGACCGAGGTATCAAGCCCCCCCGAGTAGGCGAGGACGGCCTTCTTGATGCTGGGTTCAGCCATAGGATAACGCCTTTCATGTCAGGTGCGCGCGGGCCAAGCCCCGCGGCTAACGGGATGATCGCTTTGCCTTGCCCGACTTCGCCTTCTTGCGTTTGGCAGCGGCTTTGGGCCTTCGCGCGGCGCGTTTTGCGCCGCCGGTACGGCTGACGGCGCGGTTGATGGCACTCAAGTACGCCTTGGCAGAGGCTTCGAGCACGTCGGTTGACACGCCTCGCCCGGAGACCGTCTGCTTGCCGCACAGGGCCTCCAGCCGCACCTCACCCTGGGCCTCTTTGCCGCCCGTAACCGCGCGCAACTGGTAGTCTTTAAGTTCCAGTTTGACGCCCGTGATGCGTTCCATGACACGGAAGATGGCGTCCACGGGGCCGTCGCCGGTGGCGGCGTCGCGGACGGGCGCCTTCTTGCCGTTCTCCTGGAGTTCGACGGTCGCGGTGGGCATGCCGCCCGTCCCGGTGGCCACCTGGAGCCCACACAGGCGCCAGGTCTCGGGCACGGTGGTGGCCTCGGCCTCGACGAGGGCCTCAAGGTCCTCGTCGAAGACCTCTTTCTTGCGGTCGGCCAGTTCCTTGAACGGCCCGAAGAAGAGCCGGTCGATCTCGTCGGACGACAGGCGGAAGCCGAGTGCCTTCAGCCGCCGGCGAAACTGGTGACGGCCCGAGTGCTTGCCGAGCACCAGTTTGCTCCTGGCCACACCCACCGCCTTCGGGTCCATGATCTCGAACGTGGTCCGCTCCTTCAGGTACCCGTCCGCGTGTATGCCTGCCTCGTGAGCGAAGGCGTTCTGGCCAACGACGGCCTTGTTCCGCGCGACCACCAGTCCCGTGATGCGGCTGACCAATCGGCTGATTGCATACAGGCGCTCGGTGCGGATGTTGGTCCAGCAGTCCCGGAAATCGTCGGGCCGCGTCTTGAGCGCCATGACGATCTCCTCCATGGCGGCGTTTCCGGCCCGTTCGCCGATGCCGTTGATCGTACACTCCGCCTGCCGGGCGCCGGCCTTGATGGCCGCAAGCGTGTTGGCCACCGACAGGCCCAGGTCGTCGTGACAGTGGACCGCAATGACGGCCTTCGAGATGTTCGGCACGTTCTGGAAGAGGTGTTCGATCATGCGGCCGAATTCGTCGGGCATCGCCCAGCCGACCGTGTCAGGAATGTTGACCGTCGTGGCGCCGGCGTCGATGACGGCTTCGACGATCTGGACCAGGAAATCGGGCTCCGTGCGAGTGGCGTCCATGGGTGAGAACTGGACGTCGTGGGTGGCGGCCTTGGCCCGTTCGACGCTCTCGATCGACATCCGCATGACCTGCCGCCTGGACTTGCGCAACTGGTACTTGCGGTGGATCGGGCTGGTTCCCAGAAAAACGTGGATGCGTGGCTTTCGAGCGTCGCGCAGGGCCTCGGCGGCGCGGTCGATGTCCTTGGCCACACAGCGGGCAAGGCCCGCGACGACGGGCCGGCGGACCTCGCGTGAAATCGCCCGGACGGCGTCAAAGTCGTCCGGCGAGGTGACCGGGAAGCCTGCTTCAATGATATCCACGCCGAGGAGTTCCAGTGCCCGGGCGGCTTCGAGTTTTTCCGTCAGGTTCATACTGGCGCCGGGCGACTGTTCGCCGTCGCGCAGCGTCGTGTCGAACACGACCACTCGCTTGCTTGCCTTCCTGTTCATGGTCCTCCTCCTTCGCCGAAACGCTTTCTTATAGTGCGTCACCCGCCGCCCGCAACGGATTTCTCGCCCGGCCCTGCGCCCGAGGGTACGGCAACGTTTTCCGGCATGGGACAATTCCCCGCGGCTTGGCCTCTGTGGCGCTCGTAGCGCCGGGGTTTATCCCCGGCGCATCATGGCTGGCGCCGCCGCCAACGACCGCCGGGCGTAAAGCCCGGCGCTACAACCGGCTGCGCTCGCCACAAGGAATTGCCGCACCCGCGCCCGACAACACATCTTGCGCCCAACCTCTCAAAAAAGACAGCCCCGGGAACCGTTTCCCGAGGCCAATCCTTCCTGTCGATTCGCGCGCAACGGCCCCGGGGGTTGTTACCGCCTAAGGCCCAGGGCAAGATTCTCGCTGCGCGATTTCATAACACTGATACGATATCGTCAATCGGCCCCGAAGTCAAGAGAAAAACCGCCTCTTGCAAAGCGGCGGCCGTCTGTGTACCATGGCGCCTATGGCAAAAGAACTTGACCTCTCTGTCGTGATCGCGAAGCACAAAGGCGTCCTCATCGCTATCGCGGTGCTCGGGTTCCTCTTCTGGGCAGCCGGGAAGGTCGCGGTCCTGTACGCAGACTACCTGTGGTTCGACTCGCTGACGTATGCGAGCGTTTTCTCGACCGAACTCTGGACCAAGGCGACGCTCGGCGTCTGCGCCTTTCTCGTCACAGCCCTGTGGCTGGCGGGCCACGTGATCCTGGCGACCCGCCTGTCTCCGACGCACGGCTTCCAGATCAAGGGGTTGCCGTGGGTCCTCTCGGGCCGGCGTATTCGATGGCTGCTGCACCTGGCAGCGCTGGCGTTCGGCGTGATCGTCGGTTTCGGCTTCGCGGGACATGCGGCGGCGAGATGGTACGAAGTGCTTCAGTTCCTGCACCGCGCCCCGTTCGGCTGGACCGATCCGGTGCTCGGCCACGATGCGCAGACCTACGTGTTCGTCCTGCCGATCCTCGCCCAACTCAAGGCCTACGTCATGGCGATGGCCGTGCTGGGGGCGCTCGCCTCGGCCGCGACGTACTTCATCAGCGGCGCCATCGGATGGCAGTACGCGCGAATGACCCGCGCCGCGACGACCCATCTGGCCGCCTTGGTGGCGCTGCTCCTGATAGCGGTGGGGTTCGGCTACTGGCTGGATCGATACGACCTGCTGCTCTCGTCGCGGAGCACGGTGTTCGGCGCGGGGTACGTGGATATTCACGTCCGGCTGCCTGTGTTTGCGTTCATGGCGGTGGCGAGCGCCGTCGCGGCGCTGTTGGTGCTGGCGGCGGGGATCCGGATGAAACCGAAGGCGGCCGGGGTAGTCGTCGGGCTGCTCGTCGCGATTCACGTCATCGCCGTCTGGAGTTACCCGTCGTTGCAGCAGCGGTTCGACGTCCTGCCGAACGAACTGGAGCGCGAGGCGGCGTACCTCCGGCACAACATCGAGGCGACGCGGTTTGCCTTCGGCCTGTCGGACGTGGAGGTGAAGGAGTTTCCCGCGGGAGGGTCGCTCACGCCAGAAGCCCTCCGCAGGGCGCGCGGCACACTGGAGAACATCCGCCTGTGGGACTGGCGCGCCCTGAAACCCACCTACCAGGAGATTCAGGGCCTGCGCACCTATTACCGCTTCAACGGCGTGGACATCGACCGGTACCACGTGGACGGCCAGTACCGGCAGGTCAGTGTGGCAGTGCGCGAACTCGAGCAGTCTCTCCTCCAGGAAAAGAGCCGCACCTGGGTCAACCTGCACCTGCTCTACACGCACGGATACGGCCTGTGCATGAGCCCGGTCAACGCCGTGACGCAGAGCGGCATGCCGGAGTTATGGATCCGCGACATTCCGCCGAAGGCGACGGTGCCGGTAGCCGTGCCCAACCCGGCGGTCTATTTCGGCGAATCGACGCAGAACTACGTCTTCGTTCGGACCGAGCAGGAGGAGTTCGACTATCCGCTGAAGGACGAGAATGTTTACACGCGGCACAAAGGCGGGGCCGGCGTCGCGGTGGATTCGTTGGCCCGGCGGCTGTTGTTCGCCTACTACTTCGGCGACTTCAACATCCTGCTGACAGACAGTTTCACGTCCGAGACCCGCGTGCTATGGGCACGGCAAATCCGGCAGCGCGTCCGACGTCTGGCGGCGCCGTTTCTGGTACTCGACCAGGATGCCTATCCGGTTATCAGCGACGGGCACCTGGTCTGGATCATCGACGCGTATACGCGAACGGGCCGGTTTCCGTACTCCGCCCCCGCCGGCTCCGGCCGCCCACGGACCAACTACATCCGCAACGCCGTCAAAATCGCCGTGGAT
Organism: Planctomycetota bacterium; assembly: GCA_030602705.1. Taxonomy (GTDB): domain Bacteria; phylum Planctomycetota; class Phycisphaerae; order FEN-1346; family FEN-1346; genus JAUVZF01. The sequence continues at coordinate 7,312 of JAUVZF010000082.1, forward strand.
GCCTATGACGGCAGCGTCACGTTCTACGTGGCCGACCCCGACGACGCCATCGTGCGCGTGGCGCGGCGCATCTTTCCGGACCTGTTCCGCGACCTCTCGGAGATGCCCGAATCGCTGCAGGCCCATCTGCGGTACCCCGTCGACCTCCTGGACATCCAGGCCTACCAGTACCTGACGTATCACATGACCGACCCCCGGGTCTTCTACAATCGCGAGGACCTTTGGCAGCGTCCCAGCGAACAGTACGGCAGCCAGACGCTTCCGGTCAAGGCATACTATATCATCATGACGCTGCCCGGCGAGACGGAGCCGGAGTACCTGCTGATGCTCCCCTTCACGCCGCGAGGCAAAGACAACATGGTCGGCTGGATGGCCGGCCGCTGCGACGGCAAGCAGTACGGCAAACTGCTCGTGTACCAGTTCCCGAAGGACCGCCTCGTTCTCGGGCCGAAGCAAATCGAGGCGAACATCGACAAGAACGACGCCATCAGCCAACAGATAACGCTCTGGGGACAGGTCGGCAGCCGCGTCATCCGCGGCAACCTGCTCGTCATCCCCGTGCGCGATGCCATCCTGTACGTCGAGCCGCTCTATCTGGACAGCGAGCAGACGCGGTTCCCGGAACTGAAGCGCGTGATCGTGGCGTCAAAGGACCGCGTCGCCATGCGCGAGACGCTCGACGAAGCGCTCGCCGAGGTTTTCGGCACCGCGCCGGCGGCGGCGAAGCCCGTCGCCAAACCACGGGAAACGCCGGCACCCTCTGCCCACGGCCGGCAGGCCCACGAACTCTTCGAGAAGGCCCAGCAGCAACTCCGCGAGGGCGACTGGGCCGGCTATGGAAACACGATAGAGGAACTCGGCCGCCTCCTTCGCAACATGGCACGCGAACCCTCCGAGAAGTGACGCGCCGGTGCGCCTCCCGCGCAAAAGCCCTTGAATCCGCCGACCGTGTGCCTATAGTGAGCCAATCCCCGACAGGCGGGTGGCACGGCCACGCGCCGTTGCGTGACCGTGTTCTTCGCTGGATACACATGGCCACCCATACGGGTGACCATGCCGGCCGGCCGGTTCCCGGGTGAGTGAGAGGTACGCGCAGTCATGGCGAAAAACGATCTCGACAACCTGCCGCAAACCGTCAGGACGGAGGCCGAGCGGCAACTGGACCTGCTGCGCCGCGGGGCCGTTGAGATCTACACCGAGGACGAGTTGCTCGCGAAACTCGCCGACTCGATCCACGAGAGCCGCCCCCTGCGAGTCAAACTCGGCATGGACCCCACCGCCCCGGACATTCACGTCGGCCACACCGTCGTCATGGGCAAGATGCGGCAGTTCCAGGACCTGGGGCACAAGGCGGTCCTCATCATCGGCGACTACACCGCCCGCATCGGCGATCCGAGCGGCCAGGACCACACGCGGCCCGTTTTGTCGGAAGAGCAGATCAAGGAGAACGCCCGGACGTACTTCGACCAGGCCGGCAAGGTACTCGACACAAGCCCCGATCGGCTCGAGGTCCGGTTCAACAGCGAGTGGCTCGAGAAACTCACCTTTGCCGATGTGTTGAAACTTGCCGCCCGGATGACCGTCGCCCGCATGATGGAACGCGACACGTTCGAGATCCGCTACAAGGCCGGCGACCCCATCGGCGTCCACGAGTTCCTGTACCCGCTCATGCAGGGCCACGACTCGGTCGCCATCCGCGCCGACGTGGAACTGGGCGGCACCGACCAGACGTTCAACTGCCTGGCCGGCCGCGACATGATGCGCGGCGCCGGCCAGGAGCCCCAAATCGTCCTGACGATGCCGCTGCTGGTGGGCCTCGACGGCACCGAGAAGATGTCGAAGTCGAAGGCCAACACCGTCGGCGTGACCGATCTGCCGAAGGACATGTTTGGCAAACTGATGAGCCTGCCCGACGCCCTCATGGAGAATTACTTCACGCTGCTGACGGACATGCCGGCGCCCGAGATTCAGGAACTGCTCCAGACCTCGCACCCGCGCGACGCCAAGGAGCAACTCGCCAAGGCGATCGTCACGCGGTACTACGGCAAGGAAGCCGCCGAGAAAGAGGCGGTGGAGTTCCGTCGGGTCTTCTCCGAGAACGAGCAGCCCGCCGACATCCCGGAGGTTCACTTGTCCCCGAGCATGTTGCACATCGACACGGGGACCGGCCGGTACGGCGTAGCGTCCTGCATGACGGCTTCTGATCTTACACAGACCAACAGCGAAGCCATGCGCTTGATCAGGCAAGGCGCCGTTTGGCTGGACGATGAGCAGATCACCGATCCCAAAGCGATGATCGACCCTGAATCAGCAAGCGGTTCCATATTGCGGGTGGGCAAGAGAAAGTGGGCCAAACTCTACTTTAAGGACGAATCCGACCAGCGGTAGTCGGTGCTGCGGGTTTGTGGCCCGCCAAGGTCGGCGGCGTTTCACGAGCCGTCGACGGATTCCGCATTCCGAATTCCGCATTGGTGTTCCATGCCCCTGCCTAAGGTCGCCATCATCGGACGCCCGAACGTCGGCAAGTCGAGCCTGTTCAACACGCTCGCGCGCCGGCGTATCGCCATCGTCGAGCCGACGGCCGGCGTCACGCGCGACCGCGTCTCGGCCGTCGTCGAATCGGCCGACGCCTGGTTCGAACTCGTGGACACCGGCGGCATGGATTTCCGCACGTCCGAGGAACTGGCCGCCGACGTCGCGAATCAGATCGAGTACGCCATCCGCGAGGCCTCGGTCATCGTCTTCGTCGTGGACGTCCAGGACGGTCGCCAGCCGCTCGACGACCAGATCGCCGAGCGCCTGCGGCCGGTCGAGGTGCCGGTCATCGTCGCGGCCAACAAGGCCGACAACGGCCGACTCGCTCAGAACGCGACCGAGTTTTACACGTTCGGTTACAAGCCGGTCATACCGGTGAGTGCGAAGCACGGGCGCGGCCGGCGCGATCTGATGGACGCCGTCCGCAAACACCTCCCCGCCGACGCCGCCGAGGCGCCCGACGAGGTAGCCATGAAGATCGCCGTCGTCGGCAAACGCAACGCCGGCAAGAGCACGTTCATCAACGCCCTGGCCGGCAGCGAGCGTGTCATCGTCTCCGAGATTCCCGGCACGACGCGCGACGCCGTGGATATCCGCTTCGAGAAGGACGGTCTGACATACGTCGCCATCGACACGGCGGGCGTCCGCAAACGCAAGAGCATCAAAGACGACATCGAGTTCTACAGCCTGACCCGGGCCCTCGGGTCCATCCGTCGTGCCGACGTCGTACTGCTTCTCATAGACGCGACGACGCCCGTCAGCCAGGTCGACAAGCACCTCGGCCGCGCCGTCAGAGACGAGATGAAGCCCGTCGTCCTGGTCGTCAACAAGTGGGACCTGGCGAAGGGCCGGGCGACGACCGGCGACTTCGCCGACTATCTCGGCGAGATGCTGCCCGGCCTCTCGTACGCGCCGCTGTCGTTCACGACGGCCAAGGACGCGCGGAACGTCCTGGCGACCGTCGACCTCGCGCGGAACCTCTACAAACAGTCCCAGTCGCGCGTGACCACCGGCGAACTGAACCGTGTGATTGAGCGGGCCGTGAAGATCCGGCAGCCGCCTTCGCCGCGTACGACGCTTCCGAAGATCTACTTCGCGACGCAGGTGGCCGTGGCCCCGCCGACCGTCGTCCTGTTCGTCAACCAGCCGGACCTCTTCAACGCCTCGTACCGACGGTTCATCGAGAATCGCTTCCGCGAGGAACTGCCCTTCCCCGAGGTGCCCATCCGCCTCATCCTCCGCGCGCACAGCGAACACGAACGGGCGGAGGGGGGAAAACGCTTGCACCGTCGCGGACCGAGACCAGGCCGCAACAAGCCACGATAATCATCCAGGCGGGGGTCCGGTTCGGCCGTGCGGCAACCGGACGGCCTCAACCCGTTTCGAGCCGTCCCATCGGGCGGATGTTCTCCAGGCCCTTTCCCCAGACGCGCTTCGCCTGCTGGACATAGTGGATGTAGCCGGCAAGCGGGACGTCGGCCGAGACGCGGTGGTCGCAGTGCGGGATGAATGCGCCTTGCTCGACCAGCGGCGCGAGGCGCTGCACCTCCGCGGTGATCGCATCCTTGCCCCGCGCAAGGATGTGCTTGTCGAACCCGCCGCGCATCAGCAGGTCGCTGCCGAATCGCTTCCGCAGGTCGAACGGGTCGCACCAGTCGCCGATCTCCAGCGGGAACATGATAGCCACGCCCGCGTCGAGCCAGATCGGAATGAGGTCGTCGATCCTGCCGTCGCAGTCGAGCATCAGGAACTCGCACCCATAGGAGCGCAACAGGTCGGCGATCTTCCGGTACCACGGCCCGCACATCTCGGCGAACATGCCGGGCGCGATGAGCGGCCCGCGGTTAAAACAGATGTCTTCCCACATGTGCCCGACGTCGAACGTCACGCCCTGCCCTTTCGCAATCTCGAGGGCCTTCGCCAGGGGCTGAAGGACGCACTCGCCCAGGTGCTCGACCATCTCCTGAACCAGCGCCCGGTCGTCGTACAGCATAAGGCTCAGGTTCTCGATGCCGATCCAGTTCCTGAGCACGCCGTACAGGCTGCCGCAGTCGATGCTCAACGGGCAGGTGCGCTCGCTGTCGCGGTGCTCGCCGACGCGCTCGGCGTAGTCTTCGGGCACGCGCCGGTGGTCGGCCGGGTCGAGCCGCTTCCTGTACTGCGGCCAGGTGTCGCGACCGGTCAAGATGAACTCGGTCGGCTCGGGGATGGTGACCGAGTGTTTGTGCCACTTCTCGACGACGCCGTCGGACCGCCGCTGCCATCGGTAGTTCTCGTCCTCCCCGATCACCTCCGGCTCGAAGGCCGGGAGCAACTGGACCTGGACGCTGCAGCCCGTGTCGAAATCGTCCATCCCGAAGAACCGTGCGGCCTTGGCGTTGTCGTCCACCTCCTTGGGCAGGCCCTCGCCGTGCCAGCGTGCAAGCGTCTCGGTCCAGAAGCCGAAATCCCACATGGGGCAGCGGTCGCGCGGCTGGTACCGCATCGTGGCCAGAAACCGCTCGCGGTCGTTCATCCCGTCCTCCTGCCGGCACAGCCTCCCCTGCCCGTTACGGCGGAATCTAGTTGCGGCTGCCGGCAGGGTCAATTGTTTTCGGCGAACGCCTCGCGGCCTGACAGCCGGTTGACGGCCGGTAGAATGCCGATGCCGGCCACGCGGAGAGGCCACCGCGGGCAGGTCACGATTGCACAGGCGGCCGCCTGTGTGTGATAGAACGGTCGAGGACGATGCAGCAACCGCATACCTATCCGGTAGGGGAAATCGAATGACCACCATGGCGGTGAGTTCAGAGACCGCTCTTGCCAAAGGGCAGACGAGACGCGCACCCCAGAAGCCTCCGGCCGCCCCAGCGGTGGGCGTCTCCTCGACGGGCCCCGTTTACTGACGGGCGGTCACGACGACTTCGCGGGCCTCGGGAAGAGGCTGTCCCGCTCCGGCAGCGATGCAGATCACCTTGCCGTCCACCGTGGAGAGATAGAGCCGGCCGCCCGCGGCGATCATGCCGTCGAAGCGGGGCATGCTGTCCAACCGGTAGGCGGCCAGTTTCTGTCCGTCGCTGGGGGAGACGGCCACCAGCAGTGCGCCGCGGCGGCCCTCGAAGGCGGCGGACTGCTCGGCGAGTTTCCTCTGCGTCACCGGATCGCTCAACGTCTTGACGGACTCCTCCTCGTTCTCCACATCGGGCGGGCCCGCGACGAACAGCGCGCCGCCCGCCAGCACCATGGCGGTGGCTTGCACGGAAATGTCATCGGACCACGAAGACACGAACCGGGTCACCGGCAGGGTCCTCGACTTGCCCGTTCGCTTGCCGGCCTTCCTGACGATCTCCGGTTGCTTGTTGGTGGCGAAGAGATGGAACTCCAGCGGCGTGGTCCAGCGATAGTACTTAGCGAGTCGGCCGTAGCCGTAAACCGTCTTGTCGTCGAAGACCAGAATCCGTCCGGCCGGTGCGACTCGACCGGCCCGGTGGTAGCCGCCGGCCCCGGACGCGAACGCACGACCGTATACCCAGTACGTCCGATGCCACAGTGTATCGTCGAGGAAGCCGGTCGGGCTGAACAGATGCACATCGTCGCCCTGTTGGTTCTTCACGTCCACGTAGGTTACGAACTTGCGCTTGCCTTCGAGGTCGAAGGGAAGCGACCGCATATAGACGTACTTGCCGTCGCTCGACAGGATGTCCGGCAGCGCGACGGGCATGTTGAGCCCCTTGATGTGGACCTGGAGGTTCTCGCCGGTCGCCGGATCGCGGTCGTCCAGGATCGTCTCGGAGAGTCTGCGGCCCGTCTTCGGGTCGAGCCGAAGCAGCCGCAAGCCGCCGTCGAGGAACATCGAGCGGCCGGCGACGCAGTAGACCGTGTCGTTCTGCACCAACACGCTGCCATGCACCGGCCAGACGGACTCGAGTTGCTCGAACGCTCCCATCCGCCGTTCTTCCGGCGCGGCGCGGTATCGCCAGACGAGGTGCCCGTCGGATGCGCGCAGACAGTAGACGTAGCCGTCGGCCGACCCGAACAGCGCGCGGCCCTTCCAGATGGTGGGCGGCGAATCGACGCGGCCGCCGGCAGTGAAGCGCCAGGCGGGCTCGCCTGTGCCGGCGTCCAACGCGTGAACGGTGTGCGAGTCCGTTGACGCCACGAACAGTTTGCCTTCCGCGACGACGGGGCTGCTGAGCCTGCCGCCGAGTGCGGTCTTCCAGGACCGCTTCAGGCCGGCCGGCTGGACGGCCGTCTTCGTGGCGCCGCTTCGTGCGGCGTCGTGCCGGTACGTCGGCCAGTCGGCGTCTGAGATCTCAGATTTGAGACCCGCGATGTCAGAGCCGTACGCCGGGCCGCGCTCCAGGCGTTCTGCATCCGGCACGTCGCGGCGGGCCTGGCCGTGCTTTGAAGGCGGGGCCACGACGGAGAAGCCGAAGAGTTTCGCCTCGATGTAGCAGGCGCATGGATGCTGAGGCGCATAAATCAGGCCGTTGCAGGGCATGACGCCGTAGAGGCAGGCGCCGCGGACCCAGTGGTGACAGATCCAATGCTTCTTTGCGTGGTCGATGAACTCGATGCCGGTCCGCGAGAAGAGCAGATACTTGTCGGTCGCCTTGGCGCGGTAGCAGCGGTGGTGGAACCAGTGGGTCTCGACGTCGGGCGGAAACTCGCTCTTCACCTCGCCGGTCTTGAGGTCGCGGCCGACCATGATGCCCGAGTCGCTGCCTTGCGCGACGGCACCGTGCCAGACAAGATCGCCTGCCACGAGGATGTCGTCCGGCGTGCCCATGTGCCCGCCCGGAAGATGCTCCGCTTTCCAGAGCGTCTTGCCGTCCTTCGCCGACAGGGCGAACAGGGTGGTCGAACGACCCTCCGTATACTTCTCGGCCGCGACCATGCCGCTGTACAGAACCACGTCGTCGTAGATGACGAGCGTTACGCCGGAGGAACTCCTCATGGGCTTTCGCCTGGGGAGCGGTTCCGACGCCCACCGGACTTGCCCGCTCGCGCGGTCCAGACACTGAATCTTCTCGCCGTCGTGGAACAGCACACGCTGCCCATCGGCAGCCAGCGACATCGAGACGACCTTCGACTCCTTCTTCCAAAGCACCTTGCCCGAGTCGGCCTCGACGGCCATGATGGTGCGCGGCGCCTCGGACCAGAGATCGCCGGTAACCGCCGCCCTGATCTCCCTGAGATTCGCGTAGGCCTTCTTCGGGTCGCTCCGCAGCGGCTGGTTGCCGGCGGCCACGCTCACGAAGAGCACCCCGTCATCGCAGATGATCTCCTCCGTTGCCTTGGTGCCTTCGTAGGTGCGGATGGTCTGGCCCGTCGCTGCGTCGAGGGCTGACAGCGGTGCATCGGTGCCGAGGGTTACATACACCCGGTCGCCGATTGCCACCAGCCGGCGGGTCATGAGTTGGGGACCGCTCTTCAGCGGCCACAGATGCTCGTGCCAGGGGGCGATGTCGCGTTTCCAGAGCACCGTGCCGTTGAACGCGTCGCGGGCGATCACACGCCACCGAGGCGGCGTCAGGATGGACGCGCGGGACCCCTCGTCGAAGATGTAGAAGACCCGGCCGCCCGCCGACACCGCGGCGTTGACGCTCGACATGTGATCGTGCTGCCGCCCGTACCGCTCGCCGCCGACCCACTGGTAGCGCGTAGGCGGCTCGATCAGGCTGTCGTGCGCCACGGCGTTGCCCGTCGCGTCGTGAAGGTAGTGCGTCCACTGGTCCATCTCTTTCGGCCAGGGCTTGACGGTCTTCGTCCACCTGCTGCCCGATTTCATGTACGCCACGCCGAGCGGCGCCAGCACCCGCATGACCTCGTCCTTCGCCACACCGCCTGAGTTCTCCGACACGACGAGGTTGACGCAGTTGTCGATGTACGGCAGCCCCTTGCCCGACCATTGCTCGACCGAGACCTTGCCGTAAAGCCCGGCCGCTTGAATGTGCTCCCGCGCCGCAGCGACCTTCCTCGCGTCGGTGTCCCCGGTACGGCCCGCGGCCCGAGCCGCTTTACGGCCAGGGGTCCGTATGGAGAGGCCGTGCACGAGGTAACTTTCGTTGGCATGGAGCGCGGCCGTCAACCTCCCATCCCCGCAGCCGA
>JAUVZF010000152.1 GCA_030602705.1 Planctomycetota bacterium
GGCAAAAAGGTTCCAACGGCAAAAAAGGTTCCAGGAACCTTTTCTGCGTAGCACCCTGCGGGCCCTTCGGGGAAAAGGTTCCTGGAACCTTTTTTGCCTGGAACCTTTTTGCCGGGCGCGCCGCCAGGAAAACGGGTCACACAGGTTAAACCCGCCGGACGGCCTCATAGACCCGCATGATTTCGGCGGTGGCCCGGCGGTAAGCGAAGCGGCGAAGCACGTCCACGGGCCGGCGCCCGCCCATCCGCCGCGCGGCGGCCGGGTCCGACGCCAGGCGGCCCATCGCCTCGGCCAGCGGCCGCGCAGCCGACGACGCGGACTCACGCGGCGCGGGCGGCGGAAGCAGGAATCCGTTCTCCCCGTCGTGGACGACTTCGCGGGCGCCGCCCACGTCGTACGCAACCGCCGGTCGGCGGCAGAAACCCGCCTGCGGAAGCACGCGGGCCAGCCCCTCACGCAGGCTCGCATGGACGACGGCGTCGGCCGCCCAGAGGATGCCCGGCATCTGGTCGCGCGGCACAAGGCCGAGGAACCGGACGCGGCCGGCCACACCGAGCCTTTCGGCCTCGGCCTCCAGCCGCCGCCGCAGCACACCGTCGCCGGCCAGAACGAGCGCCGCGTGCGGACACGCCTCCGCCACCTGCGCGAACGCGGGCAGCACGAACTCGTGCCCTTTCATGTGAAACAGCCGCGCCACCTTCACGAAGACGAATGCGTCGGCTCCGACGCCCCACCGCGCGCGGACCGTCTCACGCCGGCCCTCGGCGGCGCGGAACCGCTCGATGTCCATCGCGCTGTAAACCACGTCGATCCGGTCGCGCGGCGCCAGCCCCGCCGCCGAGGCACGGTCGGCCAGTCTGGAGCACACCGCGATGAGGTGATGCGACCACCGCGCCGCTCGCCGTTCCGCCGTCCGGTACACCCAATGCGCCAGGCGGCCCTGATACGCATCAAAGGGCAGCCCGTGGATGGTGTGGATGATGCACGGCACGCCGGCGGCGCGGGCAGCGCGGCGGCCGAGAAAACCCGCCTTCGAGGAATGCGTGTGAACCACGTCCGGGCGCTCGTCGCGGAAGTGCTTCGCCAGGTCGGCCTGCGCCACGAGGTCGCGGTACGGGTGGACCGCCCGTCGCATGGCCGGCACGAGGACCGTCCGAAACGGCATGGCGCCGGCCTCCTGGAGCAGGCTGCCCTCCGGTCCGTGCGGCGGCCCGGTCAGGAGGACGACCTCGTGGCCGAGTTGCGATTGCGCGAGGCACGTCAGGATCGTGTTTTCCTGGGCGCCGCCGAGAATCAGCCGCGTGATGACGTGAACGATCTTCATCGAGAGTTCTCGATTCCCGGACCCGCGAATCCCGGTTGCTGCCGCGACGGCCCGGCCCAAGGGCCGTGCCACCCCGCCAAGAGGGTGGCACGGCATCCGTACGGAGGCCGTGTGCCGCGTCGCGCGCCGAGTGCGGCTGCACGGCCCAAGGGCCGTGCCACCCCGCTAAACACATACCTCAGATGCAATCAGTATCGGACTTCCATCAGGCAGAGCCCTTTCGCGGGGGCGCACGGGCCGGCGGCCGCACGGTCCCTGGCTTCGAGCGCCTCGGCGACCCATTCGGGCGTTCGATGACCGCGTCCCACCTCGGTGAGCGTTCCAACGAGGTTGCGGACCATGCGGTAGAGGAAGCCGTCGCCTTCGACGTCGACGTGTAGTTCGCGCCCGGTCTCGGTGACGTTGAGGCGGAAGATCTCGCGTTCGGTGTTTTCGCGCGGTGAGCCGCCCGTCTCGAAACTCCTGAAATCGTGGCGGCCGACGAGCAGCCGCGCTGCCGCCCGCATCGGCTCGGCCTCCAGCGGCCGATGCCAGTGCCAGACGAACCGGTCCTGGAGGACGGGCTTGATCGGGCCGCGATAGATGCGGTAGCGGTAGTGTTTGCCGGCGGCGTCGCTCGACGGGTGGAAGTGGAGCGGCGCCTCGGCCATCTCGGCGGCGGCGATGTCGGCCGGCAGCCGGCTGTTCAGGGCGGCCTGAAGGCGGGCTGCCTCGATGGCGCGGTCCGTCCTGAAGGCCGCCACCTGCCCCATCGCGTGGACGCCGGCGTCGGTGCGCCCGGCGCCCTCGACGGCCGGACGCTCGCCGAGGATGGTCGCCAGCCGCTCGATGAGCGTGCCCTGGATCGTCGCCAGGCCCGGCTGCTCCTGCCAGCCGTGATAGTTCGTGCCGTCGTACTGCACTCTCATCCGGATGCATCGCATGGCTGGGAGTCTAGCGTTTCGGCCGCGCGCGGTCACCAAGAAAGCGGTTGGGCGCTGGACGGTCCTTCGCGCGGCCGCTACAGTGGGCGTCTATGGCATGGCCGACGACGGAAAACGGCGGGGCGAGGTCCAACGTCGTGTGGCGTGTGGCGAAGTCGCTGCTGCGGATCGCCGTAGGCGTGTACGTGGGAATATGTCTGCTGATGCTGGTGTTTCAGTCGCATCTGCTCTACCATCCGCTCCGCGAGATCGAGTGTACGCCCGAGCGCGTGGGTCTGGCGCAGGAGCAGGTAACGCTGCGGACGCCGGACGGCCTGCACCTTGCCGCGTGGTACGTTCCGGCGGCCGAAGCGCGGGGGACGGTCCTGTTCTGCCACGGCAACGCGGGGAACATGTCGCACCGCGTCGGGACGATCGAGATCCTGAACCGCCTCCGGATGAACGTGCTCCTTTTCGATTACCGCGGGTACGGGGCCAGCGAAGGCAGCCCGAGCGAGGCCGGCACGTATCGCGACGCCGAGACGGCGTGGCGGCACCTGGTTGAGCAGCGCGGCGTCGCGCCGGGTGACCTCATCATCCACGGCCGGTCGCTCGGCGGTGCGGTGGCGGCACAGGTGGCCCAGAGGCATCCGCCGAGGGCGCTCATACTGGAATCGACCTTCACGAGCGTGCCGGACGTGGCGCGGGGAATGTTTCCGTGGCTGCCCGTGCGGCTGCTCGCGCGGCTCCGGTACGATACGCTCGAGCGAATCGCCCGCATCAGGTGCCCGAAACTCATCATCCACAGCCGCGACGACGACCTGATTCCGTTCGAGCATGGTCAGCGCCTGTTCGAGGCTGCCGGCCGGCCCAAGACGTTTCTCGAAATCACCGGCCGCCACGCCGACGGCTTTCTTACGTCGGGCAAGCGGTACGAGAGCGGCCTCGATGGTTTCTTCTCGCGGCACACGGGGGTGCCGTTGTGGGCGGGGGGTGCGGGGACCCCCCCCCCCACACAGGTGGGCCCTCGCACAAACCCCCCAAACAAAAACCCCGCAACCCCCAAGGTAGGGGGGCGCGGGGGACGAACAAAAA
>JAUVZF010000048.1 GCA_030602705.1 Planctomycetota bacterium
TGTCCGTTTTTGTTCCGTTTTGTTCCGTTTTTGAGGGGTTTTTGAGGGGGCAAAATTGACGTAAGTCATCATGCCACAATGGCAGGCCGGACGGGAGGGCCGCAGAGGCCCGAAAAGTTGTTAGAGTTCTAACAAAATGGAGGGAGGGGCAGGGATTTTGTTAGAGTTCTAACAAAAAGACAGGGAATGGGGAATAGGGAATGGGGAATGGGGCAAAGGCAATTGCGGATTTCGGATTGCGGATTGCGGATTGAAAAGCAACGAATAACAGGCCGGCGGGCAAGCGGTGGACGCCAACGGCGGGAGCCGTTCGACCTCAACGGTTTGGCATCCCTGTGGGTGGTCTTGGCATGTGAATTCGCCCCAGTCCGTTAGGCCCCAAGCCATTAGCGGCGGCCTCGAGGTGCCACTAACTCACCCTTTGTATTCACGTACTGGACTTCCATCATGTGAAGATTCTTCCTCGCAATACACACCGCTGCTACGCCATCTGCAAACGGCCACGCCGTCTCGAACCGGGGCTCGATAACGATGGTCCCCTGGCGGTCGATGTAGCCCTGCTTGCCGTCGAAGAAGTCGTTCACCGTGACAGCGGCCAGCCCTTCCGAAAAGAACGAGGCGCCGGCGAACCGAGGTTCGATCACGAAACGGCCGGAGGTGTCGATGTATCCCCACCTGCCATCCTCGGGCCCGCCTAGACGCACGGCAGCCAATCCCTCCGAAAAGGGCAGCGCGTCGTCAAACCGGGCCTCAATCCTAACCGTCCCGGACCCATCGACGTAGCCGTACTTACCGCCAATCTGAGCAGGCATCAGGCTCGCGTCTTCCCTGCCTGGCTTTCGCCTGCGCGACAGGAAAAAGACTCTCTCAAATGTCGCCTGCAATACCTCGGCAAGCTCATTCAAGGACGCCCCTTCCAAGTAGTAGCATCCGGGTTCTCCCTTGATGACGAAAAAGCCCATGGTTGCACTGATGACAAGCGTGTACTCTCGACCTGCTGCAGTACTTGCAACTCCCAGGTAACTACCCTTCCAGAGCACCAGCGCGTGCTTGCGATACGTGAATTCCTTGAACAGATGCCGTGTGCGAGTTGCGCCCAACTCCACATGAGCGGCCCGCGCAAGGCGCGGTCGCCCCGGGACAGGGACGCGGTTTGCGTCCCAGTCGTAGATTCTTAGCGAAACGAACTCCCGCGGCGATAGCGCCGGCGTGTTCCTTCCGACCCAACAATACAAGGCACACAATGCGCAGAGGCAGGCCCCCATGATGCAAGCCAACCACAGAGCCTTCCGCCAAGAGAGCACGGCGCCTGTCATCACACCCATCTCCCTACACCGATCAGCCCAGGGGACACCCATAACCGCCCTCATGTCAAGGGCGATTTTGCCCCGCAAGTTCGTCCACGGAGTCGTTGGTTGTTGTCGTTGTTGTTGTCGTTTCCCTGGTGCTCGTCGTCCTCGTTGCTGTTCGATGCTGCGGCATCGCGTGCCTTGCAGACACCCATTCGCACCGTGTCCGCCTTCGCCGAAGGCTACGGCGGACCGTGCAGCATTCTTGTCGCGGGTCGTACGAGCCTGATCATCCTTCGTCGCAGGAAGGCGCCCTGAATGCGGTTACCTTCTCCTGTGACACCTTGAAGAAGCGCGTGATGTCAGCGTCCTCACCGGAACCCCCCGGCCGTCCGTCCCGACCCAAACTGCGAAGCGTAATTGTGTGGTCCGGCCCGATCATATAGATGATGTTGCGCCCCCAGCCGTCGTCAATCGAGTTATCGTAGTTCTCTCTTGTCGGCAAGTCAGCGGAACCTTGGGGCAGGCACCCATGCTTCCTTAGGTAGATCCAAGCACGCACTGCCATGACCGTCATATTCGTGCGCGTAAGGTCAACCGGAGGAATCGTCGGGATAAGAAACTCTCCCAAAATCAGAAGCACCGCAATCAGCGCAACCACGGCCGCCAGGACTTTCAGGGAGATCATAAGTACTTTTCTCATGTCGCCTTTCCTGCGCTAGCCTCAGCCCTCCGGGCGCCCTGGGGCAGTTCCGGGAACACGATACTTAACTCCTCCGCCTCTTGGGCTTCGGTCCCGGCTTTTGCGGTCGCAGCGTGCGGCGAAGCAGGGTCGCCGGATGGTCGAGGAACGGCGAGGAGTTCCGGGTGCCATAGACCTTATCTCCCTTTGCCCTTCGGCTTCGGGCCGGGCAGTTCCGGGGAGGCAACGCCCAAGTCGGCCAGGCCGCATGCCCTCAGCATGATTGCCGGGGCGCGCCCCGGCCTACGGCTGAACGGCAAAAGGCGAGATCCCCATTCGGCTACGCTCAGGGCAGGCTCTCGGCTACGCTCAGGTGACAACATTGCCGGGGCATGCCCCGGCCTACGGCTGTCATGGGTTTAGAGTAATCCGAGATGTCAGGTCCGTCAAGTTGAATCACCGGCGGTGGCGTCGGGGGGCGACCCCGCAGGTGCGGCGTCCGGCTGCGCAGCAGGCTCGGCGGCTGGGTGGTGGGGCTCGGTGCCACGGGGCGCGGCGGGCCACGTCGCTCTGCTGCCCTCGTCCTCCCACCACTTCAGCCACTCCTCAAGGGTGTACATGCGCTTCCCGGTTAGGGCCCACAACACGTTGCGGACTTCGGGCAGTTCGGCGGGCCTCTCCTTGATCGCCTGGATCAGGAGCGGCACCGCTCGCGTGTCCTTGAGTTCCGTCAGGCGCGGGTAAGCCCACGGGCGGCAGTCCTGCCTTGCGAGCGCCATGTACAGGAGCATTGACAATTCGTCCGTCAGGGGCCGCTTGCCGTAGGCATACTCGTGAGAGAGCAGGTCGCAGAACCAGTCCCTGATGTAGGGGATGTGGTCTGGCGAGCGCCGCAGGGCCGCGACCGCGGCTTTCGGGTTCCTGTCGAAGAGCCCCCTGTAGTAGCCGTGGCGGCCGCCATAGAACTCGGCCTCGATGTCTACGACGGCATTGTGCCAGGTGGCGCCGGGGGAGGTGCCCGGCCTCAGGGCCAGGAGGAGGCCCGTGTTGTCGCGACCGTCCCGGAAGTTGCGGCGGAACTCCTCGAGGGCTTGCCTCTGGTTCTCAGGGCCGGAACGACGCCCCTTGTTCACGATCTCGAGGAATATGAAGTAGAACAGCGCGTCGTCGGCCACCGCGCACCCGGGGCACTTCTCGAGATGGGACGCGACGGCCCTCGGGTCGCACCGCCCCTCGTGCGAGAAGGCGTCGTAAACCGACGGTGGCGGGTAGGTGCGCGCGCCGAAGGCCATGTAGCAAGCCTCCGCGCTCCCTTCGGCGAGCAGTTCGATGCAGCCGGCGTCAACCTTCGGGTCATCCTTCGACGGCAGGCGGCTCAGGGGGTGAGCGTCGACCCCCACGGTGACGATGCGGGAGTCGAACCCCTTGTGGCGGATGTAGAGAACCAGCGTGGGGGGCTGCGCGGTTTCCGTGGCATAGCAGGTACCGGGGAGCAGGGCGCTGCGCCTGGGCGCCGCCTGCCACGCCTTGAGTTCCAGAAGCGAGAGGTCGAAGCGCCCGGTGTTGTCGGTCCTGATGAGGAAGGGCGAAAGGATCACGCGATCGAGGTACCGCGGGTCATAGTTCACGACAGCGGCGATCTCGGTGCCGGAGTGATCGGCTTGACCCTTCAGCGTCACGGCGCCGCAGATTGGGAGCGTGGCAGGCACCCTGGTCCCTGGGCGGCGCATCGCTTCCACCACCCACGGGGGCCTCGCCTGCTCGCAAAAGGCTTCCGCGGAGACCACGTGGCTCAGGAACTCCCGGCAATGCCTGGCGAACTGCTTGTGGTCCTCCTCACGGGGTGACGGCGCGGGGGAAGGGCCTCTGTCACTGGGCGGTAGGGCGATCAGCAGGCCGACGGCGCCTGCCACGAGCAGCGCAGCAGCGATTTTCCAGACCCATCGGTTGCGTTCCCGACTCATGGTTGCCTCACCAGGGCCCTAAGGGCACTGACACGTTGCCGTCTCATCAGGTGCCTTTCAGGTCCGACCTGACCAGCCATTTAGACGACGATTGCGGGCGGACAGTTCCAGCCGAATCAGGGCGTTTCGAAGCCGCGGCAGGCCTCATCCCAGGGCACCACACTACATGACATGGCAACACGGAGGGATTCGGTCGTAGTGCCTGGCTCCCTCGATGGGTTTCGGCGGGGCAGCATGATTGCCGGGGCACGCCCCGGCCTACGGCTACTACGCTACTTCGTGCGCGGTGGGTCTCCAGACCCACCGCGCTCGAAAGCCCATTTTCGCCGTTGCGCGGCGGGTCGGGAGACCCGCCGCGCGAGAAGTGGCGCTGTAGGGCTAACTTGCATCTTCGAGCACGATGATCTCGTGGATGTCGAGGCGGGGAAGGGTCACCTTGACGGCATCATCGGCGAACCGGAAGGGCAGGTGCAGCGTGCCGGGCTGAACGATGACCCTCTCCGGCCGCTTGCCCGTCCGGATGCTGATCTCGAGCGGCCCGGCGGGCGGAACGCGGTCGAAGACGGCAACGTTCGGGTCGGCGTGCGGCCCGGCGGTGTTGACGAGGTTCACCACCAGTTGGCCGCCGATGCGGGTGACCGTCACGTCCACCGTGTCCGACCCCTCCAGGTGAACGATGGGCGTCGGGAACAACTGCCGCACGAGTGCTGCCAGGAAGTCGCGGGCGACGCTCGTGGAAGCGTAATTGAACCGCTCGCCGAGATTCAGGTAGGTTGCGGCAATCTTGCCCTCGCCGTATTCGGCGATGGAGGCCGCTGGCCACGACGGGCCGCCCGTGTCGTTCTCGGCGAACAGGCGGCCCACGGTCTGCACGCCGTCGGTGAGCGATACCCGGCGCGACGGCGTCTTCATGGCGGCCAGGTTCCCGCCGTACTGGAGCCACTGGTCCGGCGTCTCGGCCCGCCTTCTGAAGGCAGCGCCGAGCGGCTTGGCGAACATGGCGGCCGCGCGGGGGCCGATTAGAAGCAGGTTCCCGCCGCCCTGGACGTAGGCCAGCAGTTCGTCCTTGAACTCACCCGGCAGGTACTCCCACTCGGGTACGATGATGATGGGGTAGTCGTCCATGCGGCCGGCGAGGTGGTGTTCCATCGCTATCTCGACCGAGTAATGCAGCCCGAGGAGGCACTTGAGGATGCCTTTCAGGGGATCGAGTTGTCCGCTCCACGGTCTCAAGAGGTCCGGCCCCATGCGGTAGTAGGCCGCACCGCAGTACAGGAGGGCCACCTGCGGCACGGGCTCGGCGCGGTGGCAGAACGGCTGGCGCTCGCGGCAGAACGTGGCGACCTCGACCATGACGTCCATCTGCCAGTCGTGGATCGATCCGTCGCGCTTTTGCCTGAAGTAGACCTGGAACCCGCCGCCGAGCGCCAGCACGATGGCCGCCTCCTGCTGCAGTTGGGCGACGGACTTCGTACTGGGGCACGTCTCATCCGGTTTCGACCTGAAACTCCACGCCATCAGGTCCCACGGCAGGCCCTGGCTGGCAAAGCAGCGGGCCGCCAGGCGGGCGGAGTTCACGCTGTCGGTCGGCGAGCAATCGCCGGAAAGGAAGTCCACGTTCGCCGAAACGGGCTCCGGCATGAACGACGAGAACGCCCAGTTGCCGGCAATCTGGAAGTCCGGCCGGTGCGCGTGCATCTCGTCCACGTAATGGCGGAGGTAGTTGCGGAACCCTTCGCGGCAGAACTCGGCGAACGCGAACCACCGCTTGTCGGTCGGCTTGCGCGGAACCGTGCGAATGCGCGTCTCGCGGCGGAACGCCTCGAGCACCCCCTTGCCGTAGTCCGGCTCGAGCGACCCGCACTCGCCGTCCACCCACACGCCGTCCACGTCGTACGTATCGGCCAGTTCCTTGAGTTGCGGGAGCAGGAGTTCGTCGACGTACGGGCCGAAGACGGAGGTGTTCTTCTTGTCGCGCCGCCGGTTCGGCCCGACGCGGGCCCACGAAGGATGACGCTTGACGGCCTCCCAGTCCTGGACGCCGGAGTAGTGCACGTACAGGGCCACGCCGCGCGCAGCCGTCACGCCGCGCCAGATCTTCAAGGGGTCGCGCACGAAACCCGGCGCCGGGTGGCCGACCTTGGTCGGATACGACGACAGTCCGGGGTGTCCCTTGCAGTCGCATTGAATGTAATCGGGCCGAACGCGTTTGATGATGTTTCGGACCATCTCGCGGGTGACGTTTCTGCCGATGTGTTTGCAGTCGTCGCGCGCGTGGAAATCGAAATGGACGCCCAGGAAACTCTTGGAGCGCCTCCGTCGCTTCCGCCGTCGCCTTGCAGCCATGTTTCGGTGTTCCTCGCCCGCTGAACCTAATGAACCGGCGTCGCGCGCCCGGCCGTGTTCTTTGCCGTCATTGCGGTTACTTCGCGCCGGTCATGTCGGCCTTGGTGCCGGCGATGAGGGCTTTGAGGGCGTCGGCCTGGGCCTGCTTCGCATGCCGCCAGGTCTTGGGCAGGGAGGTGCCTTCGCCGGCCAGGCGTGCTTCGGCCGCCTGCCGCGCGGCCTGGATCTCGGCTACGAGCGAGGCGTGCAACTCCTCCAGTTCGGTCACCTGGTAGAACGCGCCCTGCCACTGGGCGATGCCATGCTTCAGCCGAAACGTCTCGGGGACGGCACGCAGGACGTCCGAGAAGACCCTGAGGCGATTCACGAGGGCAGCGGTGCGGCTGCCGGCGCGGCGGCTCTCGGTGGTCAGTTTGGTCCGCTCGGCGAGCAGTGATTTCTGACCGTCTTTGAATTCCGTGCGGAGTTCATCGAGTTGTTTGCGGCACTTGTCGATGGTGGCGTCGGCCTCGATGAAGGCCTCCTTGGCCTGTTCGCGGAGTTCGTTATAGCGTTTCATCTCCCGCTCGTACTGCTGCCTGCGCCGGCGGTTGTCTTCCTCGACGCTGGAGTCCCTGCCCCAACCGCCGAAGCCCCACCTCCCCGAGTTCTGCACGAGATTCGGTTTGGCCGGCGGCCGCATAGACAGGACACGCTGGGCGAGTCTCCGTTTGGCTTCGGCCTGGGCCAATTCGCGTTCGACCGGCTGCTTCCTGGTCCGCCACTCGGCCAGCATCTTCGCGGCGGCCTTCGTGATCTCGGCGATACGCTCTTTACCCGGCTTGTCCTTTTCAAGTTCCGTCTTGATGGCGGCCCGTGTCGTGCGGCAGGAATCGAGCAGCCCCGTCATGGACACCCACTTGCCGCCGTAATGCACCTCGCCCTTGGCGTAGTGCGTCTGCGATTCCTCGGGCGTCGGTTTGCTCGAGCCGGCCTGCTCGGCCGCGACGCACACGGCACACAGCAGCGAAGCAGACATCACCAGCCCTGCCACCAACACGCTTGAGTGTTTGCTATGCATTGTCAGCCTCCTGCTCGTGACCCCTCGTCCCGCATACACGGCGTGCGGCCGTTGTGCTCGATGCGCTCCGCTGCTGCGGCCACACAGTAAAGCATACGTATCCCGCGTCGAAAGTCAAGCCGCCGCGGCCGGCCCGAGCGGGCGTGGCAACGATTTCTGGCCTGGGACGATTTCCTGCGGCTTGGCCGTAGCGCCGGGGTTTATCCCCGGCGCATCCTGGCCAGCGCCGCCGCCAACGGCCGCCCGAGCGGGCGTGGCAACGATTTCTGGCCTGGGACGATTTCCTGCGGCTTGGCCGTAGCGCCGGGGTTTATCCCCGGCGCATCCTGGCCGGCGCCGCCGCCAACGGCCGCCGGGCATAAAGCCCGGCGCTACAACCGCCTGCGCTCGCCGGAAAAACTTGCCACACCCGGCCCGGCCCGCCCGGAGCGAGCGATTCGCCGGAGAACACTCGCAAAACCCGGCGGACGCTGCTAACATTCGCACGACATGGAAGCCAAGCGCCCGAACATCCTCTGCTCGCTCCTCGTCAACGTCGCCTACGCGCTTGCGGCGGTGGTGGCCTGGCCGTATTACCTCTTCCTTCTGGCCACGCGCAAGAAGTACCGAAGCGGCATGACCGAGCGGTGGGGATTCGTCCCCAAGTTCGGAAAAGGCCGGGAACAGGGAAAGGCAGCGGCTGAGGAAACCGATGAGGCGCGGCGGGTCCGGAGACCCGCCGCGCAAAGCGATGGACCGCGATTCTGGGTCCACTGCATCAGCGTCGGCGAGGTCGAGGCCGCACGCACCTTCATCCCCGCCCTGGCCGAGGCGTACCCCGGCGCCGAGATCGTCCTCTCGACCACCACCATGACCGGCCGCCGGCGGGCCCGCGCGCGATTCGGCGACTTATCCGTCTTCCACTTCCCTATCGACCTGTGGCCATGCGTCCGACGGGCACTGAAACGCGTGAAACCGTCGGCCGTCATCCAGGTCGAATCGGAATGGTGGCCCAACTTCTTCTTCATGGCGGCCCGGCGCAACATCCCCGTCGTCTGCGTCAACGTCCGCATCACCGAGCGCAGCGCACGCAGGTACCGGCACATCCGGCCCGTCATGCGGGCAACGTTCAACGCGTGCGCCGCCATCGGCGTCCAGGCCGAACTGTACCGCGACCGGCTTCTTGCGCTCGGCGCCGACGGCGGCCGCATCCGCATCACCGGCCAGATGAAGCACGACGGCGTCACGTTCGCCGATGACGTGGAGGGCTCCGAGGACCTCGCTCGCGAGATGAAGATCGAGCCGGGCGAGCCGGTCCTCGTCGCCGGCAGCACCGGCCCGGGCGAAGAGCAGACGCTGCTTGCGGCCTACCAGCAGGTCCGACGCATGTATCCGCGTCTGCGGCTGGTGATCGTCCCGCGTCGGCCGGAGAACTTCGACGCGGCGGCCGAGTCGGTCCTGGCGGCCGGCCTCGGCGTGGTCCGCCGCTCGCACACCACCGAGTGGCAGGGCTCCAAACTCCTGCCGCCCGTCATCCTCGGCGACACCATGGGCGAACTCATGAAATGGTACGCCCTGGCCGACATCGTCTTTGTCGGCCGCAGCCTCTCAGCCCTAGGCGGGTCGAACCCGATGGAACCCGGATCGCTCGCCAAGCCGCTCCTCTGGGGGCCGGAGATGTTCAACTTCCCCGTCGAGGCCCCGGCCCTCCTCGAAGCCGGCGCTGCACGCCAGGTCGCCGGCGCCGAGGAACTCGCCGACGCCCTCGCCGACCTCTTGACGCACCCCGACCGGCGCCGTCAAATGGGCCAGGCCGCACGCCGGACCATCCGCAAGATGCAGGGCGCCACCGCCAGAACCATCGACCTTGTGCGCGACGCACTTGGCGATTGAGATCACGCCAGCGGCGAACGGGAATTGAACCGCAAAGAGCGCCAAGAACTGCGGGGTAGAGAATGAGCCGCCAGCAACGCAAGGCCCTGATGAGCCGTGTCCGAAGCGTGGTCGTCAAACTCGGCAGCAACGTCCTGGCCGACGAGACCGGCCTGCTCGGGCGCGAGCAGATTCGCTCCATCGCCGGCCAGGTGACGGCGCTCGGGCAGCGCGGCCTTCAGGTCGTCATCGTCTCCAGCGGCGCCATCGCCGCCGGCATCGGCGAACTCGAACTCCCCGGCCGCCCCCAGGCACTCCCCCACCTTCAGGCCTGCGCCTCGGTCGGCCAGTCGAAGTTGATGATGATGTTCGACGCGGCATTCCGCCCGCACGGCCGCCACGCCGCACAGATCCTGCTCGTCCGCGACGACATGGAAGACCGCACGCGGTACCTGAACATCCGCAACTGCATTACCGCCCTCCAGGACTACGGGGCGGTGCCCATCGTCAACGAGAACGACACGGTCAGCGTCGATGAGATCCGTTTCGGCGAGAACGACGTCCTGGCAGCCATGGTCACGAACCTCCTGCGGGCCGACCTGCTCGCCCTGCTGACGACCGTCGATGGCGTCTTCCGCGACACCGGCCGCACAGACCGTTTCGACGTCGTCGAAGACATGACCGAGGTGGCGGCCGCCGCCGACCAGACCCGCTCCTCGCTCGGCGCGGGCGGCATGCCGACGAAACTCGAGGCCGCCGGCATGGTCGTGGCGGCCGGCGAAATGGCAGCCATCGCCAACGGACGCACGCCAAACATCCTGACGGACCTGGTGGCGGGCGAACCGGTCGGCACGCTCTTCGTGCCGACGGCCGGGAAGATGAACGCTCGCAGCCGGTGGATCGGCCTGACGCGGCGTCCGCGCGGCAAGGTGCGCATCGACGCCGGCGCAGCCGACGCCGTCCGCAGCCGCAAGAGTCTGCTGGCTTCCGGCATCACAGGCGTGGAAGGCGACTTCGCCAGGGGCGACGTGGTTGCCATCGTCGGCCCCGACGGCGTAACCATCGCCCAGGGCCTCACGAACTACGGCGCCGAGGACGTCGAAAAGATCAAGGGCCTGCGCACGAGCCGCTTTGCCGCCGTCCTCGGCGACTACCAGTACGACGAAGTCGTCCACGCCGACAACCTCGTCCTGACAGGGTAGTGCAATTCACGATCGCTTGTAGCACACCCGCGCGGCGGGGTGGCACGGCAGCGGCAGAGCCGCGGCCGTGTGCTCCTCGACCCGGCCCGACACACGGCCACGCATACTGCCGCGTGACCGTGCCACCCTCCTGGCCGGGTGGCACGGCCGGCGCATCAACGGTCAGGGCGTGGCGCCGGTCAGGGCGTGGACGCCGCCGCGGAACGTCCTGGCCCTCAGCCCGCCCAACCCCAGGTCAACCGTCACGGCGCCCGAGACGCCCGTATGGAGACACGGGATGTCCCGTGCCGTCACCCATGCGGGGGTGGGCGGCGGCTTGAAGCGCCGGGCCGCCGAGATCACGAGCACCTCGGCGCCGGTGTGCCGCACGAGGCGCCCTACGGCCTCCTGGGCATGACCGTGATGCGGCCAGAGCAGAAAATCGGCCCGAAGAAACGGCTCGGCCTCCATCAAGGCGGCGATGCCGTCCGGTTCCAGGTCGCCCGTCAGCAGCAGGCACCGGCCGTGGTCGAACACCTCGAGGACACCCGACCCGTCGTTGATCTCTCGCGTCATCGACGCGCTGCCGCGCGGCCACACGGCCCGGATGCGTGTCTCGCCCGTGCCGGCCAGGCGGTCGTCGGCACCGAGGAACTCAACCTTCACGCCGCGCGCAAGCAGCGCTTCGACGACCGCGTCGTCGATGCTCAGTCGTTTCCTCAGAAAGGTGGGCGGCACGAAGACCCGCCGCACGCCGAAACGTTCCACGAGCGGCAGGACGTCCTTGAAATGGTCGAAGTGTGCGTGGCTCAGAAAGACGGCGTCGATCCGTTCGACGCCGCGCGACCACAGGGCGGGTGCAATCGCCGCCTCGGCCGCACGCGCGTAAGAGAGCGACGAACCGGCATCGTAGAGCAGGTTCCGCCCGTTCGGAAGTTCCAGCAGGTTCGTGTTGCCGCTGCCGACCGACAGGAAGGTGACCCTCGTCCAGCGTGGCGCCACGTGGCCCCCGCTCCAGAGGAATGCCCCCGCAGCCGCAAAGACGGCGATTGCCAGTCGCCGGCGCGAAAGACCCAGCCGCTCGCGCCACACCCACGCCGCCAGCAGGCCGTACACCACGACCAGCCACAGCCACGAGAAACCCGCCGTGTAGAAATGACCGCCCGGCACGCGAGCCAGCGCCGTCACAACGCCGACGATCGCCCGGGCCATGCCGTCGGGGACGGCCGCCAGAAGGTCCGCCAGCCACGGCGCCGCGGCGCCAAGGACCACAAGGGCCATGCTCCCGGCGATGAGAACAAACACCAGCGGCGCCAGCACAACGCTTCCGACCGGCGCCAGCCACCCGACCAGGTGAAACCGATACGCCACCAGCGGCACGGCTACCAGCGCCGCCGAGACCGACAAGGCGGCCGTCTGACGCAGATAGTGAGGGATCGAAAACGCACCCGGCCGGCGGGCGCCGGTCAAAAGTTCACCGTCCGGCTGGCGGCGAAACATCACCTGTTCCATTTTACCCACGAGCCAGAACATGCCCAGGACCACGGCGAACGAGAGTTGAAACGACGTCGTGAACAGGTCGCCCGGCCGGATGAGCAGAATGACCAGGACGGCGGCAGCCAGCGAGTTCAGCCGCAGCCGCTCGCGGCCCAGCATCCACGCCGCGCACAGAATCCAGATCAGGATGGCGGCACGGACGACCGGCGGCCGCAGTTCCGTCATCAGCGCGTAGGCCAGCACCACCAGCGCCACGAGGACCGCCGTCGGACGCCGACCCAGGCCAACCAGCCGAGCGATGAGCAGCACCACCGCCGCCGCCAGGCCGACGCTGAAGCCCGAGACGGCCAGAAAATGCGCCGTGCCGGTAACGATGAACGCCCGCTCGATGTCCGCCCGCTCGGTCTGGCCGGCGTCGAACCGCAGCAGGTCTCGCCGTCCGAGCACGATGGCCGCCGCCACCGCCCGTCCTTCGGGGCTCCGGATCGCCTCGAAGCGCCGCACGCCCCACCGGCCCATCGCGCCGACGATCCACCGGAAGCGGTCAGCCGCCGGCTCGACGACCGTCACGGCTTCCCAGTGGTCGGTGTAGAGGCAGGCGCGGATGCCCTGGCGGCGAAAGTACGTCGGCATGTCGAACGTGCCGGGGTTGGCGGGCGGCATCGGCCGAACGAGCCGACCCATCACGCGGATGCGGTCGCCCAGGTCGCCCGCGCCCTCACCCGTCTCGGGAAGCGGACCGCGAATGCTTGCATGCACACGGCCGCGAGCAGGCGCCCACCGGCCGTTAACCTTCACGCGCTCACACGCCAGGGTCAGTTTGCTGCGCATGTAGTATGGCACCGAGGGCAGGAACACGTCCTTGGGCGTCAGGCTCCGGCGGGCCGAGCGCACGACGACCCCCTCGAGCACGGCAATGCGGCTTCCCTCGGAGATCAGCCGCCCAACGTCGTCCTGCGGCGGCTCCACGGTTGCCCGGTACCGCGCTGCGCCCGCCGCAAGGAGCAGGATGAGAAGCGGCACAAGAAGCGTGCGGTCTCCCGCGCGGCGCAAGCGCACCAGACCCCAGGCAACCACCGCGCCGACCGCAACACCGCACCACAGCAGCATCCCGCCGCCGAGGAACTCGCCGACCAGGATGCCAACCACAAGGGCAAGTGCCGCCGGCGCCAGCGGCTCGTACCGCCGGACGGAAGCGGCACGGCTCGGCAGGCGTCCGTTCGTTTCGGTCACCGCGAGATTCACCACCCGTCACGAAGGTTGAACTTCGGATGCCGCCCGGCACAGGGCCTCAAAGAGGGCCAGGTGCGGCGGCTCGGCGATGATACTCTCCGGGTGCCACTGAACGCCCAGGAAAAACCGGCCGGCCGCCGCTTCTTCAATCGCCTCCACGACGCCGTCCGGACTGCGGGCGACCACGCGCATGCCGCGCCCGGCCTCGCGCACCGCCTGATGGTGTGAACTGTTGACCTCGAACGTCTCCGACCCCACGATGCGCGCGAGCAGCGAGTCGGCCTCGACCGTGACCGGATGCCTCGTTCTCACCTGCCCGCCGCGACCGTGGTCCGCCACGTCCCCCGGTTCGTCGGGCAGATGCTGGATGAGGCGACCGCCGCGCGCGACGGCCATCTCCTGGCAGCCCAGGCAGATGCCGAGCAGGGGCATGCCGCAGGCGTCGGCCAGACGGAGCCACGCCAGGTCGGCCCTCTGGCGGCGAGGGTGAATCACGCTTGCCGTCGGATGAAGCGGCTCTGCCCACAAGGCGGCATCCAGGTCGCCCCCGCCGGAAAGGAGCAGTCCGTCGGCCACGGCAAGAAGTTCCTCCGCCGTAGCGTCGCCGCCCGTCGGAGGCAGCAGAACCGGCCTGCCGCCTGCGGCCGCAACCGCCTCGACGTACGCGGCGGGAAGGCCCACGCGCGGTTTTCCGTCCCGTTCGTCGAAGCCGGCCGTGATGGCGATCCGTGGTCTCACGGGATGCCTCGCCTCAGCACGCGGCCCGGCATGGCGCCGGTGTGGCGCCCGTCGGTCACAACCAACTCGCCGCCCACGAAGACGTGGCGGATGCCGGCGGGCGCGACCCACGGCCGCTGGTACGTGGCGCGGTCGCCGATTGAGTCTCGGTCGAAGACGACCAGGTCGGCCCAGGCGCCTTCGAGGAGGCGTCCGCGGTCGGCGAGGCCCAGGATGTCGGCCGGGAGGCTCGTCAGGCGGCGCACGCCCTCCTGCCAGTCCATAAGCCCCGCCTCGCGAACGTACCTGCCGAGGAACCGCCCCGTCGTCCCGTAGGCCCGCGGATGCGACAGGCCGCGCGGGGCCTTCCCGCCTGCCAGGTCCGGCAGGCGGCGCAGGGCGGCGTCCGACCCGACGGCAACGTACGGCTCGGCGAGGATGTCGCGCAGGTTCTCTTCGCTCATCGAAAAGTACGTCGCGCTGACCTGGGCCTCGTGCTCGATGATGAGGTCGAAGGCAACGTCGATCGGGTCGCGGCCGGCGGCGCCGGCAAGGTGGTGGAGCGTCTTGCCCACAACGTCGTGCGCCCCGCGAGTGCCGGCGGAGGCGATGATGATCCGCTCGAAGTAATCCGGCTCGGGGTGGCGGCGGCGGATGTCGGCGGCCAGGCGGCGGCGAGTGGACGGGTCGGCCAGGCGAGCCATCTGCTCCTCGCGTCCGCCTTCGACCGCCCAGTTCGGCAGGAGCATCGAGTCCAGGTCCGTCATGCTGGCCAGGTACGGGTAGCGGTCGGCCGTGACGGCGAGCCCGGCGGAGCGGGCGTCGCGCAGGCGGCGGATGGCCTCGGGCATCTTCACCCAGTTGGCCGCACCCGACGCCTTCAGGTGGCTCAACTGTCCGCGGACGCCGGAGCGACGGACCACTTCGAGGAACTCGTCGATGGCCTCCAGCAGCGTGTCGCCTTCGTTTCGGATGTGACTCGCATACAGCGCGCCGGCGTCGGCGGCGCACCGGGCGAGGTCCGCGAGTTCGTCCACGTCGGCGTAGCATCCGGGCGGATAGATGAGGCCCGTCGAGAGGCCCCAGGCGCCCGCCTCGAGGGCCCCGGCGAGCAATCGGCGCATCCCGGCCCGCTCGTCGGCCGAGGCGGGGCGGCCGGCGTAGCCGACGACCGCCGCCCGGACGGCGCCGTGCCCGGCCAGCAGGGCGCGGTTGATGCTGCACGGCGACGCTTCGGCCCGGTCGAAATACTCGGCGGCCGACTGCCAGTCCAGCGTCAGGCCGTGCCGCTGCCACTGGGCCTGCCGGCGCGTGCGGAACTCGCCGACCAACGGAAACGGGCCGGCGCCGCAGTTGCCCGACACGTCGGTCGTGACGCCCGCCAGGACCTTGCTCTCGGCCCGGGGATACACGAGCGCCGCAAACCCGCTGTGGCAGTGGATGTCGATGAAGCCGGGCGAAAGGACGAGGCCCGTGGCGTCGAGGTCGGCGGCGGCGGGCTCCAGGTCGGGCGCAATCCGCTGGATTCGCCCGTCGCGAACCAGAACATCGGCCCGGTTCTGATGATGCCGGTCGTCGAGAAGCGCCGCGCCGCGAATCGTCCACTCAACTGGCATAGGCCGGCATCCAGGGCCACCTCCCGCCTGCGAGCCGCCGGACGGCGGGCACGCACGACCAGGGCGCCGGCGCCAGAGCATGGCGCCGGGCGCGGCGTCGGTCATGCGTCTCCTCCCGGCCTACAGATTCTTGCGGAACGCTTCGAGGGCAGCGCGACCGTCCTTATAGATATCGAAGACGGTGTCGAGTTTGGTGATGTGGAAGACCTCCATGATATCGTCGTGAATTCCCGCCAGTTTCACGGCGGCCTTCTGTTTGACGATCCGCCGCTGGAGCCCGATGAGCATGCCCAAGGCGCTGGACGAGAGGTACGTGACCCGCGCGAAGTCGAGGATGAACTTGCCGCCCTCCGACGCATCAATCAGTTGCTTGAGGCTGTCCGACATCCGCTCGATGGTCATCGCATCGAGGATGTGGCTCTGCTGAAAGGTTACGGCGGTGACGCCCTCGACCTCGTGCGTTGTGTACAGTTTGTCCGTCGCCATGGTCTCGTGGTCTCCCTGATAGTGGGTTCCTGCGTGCGACCCCCGTCCACAGTTTCCGGTCATATTGTGTCAGGCGGTGTGCGGAATGTCAATACAAAGCCCCCGCCCCCGGATGCACTAACGTCTTGGGCGTGGCAACGATTTCTGGCATGGGACGATTTTCTGCGGCTTGGCCTCTGTGGTGGTTGTAGCGCCGGGGTTTATCCCCGGCGCATCCTGGCCAGCGCCGCCAACGGCCGCCCGTACGGGCGCTACAACCGCCTGCGCTCGCCAGAAAAACTTGCCACATCCTAACGTCTTGGGGGTCGCAGCGGAAGGAAGTGTGCGCGGCCCGTACGGGCCGCGCACGTTGCGCACGTTGCGAAACAGCCTGTCAGGCTCAGAGGTTCTCCTTGAGTTCCTTGAGTTTGCTGAGGGCGTCCAGGGGGGTCATTTCGTCGAGGTCGAGCCGGCGTATCTCCTCGGCGATGGCAGCACCCGCCCCTTCAAAGAGCGTGAGTTGGATCTGTCGGACCTGCGGCCCCGGTTCGGCGGGCGCAATGCGCGGACGGTCGGAGGCATCGAGGTGCGACGCCTCGAGTTCGGCAAGAATGTGCTTCGCCCGCTCGACGACCTCCCTCGGAACGCCCGCCAGCCGCGCCACGTGGACGCCGTAACTCTTGTCGGTGCCGCCCTCGATGATTCTGTGGAGGAACACCACCTGGTCCTGCCATTCGCGCACGGCCACGTTGAAGTTGGCGACGCCGCCCAAGACGCCGGCCAGTTCCGTCAGTTCGTGGTAGTGCGTGGCAAAGAGGGTGCGGCAGCGCAGGCGTGAAGCGATGTGTTCGGTGACGGCCCACGCCAGGGCCACGCCGTCGAAGGTGCTCGTGCCGCGGCCCACCTCGTCGAGAATAACGAGGCTGCGGCCGGTGGCGTTGTTGAGGATGTTGGCGGTCTCGCTCATCTCGACCATGAAGGTGCTGCGTCCGCGAGCCAGTTCATCCGCCGCCCCGACGCGCGTAAAGATGCGGTCCACGAGGCCGACGGTGGCGCTTCGGGCGGGAATCCAGGAACCCATGTGGGCCATGAGCACCTGGAGTGCCACCTGCCGGATGTAGGTCGATTTGCCCGCCATGTTGGGGCCGGTGATGATGCCGATGAGCGGCCCGTCGCCGCCGAGGGCCACATCGTTCGGCACGAACTCCGAGCCGAGCACGATCTCCAGGACCGGGTGCTTGCCGTCGCGGATCTCCAGGACCGGTTCCTCAACGATGGCCGGCTTCACGTACCCCCGCTCGGCCGCCACGCGGGCCAGGCTCGCCAGCACGTCGATCTGCGCCAGCGCCCCGGCCGTCTGCTGAAGGCGTGCCGTCTGGCCGGCCACGCGCCGGCGAACATCCTCAAAGAGCCGCGCCTCCAGCACCCGCGCCTTCTCCTCGGCCGAGAGGACCTCGACCTCGTGGGCCTTGAGCGCCGGCGTAATGTACCGCTCGGCGTTCTTGAGGGTCTGCTTGCGGACGTAATCCGGCGGCACGCGGTCGCGGTGCGCGTTGGAGATCTCAAGAAAATAGCCGAAGACCTTGTTGAAACCGACCTTGAGCGTGGAGATGCCCGTTCGCTGGATCTCGCCCGCCTGGAACCCCGCCAGCCACTTGGCGCCGCTCGACCCGACGTCGCGAAGGCCGTCGAGTTCCTCGTTGTAGCCGGCCTTGATGACGCCGCCGTCGCTGAGGCGCAGCGGCGCGTCGGCGGCGATGGCGGCATCGAGGACCTCGCGCACGTCGCCCATCAGGTCGAGGTCGGCCTCGATCCGGGCTAGCAGGCCGCTCTCGCGAGCCGTCAGGCGTGCCTTGATGGGGGGCAGGGCGGCAAGGGTGCGGCCAAGGCCGAGGAGGTCGCGCGGCCCGGTGCGTCTGGTGGCGATGCGGCCGACGATCCGCTCGACGTCGGCCGTATCCGAGAGGCGCCTCGCGAGGTCTTCGCGCAGGTCCCCGACCTGGACGAGTTCCTCGACGGCGCCCAGGCGCTGGCGTATCTCGTCGGCCCGGGCCAGCGGGAAGTTGATCCACCGCCGCAGCAGCCGCCCGCCCATCGCCGTCTCGGTCCGGTCGAGGACCCACAGGAGGCTGTGCTCGCGGCGGCGGTCGCGGAGCGTCTCGACGAGTTCCAGGCTCCGCTGCGTCGTCTCGTCCAGGTAGAGCCACCGTCCGCCGGTGACGCGTTCGATGCGGCGGATGTGACCGAGTTGGGTCCGCTGGGTATCCTGGAGGTAATCGATGACGGCCCCGGCCGCCGAGACGCCGGCCGCGAGGTCCGAGATGCCGAACCCGTCGAGCGAGTCGGTGCCGAAATGGGCCGTGAGCAACCGCTCGGCCTCCGTGCGGTCGAAGACAAACCCGGACCGCTCGGTGATGGCCGCTCCGGTGGTCTCGCGGATCGTTTTCACAAGGTCGTGCGCTGCTTCCCGTGCGCCGTCGGCAACGAGGCATTCGCGCGGGCGGAGGCGCACGAGTTCGTCGAGGATGACGCCGGTCGCCACGTCGCGGACCCAGAAGCCGCCGGTCGACAGGTCCACCCAGGCCAAGCCCGCGCGCTCGCCGTCCAGGTGGACGGCCGCAAGGTAGTTGTTCTCCTTGGCCTCCAGCAGCGCATCGTCGGTGAGTGTGCCGGGCGTAACCAGCCGCGAGACGTCGCGCTTGACAAGGCCTTTGGCGGTGGCGGGGTCTTCCATCTGCTCGCAGATGGCCACGCGGTAACCGGCGCGGATCATCTTCGCCAGATACGAATCCACCGCGTGATACGGCAAGCCGCACATCGGGATGGGGTTCGGTCCCTTGGTGCGGCTGGTGAGGGCGATGCCCATGACCTTGGCCCCGATGCGGGCGTCGTCGTAGAAGAGTTCGTAGAAATCGCCCATGCGGAAGAAGAGGATGCAGTCCGGGTACTGGGCCTTGATCCGCCGGTACTGTTTCATCACGGGCGTGGTCACGGGCAGATGATCCTTCTGCCGGCGCAGCCGCCGCGCCGGCCGGCAACCGTCGTGCTCGTCTACGGCGCGTCTTGCGGGGGCGCGCTATCGGCCGTATTCTCTTTCTGTACGTGTTTAGCGTGTCATTCCGAGCGAGCGAAGCGAGTCGAGGAATCTCGCCGTTATCCGTGTCCGGACGACGAGATTTCTCCGCTCGCCCTCACCTTTGGCGAGGGCTCGGTCGAAATGACATCGCTTCGAGAGCACGCTAAACACGTACCTCTTTCTTTTCAAGACCTTCGAGCATCTCGGTCAACCACGCGCGGCGGGCGGTGTCCTTTTCCTGGTCGAGGGCCCGGGCCAGGATGCCCTCCACGCGCTCGTCCGGCGCGAACGCGCAGACCAGCCGCACGAGCGTTTTGCGGAAGTTGCTCGTGGTCGTTTCGAGTCTTGCCGCCAGAACGGGCAGGCATCGGCCGGGGCCGAGCCGTTTGAGAAGTTCCGAGACGATCGCTTCGCTGGGCAGCGTCTCCGGGCCGCCGGCCTTCGACATTCTGAACTCGTCTTCCAGGATGTCGAGGATCGACGGTACGGCCAACTGCCTGAACGACTGTCCGATGGTCTTGACCAGCAGGTCCTTGGCCTCCTGGTCCTCCATCCGTTTGAGAAGACCCAGCAGGACCAGCATGGACCGGCTGGTGGTGTACGGCCATCCGCCTGATATGGCGTTGAGTGCCACGACGTAGTTGACCATGGCTTGCCTGTCGGTCTCGCCGACGTTCGTGGCCGGAACTTTCTCGAGCGCCTCGCACAACGGCCCGATGGCGTCCGGCCCCAGATTGACGACGCGCGGCCCCAGCGTCTGGTCTCGGCCGTAGGCGGCTACCAGGTGGGCGGCCTCGTCCTGCCTGAAGACCAGCCAGAGGGTGAGCGCGATCGCCGCCAGGACAATCGCCAACCACCAGCGTTTCATCCGGTCCCCTGTTCGTGGCGGGTCGGAGTCCGGCGCGAACGCACCCGCCTCGCTCGCCTAACATAACCGAAACGGACGCGGAAAGGAAGAACGAGACGGGGGTTGCCGGGCGTGGCAACGATTTCTGGCAGGGGACGATTTCCTGCGGCTTGACCGTAGCGCCGGGGTTTATCCCCGGCGCATCCTGGCCGGCGCCGCCGCCAACGGCCGCCGGGCATAAAGCCCGGCGCTACAACCGCCTGCGCTCGCCAGAAAAACTTGCCACACCCGGGTTGCCCCCCCGGGGCGGCTACTGCAAACTGGTCAGGATGCGATGGAGGATGTTCTGCTCGAGGAGTTCGTCGCGGCCCATGTCGAGCCACTCGTAGGCGGTCGGCGCCAGTTCGTTCTGGCGCACGAGGTCCATGTCCTGTGGGTCGTAGATGTTGAACGACTGGCCTATCGTCTCGGGACCGAGGCCGGGGGCGCTCTTGCGCTGCTTGGTCACCTTGACGAAGACCTGCGACCCGCCGCCGGTCGGCGAGATGCTGACGGTTGCCCGGCGGCGGGTCGTGTGGAGGCTCGACTCGAGGCGCTGCATCGCGCCGATGGTGTCTTTTCGCCAGAACTCGAACCACGAGGCCCCCGTCAGCGGGTCGGTCGCCAGGTGGCCTTCGCTGGATTCCGGATACTCGACGTCGAACCGCAGTTCCATCAGCACCCGCCGCGCGACCTGCTCCACCGTATCGGCATCGGTCTCGGTGAACGTCATCGGGTTGCTGAACCGGCCCGACGCCACGGTGGCGCAGCCGGCCGCCGTCATGGCCGCACAGAAAAGCAGCACACTCAACACTGGCCTCATGAAACATCCCCTCCCGACACGGTATGCACCCGAAGGGTATCGGTACCGCCCGGCTTGCCCGGGAAGTACCCGCTAATGATAAGGATTCGGTCGCCCGCGACAACCAATTTCCGCTCAAGCGCCATCTGCTGGACGGCGGCGGCCAGGTCTTCGTGGCGTATCAGGTCGGGCGAATGGACCGGAATCACGCCGCGGTACAGCGCCATGCGGCGGCAGGTGCTCACGGAATCGCTGACGGCCAGAATCGGCACGCCCAACCACTGCTTCGACATCAGCAGGGCCGTCGCGCCGGTGTGCGTGAGGGCGACGATGAGCGCCGGGTCAAGACTTTGCGCGATGCCGGCCGCCCCCGCCACGATGGCCCGTTCGCACCAGACGTAACGTTCCTCGCGTCCGGCGCCGGCCCGCCACTCGGCCCGTTCGGCGTAATCCTCCGCCAGGTCGATGATGTGGTCCATCATCTCGACCGCCCGGACGGGATGCCGGCCGATGGCCGTCTCGCCCGAGAGCATGACCGCGTCGGAACCGTCGAAGACGGCGTTGGCCACGTCCGAGACCTCGGCCCGCGTGGGACGCGGTTCGCTTACCATCGACTGCAGCATCTGCGTGGCCGTGATGACCGGCACGCCGGCTGCGGCCGCACGACGGATCAGGTCCTTCTGGATGATCGGCACGCGGGCCACGTCCATCTCGACGCCCAGGTCGCCTCGCGCCACCATCAGGCCGTCACATTCGCGCAGGATGGCGTCGATCTCGTCAACGGCCTGCGGCTTCTCGATCTTGGCGATGACGCGGGCGTCGGCCCCCGCCTTGGCGATGAATTCCTTGACGGAGCGGACCTCGCCGGCGGTGCGCACGAAACTGAGGCCCACGTAATCGACCTCGTGGGCGAGACCCCACTCCAGGTCCTGCCAATCGCGCTCGGTCGGAAGCGACGCGCTGAGGTCGGTCTGCGGCAAGTTGATGCCCGTGCCGGGCGAGAGCGTTCCGCCCTCGGTGCACTCAAGGACGAGATGGTCGCCGGCCCGCTCGACCACGTGCATCACCACGTCGCCGTCGCCGAAGAGGACCGGGTCGCCGGGCGCGCAGTCATCGACGACGGCCGGGTACGTGCACGCCAGGTCGCGCGGGTCGGCGTCGTCGGGCACCTCGCGGCAAAGGCGGACGCGGTCGCCGGCGCCGACCTCGACGCTCGCCCCCGCGGGCGTGCGCAGGCGAAGTTTCGGCCCGGCCAGGTCCTGGAGGACGGCCACGAACTTGCCGCACTCCTCGGCCGTGCGGCGGAGGCACGCGAGGACCTCGCCGTGCGTTTCGCGGGCGCCGTGGGCGAAGTTCAGCCGGGCAACGTCCATGCCGGCCTCTATCATCCGGCGCAGCACGGCCGCGTCCGACGTGGCGGGTCCGAGTGTGGCAACGATGCTGGTGAGGCGAAGCGGAATGTGGACCATGATGTGACACCTCCTCGGCCTGCGGCACATGCCGCTTACAGCCAAGCTCGGCGGGCAAGCCCGCCGGCTAACGGCCTCAAAACTTGTCGCGGCCGGGTGGCACGGCCACGCGCAGCGTGACCGTGTGCTCCTCGGCGCGGCGTGACCCACGACCGCGGCTTCGCCGCTGCCGTGCCACCCTCCTGGCCGGGTGGCACGGCCCTTGGGCCGTGCAGCCCCACTCGGCACGAGCCGCCGGCTAACGGCTGACGGCCTCAAAACTTGTCATGGTACTTGTTGCCGACGTCCTGGAGAA
Organism: Planctomycetota bacterium; assembly: GCA_030602705.1. Classification (GTDB taxonomy): domain Bacteria; phylum Planctomycetota; class Phycisphaerae; order FEN-1346; family FEN-1346; genus JAUVZF01. Next base: position 22,430 of record JAUVZF010000048.1, read on the forward strand.
ACATCTTTTCGCGGAGCGTCAGGCTGTCCACGCCCTGCTCGTGCACTTTCTTCAGGATGCGGTCGAGTTCGGCCTGCTCGCGCTGGCGGCTGCGCTGGACGGAGCCTCCGCGCGCCGGGCCGGTGGTTCGCTTCAGGCTGGCGGCGATACGCATCCCCCACTTCACCCAGACGAAGCCGAGGACCATGCCGCCGAAGTGAGCCGCATGCGCTACGCCGTCCACCCATCCTTGACTCAGGCCGACGAAGATGTGCCGCGTCTCGCCCAGGACGTAAATCAACGCCAACCAGCGTGCCTGGATGGGCAGGAAAAAGAACAGCAGGAACACCGCCCGCGGGTTGACCACGGCGAACGCGACCAGCACGCCCGCCACGCCCGCCGACGCGCCCACCGCGGGAAGATCCAGAAACGTCATCGGGCCTTGCTGCGTCATGAATGGCCCGTGCTGCATGTCCATCAGCACGTTGAAGGCCACCTCGAACAGGGCGCCCAGGATGCCGCTCAGAAAATACAACCACAGAAAACGCTTCGACCCCAACTGGCGCTCCAGCGTGTGGCCGAGCATGACGAAGATAAACATGTTCCAGCCGATGTGCGCGATGCCCCCCAGCGAATGCAGGAACATGTACGTGACGAGACGCCACACCTCCAGGTGCATCAGGCTCCTTACGGACAGCGCGCCGATCTGGCTCAGCGCCCCGTGGCTCAGGACGTCGACCACGTACACGCCGATCGTCACCAGCAGGACGATCTTGACACCCGGCGGGAAGAACCCGCCGCGGTCCGTAAGCCACCTGCGCTTGGGCGTCGGCGGTTCGTTCCACGTGCTGTGCCAGGCCATCAGGCGTCCCCTTTGCCGGTTTTGGACGCTTCCTGCCGGCGGGCGTTCCAGAAGAGGACCGCCAAGGCTGTCTTGCCGTCGGTGATGCGCCCGTCGCGGACCATGGCCATCGCCTCATCGAAGGGGACGAGGACGTTCTCGATCTGCTCGCCCGGTTCGCGCTCGGGCTCACCTTCCTCAAGGTCGGTGGCCAGGAAGAGCGTCAGCCGCTCCGTCAGGATGCCGGGGCTCGTGTGGACCGTAAGGAGCGGCTCCATGCGAGCGGCCCGGTAGCCGGTCTCTTCGGCCAGTTCCCTGGCGGCGCAGGCGGCCGGGGCCTCGTCCGGTTCGAGTGTGCCGGCGGGTATCTCGAGCAGCGTCTGTTCGGCGGCGTAGCGCCAGATGCGCTCCAGAAGGAGCGTGCCCGGCTTCGGGAAGGCGAGAATCGCCACGCTGCCCGGATGGCGGACGACTTCGCGCGTGGTCTCGCGGCCGCCGGCGTCGCGGATGCGATGGACCTCAAGTGCGACCTTGCGGCCGGTGTAGACCTTCTCGCGGTTCAGGATTTCAGGGCTATGTGCCATACGGTTCCCCGGGCATCGCTTGGTGGGGGATTATAGTGGTGGCCGCCGGCGCTTTCAACCTTCCCCTGCGGAGGCGTGTCGTGGGCGGCGTGGGTGCAGAGCACCCACACTACGGCTGGCCTTTCCGATCTTGCCGCAAGGCATCGCGCCCGCGTCGGCCGGCGCCGGCCTGGCCGTGGCGGGTGTGCTGGTGTGCAGCCGGTCGGTGGTGAAGGACGGTGACGCGAGCGCGGGGGGGGCCTCGAAACAGGGTCATCGGCCGCTTCAACGTTTGCCTTGACTTCCGCTCGCCGGCCGGGTATCGTAATGCACCCATAAGGGCTAGCCCTGAGCCCGTGTTCCCGGGACGTTTTGCTGGCGCCAGACGCATGGTTATTTGTGTTATCCCCGCCCGATATGGGTCCAAACGATTCCCCGGGAAACCTCTCGCATCCGACACCGGCAAGCCACTCATCCAGCACGTCTGCGAAGCGGCTGAAGGCGCGTCCCGTGTGGACGCGGTCGTTGTGGCCACCGACGACGAGCGCATCCGCGACGCCGTCGAAGCCTTCGGCGGCCGCGCTGTGATGACCGCCTCCGAGCACCCGTGCGGCACGAACCGCGTGGCGGAGGCGGCCGAGGCGTTTCCCGACGCCCGGATCGTCATCAACTTCCAGGGCGACGAGCCCGAACTCGACCCGGCGCTGCTCGACCGCCTGGTCGAAGCGTTCGACGCCGACCCGTCGCTTGAAGCCGCCACGGTCGCCGGCCCGCTCGAGGCCGACGAGGCGACCGACCCGAACGCCGTGAAGGTGGTCGTGGGGGCCGGCGGCGACGCCCTCTACTTCTCTCGCGCCCCGATTCCGTGGGCTCGAGACGGCCAGGCCGCACGGCGAGCGCCGATGCTCAAGCACTTCGGCATCTACGCGTTCCGTGCGGCGGCGCTTCGCTCTTGCGCCGCCATGCCGCAAACGCCCCTGGAGGTGACCGAAAAACTGGAGCAACTCCGGTGGCTCGAGAACGGCCGCCGCATGCGCGTCATCGTTACGAGCGAGCGTCCCGGCGGCATCGACACGCCCGAGTCGTACGCCGCTTTCGTTGCACGATACCGTAAGGCCAACCCGACGTGAGAGGCGCCTGATGCCGGCAACCGAACTGTTCCGCGACATCGCCAATCAGACCGGGGAGACGGAGTTCTACACGCCCGTGCCGAGCGGCTACCAGCCCGGCCGCACGAAATACGTGATCGTCTTCGGCACGGTGATGAGCGGTCTGGGCAAGGGCATCTTCGCCTCCAGCCTGGCCAAACTGCTCCAGGACCAGGGCCTGCGGGTCGCGCCGATAAAACTCGAAGGCTACCTCAACATCGACTCCGGCACCCTCAACCCGTACCGCCACGGCGAGGTCTTCGTTCTCGACGACGGCATGGAGACCGACATGGACCTGGGCACGTACGAGCGGATGCTCGACCAGGACCTGACGCGGGACAACTTTGTGACGAACGGCCAGATCTTCTGGGCCGTCCTGGAGCGCGAACGGCGCGGCGAGTACCTCGGACGCGACGTCCAGATCCTGCCGCACGTCACGGGCGAGGTGAAACGCAAACTCCGCGACCTGGCCGTCAAGACCGCGGCCGACGTCGTCTTCGTCGAGATCGGCGGCACCGTGGGCGACTTCGAGAACGCCTGCTACATCGAGGCGATGAGGGAACTGGCCTACGAGGACGGACCGGAGAACGTCTGTTTCGTCGCCCTGACGTTCATCCTCGAACCCAGCATCCTCGGCGAACAGAAATCCAAGGCCGCTCAACTCGGCATCAAGCGCCTGCTGGAGATGGGCATCCAGCCGCACATCATCGCCTGCCGCGCCGCCAACCCCGTTACCGACAAGATTCGCGAGAAACTCTCGATCTACACCAGCGTGCCCATGTCGCGAGTCATCTCGATGCACGACGAGTCGTCCATCTACCTGCTGCCCACGCGCCTGCAGCGCGACCAGGTGGACCGGCAGGTCGTCCACATCCTGAACCTGAACGACCGCGTGGACCCGCGCGCCGAGCAGAAGGGCACTCGGACGTGGGAGGGGTTCTGCCGGCGCATCCGCCAGCCCAAACACGAGGTTACGATCGCCGTCACCGGCAAGTACACCGCCGTCCGCGACAGTTACGCCAGCCTGCTGAAGGCCGTCGAGCACGCCGGCGCCGGCCTCGAGACCCACTGTAACGTCCGGTGGGTCGATACGACCGACCTGACCGAAGACGGCGCCGCCATCGCCCTGGAGGGCGCCGACGGCGTCATCGTGCCCGGCGGGTTCGGCGTCCGCGGCGCCGAGGGCAAGATCGCTTGCGTCCGCTACGCGCGCGAGAACATCGTGCCGTATCTCGGTCTGTGTTTCGGCTTCCAGATGGCCATCGTCGAGTTCGCGCGGAACGTGTGCGGCCTCCAGGGCGCCGACTCCACCGAGATCGCCGCCAGCACGCCGCACCCCGTCATCGACCTGCTGCCGGAGCAATACGAGGTCGAGGGGCTGGGCGGGACGATGCGCCTGGGCGGCAGCGACGTCGAGGTGGCCCCCGGCACGCTGGCCTCGAAGATGTTCGGCGGCGCCGAGACGGTCCGCCTCCGGTTCCGCCATCGGTACGAGGTCAACCCGGAGTACATCGACCGTCTCACGGGCGCCGGGCTGGTCTTCTCCGGCAAGGCGCCCGGTCAGCCGATCATGCAGATTCTGGAACTGCCGGACCATCCGTACTTCGTCGCGACGCAGTCTCACCCGGAGTTCACGAGCCGGCCGCTCAGGCCCTCGCCGTTCTACACCGGCCTGGTCGCCGCCGCCCTGGGCCGCAATGCCGTCGGACCCGTCGATGCAAACCCAAGCAGGAGGTGACACCACATGACCGACGCAGACACAACATCCCCCGAACCGTCGGGCGCAGATCAGCCCCCGACCGAGGAACCCAAGATTCACGTGGACTCCGACTGGAAGAAGGAGGCCCAGGCCGAGAAAGAGCGCCTGGCACGCGAAGCCGAGACGGCCGAGCCGTCGGCGGCCGCCGGCCCGGAGGCCGAGGCCGATGCCGGGCAGGCGCTGCCGGCAGCCTCGTTCGCGGGGCTCATTCAGATGCTTGCGACGCAGGCGGCTATCTTCATGTCCGACCAGCGGGACCCGCAAACCGGCCAACCGCTCCGGCACCTCGACCTGGCCAAGCACAACATCGACCTGTTGGGTGTCCTGGAGGAAAAGACGAAGGGCAACCTGACGGACAACGAGAAGAAAATGCTGGATCGCCTGCTCTATGAATTGCGCATGGTGTACGTGAGCGCGGCGTCGTAGGCTTGCGTTGTCAACTTCGATGCCATATAGGCAAGTCGTAGCGCGGTGTCCAGTCCTGGGCGCTGCGCGGTGGGCAAGACTGCCCGCCGCGCGGTGCATGCCGCGAGAAGGGCAGGGCATGAGACGCGTGGAGACTGCGCACGTCGCTGTCGCAACGGTGGCCGCACTGGTGGCGCTGCTCGCCGGTTGCGGGGACGGCCGATCCGCCGACCGGGCCGAGCGGCCGTTGCTCAGCGTCGAGCAGGAGATTCAGATCGGCCGGGCGGCGGCCCCCCACCTCGAACGCCTCGCCGGCGGGCGGATTGAGAATCTCGCCGTCGAGGCCTACGTTCGCACCATCGGCGAACGCGTGGCCCGATCCACACCGAGGCGCGAACTGCCGTACCGGTTTGAGGTGCTCGACACTGCCGACGTCCGGGCCTTCGCGCTGCCCGGCGGGTTGGTTTACCTGACGCGCGGCCTTCTGGCGAGCCTCAAGACCGAGGCCCAATTGGCGGCCGCGCTGGCCCATCAGTTGGCCCACATCAACGCGCGGCAGGTGGTTCGGTCCCTGTGCGGCAAGTGCGGCAAGGCACTATTGCTGGACGCCGTCGCCGCCGCCCAGTTGACGACCGCCGGCCGCGATGCCCGCCAGCGCACCGAGACGCTTGCCCGTCTTGCCGAAGCGATCCACGAACACGAGTACGACGCCGACACCGAGGCAGCGGCCGACCGCTTGGGGCTGGATTACCTCGTTGCCGCTGGCTACAATCCATCCGGCATGGTTGCCTTTCTGGAGGTTCCGGCGCGGAGCGCAGCGCCTGCTGTTCCTGCCGCTCGCACCACGGATTCCGGCAGCCGCGCCGGCCGCATCCGTAGAATCGCCGAACGAAAATACCGGGGCTGCGGCGGCCGCGTGGCCGATGAAGAGTATAGAGGCGAGGTGCTCGACCGACTTGGTGGCCCGGTAGTCCCTGCTCGATGATGGGCCAACGCCCTGAACGGAGACGTTCCATGCTCATGCCGAAGCGTCTTGGCTGGCTCGTGGCCCTGGCGGTTGTGCCGGCCTTGGCGGGCTGCGGCGGCGCCGCGGCGCTGCGCCGCGAGGCGGAGGCGACGTACCAGCACCTGGCTGCCGCTCGCCGCAGCGAGCCGCCTGTGGAGA
>JAUVZF010000092.1 GCA_030602705.1 Planctomycetota bacterium
CCGGCAAGCGGGAAGGCGTGGTGGCGGCCGACGTCATCGCCCCCTCGACGGTTGATAACATCGAGCAGGGGGGCCTCGGGGCGGTCAAGTTCGAGTGGCTCATGCCCAAGCCCCCCGCCACCGACGCCGAAGCCCTGGCCGTCCGCGAGAAGGCGAGGCGGATTCCGTTCCTTGACGGCACCCTCGTCTCCGACGACGGCAAGGCGATCGCCCTGTACCTGCCGCTGACGCGCAAGGACCTCTCGTACCGCGTTTCGGCGGCGCTCGGCGAGAAGATCCGCTCCCTCGGCGGCCCCGAACAGTTCCACATCACGGGCCTTCCGGTGGCCGAGGACACGTTCGGCGTCGAGATGTTCAAGCAGATGGCCACAAGTGCACCGCTGGCGATGCTCGTCATCTTCATCCTGCTCTTCGTCTTCTTCCGCAAGGTGCTGCTGATCATCCAGCCGCTGATTGTGGCGATGGTCTCCGTCATCGTAACGATGGGGCTGTTGGTGGCGACGGGCCAGACGATCCACATCATGAGTTCGATGATCCCGATCTTCATCATGCCGATTGCGGTACTCGACTCGATCCACATCCTCTCGGAGTTCTTCGACCGGTACCAGGAGACCCGCGACCGCCGCAAAGCGATCCTCGGCACGATGGAGACGCTCTTCATGCCGATGCTGTACACGTCGCTGACGACGGCGGCGGGGTTCGCGTCGCTCGCGCTGACACCGATTCCGCCGGTCCAGGTCTTCGGCGTGTTCGTGGCGCTGGGCGTCATGGTGGCGTGGGTGCTGACGATCACGTTCATCCCGGCCTCGGTGATGCTCATCCCACAGAAGCGGTTCGAGAACTTCGGTCTGAAGAAGGGGACCGAGCAGGAGCACGCCACCGGACTGATGTCGCGGTCTCTGCGGAGGGTGGGGCGCGGCACGTACCGCTTCGCGCCGCTCATCCTCATCCTGACGGCGATCGTGGCCGTCGTTGCCGGCTACGGCATCACCCGCATCGAGATCAACGATAACCCCATCAAGTGGTTCGAGGCCGAGCACCCCATCCGCGTGGCCGACCGCGTCCTCAACTCGCACTTCGGCGGCACGTACATGGCGTACCTGGCGCTCGAGGATGCGGGCGAGCCGGCGTCCACGCCCGAGTTCCTGGACGGACTGGCCGACCGCATCGGTGTGCGCGGCCGCGAGTTGGCCGAGGACTACGCAGCCGCCACCAAGACGTTCGCGGCTCTGGCGGTCGAGGCCATGCGGCCGCAGCCCCTTGACGCACTGCCGGACGGCGTCCGGACGCCGGGCAGGGACGAACTGCTCACGCGGCTTGCCGCCTTCGCCGAGGACCGTCTCGATGCCGCTACCGGCGACGAGGCCGACGCCTGGGACCAGGCCGTCCTGTTCGTCAGCGCCGAGCAGCAAAGGCGCCAAACGTTCAAACACCCCGACGTTCTCCGATACATCGAGAGCCTCCAGAGCCACCTCCTTTCGACCGGCGTCGTCGGCAAGTCGAACTCGCTGGCGGACATCGTCAAGACCGTGCACCGCGAACTCCTGGGGGGGAAGCAAGAGTTCTTCCGCGTGCCGGACAAGGCGGCGGCCGTCGCCCAGTGCCTCGCCCAGTACGAGAGCAGCCACCGGCCGCAAGACCTCGCCCATTTCGTCACGCGCGACGAGAGTAACCCGGCCGTCCATTTCCGGAAGACCGCCCTGTGGGTGCAACTCAGGAGCGGCGACAACCGCGACATGCAGAAGGTCGTCGAGGCCCTGGATGCCTACGTGTCCGCCCACCCGCCGCCCGTGCCGCTCAAGCACGGGTGGTTCGGCCTGACGTACATCAATCTTCTCTGGCAGGAGCGGATGGTCTCCGGCATGCTCCAATCGTTCCTCGGGTCGTTTCTGGTGGTCCTGTTGATGATGACGATCCTGTACCGCTCGGCGCTGTGGGGCGTGCTTGCGATGATCCCGCTGATGGTCACGATTGCCGGCATCTATGGGGCGGTGGGCCTTCTGGGAATCGATTACGACATGCCGATTGCGGTCCTCTCGGCGCTGTCGCTGGGGCTGGCGGTGGACTATGCCATCCACTTCCTCTCACGGAGCCGCGAACTGCGCAGCGCGCGCGGCGGCACGTGGGCCGAGAGCATCCCGTCGGTCTTCGGGGAACCGGCCCGGGCGATTACGCGGAACGTCATCGTCATCGGCGTCGGGTTCTTGCCGCTTCTGGCGGCGCCGCTCGTGCCGTACAAGACGGTGGGGGTCTTCATGGCGGCCATCCTGGTGCTGGCGGGGGCCGTGTCGCTCCTGATCCTGCCGGCGCTCGTGCGCCTGCTGGAACGGTTTCTGTTCCCCGAGTCTCGCCCGTGCTGCATCACGTGCAACTGCGTGACGTGTCTCGTGACGGCGGCGGCGATGGTGGCTCTCGTCGCGTTGAATGTGCACCTGTTTCTGGACGTCGGATGGGTTGCGCTGACGTACGTGAGCGTCCCGGCCGTGGTGGTCGTGGCAGCCGTGTGTGGCTTCCTGTCGCGCCGCGAGAAGTGCCGCCTCGACGCGGCGAAGGCCGCCGAGAAAGGAGAATCCGGATGAACGCCGTTGCGAAAACATGGATCATGCTGACGGTCCTCGCAGCGCTTGCCCTGGTTGCCACGCACGCCCGTGCCGCCGAACCGGACGTGAAGACCATCGTCGAGAACACCAACCGCGTCGCGTATTACCAGGGCCGGGACGGCCGGGCCCTGGTCAAGATGACCATCACGGACTCCCAGGGCCGTACGCGGACCCGCGAGTTCATCATCCTGCGCCGCGACGACCAGCCGCCGGACGAGAAAGACGACACGACGTGCGGCGAGCAGAAGTTCTACATCTATTTCCGCCGACCGGCCGACCTCAACAAGATGGTCTTCATGGTCCACAAGCACCTCGACCGCGACGACGACCGGTGGTTGTACCTGCCGGCGCTCGATCTCGTGAAGCCTATCGCCGCCGGCGACAAGCGGACCAGTTTCGTCGGCTCCCACTTCCTGTACGAGGACGTCTCCGGACGCCGCATCACCGACGATACCCACGAACTCGTTGAGACGACCGAGAACTACTACGTCCTCAAGAACACACCGAAGAAAGCCGACACGGTCGAGTTCGCCCACTTCACGATGTGGGTCCACAGGAAGACCTTTGTGCCCGTCCGCACCGTGTACTACGACAAGAAGGGCGAGATGTATCGCACGTACGAGGCGCTCAAGGTTGAGACGATCGACGGGTATCCCACGGTCACGAAATCGCGAATGACCGACAACGTGATGGGCGGCCACACGGTCCTTGAGTACCAGGACGTGACGTACAACATCGGTCTGCCCGAGGGGATCTTTGCCGAGCGGTACCTGCGATCCGCACCGAGGAAATACCTGAAGTGACGGCCCGCATCCGGCTTCTCATTCTGGCGTGGTTCGCCGCGGCGTCCGTCGCGGTCGTCCCGACGCTGGCGCGCGCCGAGGAGCCGCCTCTGCCGCCCGGTTTGGTCGGTGAGAAGAAACCCGACGAACCGGCGCTGCCGGAAGGTCTCGGCGGCGAGAGGAAGGCCGCCGAGCCGACGCTGCCCGAAGGGCTCGGCGACCCACCCAGGCCGCCCGTCGAACGAAAGGACGACGCCCCGGCCGCGCTCCCCTTCGACCTGACCGGCTTCTTCGACGTGCGCGGCGGCCTGCGCACCCAGCCCGACACCCGCGAGAAGGACTCCACGCTCGGCGAATCGCGTCTGCAACTGCAACTCGAGAAGGCCCTCGAAGACCTGACCTTTCGCCTGACGACCGATTTCCTCTACGACATCAGCGCGAACGACTACCGCGTCTTCATGGAGCAGGGGCGAGGCCTAGTAGACCTGCGCGAGGCCTGGGTCGCCTTCCGTCCCACGGACTTCATGGACGTCAAGGTCGGCCGCCAAGTCCTGACCTGGGGCACCGGCGACCTGCGATTCCTCAACGACCTGTTCCCGAAAGACTGGAACGCCTTCTTCATCGGCCGCGACGTCGAGTACCTGAAGGCCCCGAGCGACGCCCTGAAAGTCTCGCTCTTCTCGGACCTGGCGAACCTCGACCTCGTCTACACGCCGCGCTTCGACGCCGACCGGTACGTGGACGGTCGCCGCATCTCGTACTACAACCCTTTTCTCTCGCGCCGCGCCGGCCGCGATGCCGTGATCGACGCCGACGAACCCGAGGCGTGGTTCAAGGACGACGAGTTTGCCGCGCGCCTGTACAAGACGGTGAACGGCTACGAACTGGCCCTCTACACCTACAACGGCTTCTGGAAGAGCCCCGCCGGCACCGACCCGGTGACTTTCACGCCGGTGTTTCCGCGCCTCGCCGCCTATGGGGCAAGTGTGCGCGGGCCAGCCGCGGGAGGTATCGGCAACGTCGAGGCCGCCTACTACGACTCGCGCGAGGACCGGAGCGGCAACGATCCCCTCGTCCCCAACAGCCAGGTGCGGTTGCTCGTGGGGTACGAGCGTGACCTGGCCGCCATCTCGAAAGACCTGACCGTCGGCGTCCAGTACTACCTGGAACTTCGCATGGGCCATGAAGCAATGGAACGTATGCGGCCCGCCATCTTTCCCGATTCAAACCGCGAGCGCCACGAGGTCACGCTGCGCCTCACGAAACTGCTGTTGAACCAGAACCTCACGCTTTCGCTGTTCGTCTTCTACTCGCCGACCGACGAGGACGCGTACCTGCGCCCGCGCGTGGCCTACAAGGTGGACGACCATTGGACCGTCGAGGCGGGGGCGAACGTTCTCTTCGGCAACCACGCCCACACCTTCTTCGGGCAGTTCGAGGACAACTCGAACGTCTATTTCGGCGCCCGGTACAGTTTCTGACGGCAGGGGTCAGGCCACCAATGGCCGGCCGGCCGAGGCGCCCGCCTCCTGCATCTTCAGGTCTCAGATGACGGTGACGGGGCTGCGCGGCTGGCAGCAGCGTGGGCAATCCGCCATTATACCTACCCGCCTGCTTTCTCCCACGTCGTCATCCGTTTGCCGCAGTTCCGGCACTCCCGCCGCCGCAGGATCCGGCCACCCCAAGTGGGGCGGGTGTAGATGACCCGGAAATGCTTGCAGCCGCAGTGGCGGCGTCGTGGAGGGCGTCAAGGTGATCAGGACGGAGCCCGGTCTGGTTCCGGATCCGGCAATCCATTTTGTCCCTGCGGACGTGCTTGATCCCGAGGCCAACGCGGGAACCTCGTGCGGCTGGCCCACAACCCCGACGAGGGCGGCCGAATCGCCATGCCGACCTGCCGCGTGCCATGCCGGGGAAGATCTCCCGCTGCTCCCGCAGCGGGCTCGGGGCCGCGCTCGACTTGACAGGACGCATCGGGGGTCACATAATCACCCTGCCGCGCCGAAGACGTGACCTGTGCTTCCGGGAGGTTCCGAATGAGAACGTTTCGATTCATCGCCGCACTCGCCCTGCTCGCCCTTGTGGCGGCCGGCTGCGAGAAGCCCGCCATGGTCCCCGCGATTCCTCTCGCGAAGGACTACGAGGCCCCGCTGCCGCCCGGAAAGGATGCGCTGCGTAAGATCACCGATCCGAAACGGATGCCGGACTTCACCCAGGCCCTCGCCAATACGACGGCCCTGCGCGAGGCCATCGACCACAGCCTCCATTACCTGGCCAAACCGTCCAGCCGCAAGCACTACCCCTGCTGCGGCCTCACGCACGCCGAGGCGGTCGAGAGCCTCAAGGCGTTCCGCGCCCTGCTGGATTCCCGCGCGACGCCCCAGCAGATGAGCGCGGCCGTCCGCAGCCGGTTCGACGTGTACGAGTCGGTCGGGTGCGACATGCGCGGCACGGTCCTGGTGACGTGCTACTACACGCCTATCTTCAACGGTTCGCCCGTCCGGGCGGCGGCGTTCGGGCACCCCCTCTACAAGCCGCCCGCCGACCTCGTGAAACTCGAAGACGGATCGCCGTCGAAGCGGTATCCCGACCGCCGCACCATCGAGACCTCCGGCATGTTCACCGGCAACGAGATCGTCTGGCTGGCCGACCCGTTCGAGGCGTACGTCGCCCAGGTCCAGGGCTCCGTAAAGATCCGGATGCCCGACGGCCGCATCGAGACCTACGGCTACACCGCCAACAACGGGCACGCGTACAAGAGCGTGCGTGCCGAACTCGTCAAGGACGGCAGGATCGGCAAGCGCGCCGGCCTGCCCGAGATGCTGCGGTACTTCAAGCGCCACCCCGAGGATGTGCAAAAGTACACGTGGCGGAACCCGCGGTACGTCTTCTTCGCGCCGATCGAGGACGGCCGGCCACGCGGATGCATCAACGAGCCCGTCACCACCGGCCGGACCGTCGCCACGGACAAGGCCATCTTCCCGCCCGCCGCCCTGGGCTTTCTGACCACGAAACTGCCGGTCAAGCGGCACGGCCAGATCGTCTCCGCCCCGTACCGCGGGTTCGTGCTCGACCAGGACGCCGGCGGGGCAATCCGCGCCCCCGGACGATGCGACCTGTATCTCGGCGTCGGCGATGAGGCCGGCCAACTCGCCGGACGCGCAAAGAACGAAGGCCGCCTCTACTACCTCTTCCTCAAACGGTCGCACCAACCGCAAGCGACGGTTCGCAAGACCGCCCGTGCCGCACGAGTAGACCGCCCACTGGCGCCAGCCGCTGCATCTGAACTTTGACTCCGAGACGATGCCCGGCTGGTTCGGCCTGCCGGACAAGAAGAACTTGCCGTCCGCCTTCAGTATCGAGTACATTCGCGCGTGGAAACGCGTCGGCAACGCGACCGGTCTCACCTGCTTGGGGCAATCGGCCCGACGTACTCGGTCGCGACGACCACGTCGTCGAACCAGACGCGGTTCGTCTTGTGCTTCGTCCACCGGTCGGTGACGTAACTCATGAGCCAGAAGGCGTTGACCTTCAGGTCCGCCGTGGTCCGCCACTCTATCCGTGAGAAGTCGCCGATTCGTTTGCCGTCCACCCAGAACGCCTGCCGCCCGTCATCTTTGCCAACCGTGTTGGCCTGGACCATCATCTCCATGGCGTACCACCGTCCGCGCTGCGGCACGACCGGCGGTTCGGGCATGAACGAGTTGCCCCAGTATTTGCCGTCGCGGGCGCGTTTCATCTTGTGCCAGTAGGTGTAGAAGTTCCACGCCCCGGGCGGTGGGAACTTCTTCCACTTGCCGGCCGGCTCCAGGCCGGTTGAGAACTTCTTATCGCCCTTCGGGCACAGCCCCGCGCCGCCGGTCGGCCACGGCGTCGGCGGGTTCTGGGCTACGATGTGCACGAAGTGGTGGATGTAGTCGCAGTCTGGGGCGAACTTGACGTAGAACCGCGCGTACATCGTCTCGACGCCGGGCCTAAAGCGCCGGAACAGGTGCCCGCCCGTATTCTCGCCCAGTTTGGCCGTCACCAGGAGGCTCTTCTTCCCGGCTGAGGCGGGGGGCACGTCGTCCGAAAACGACAGCGCCTCCGCCTTGTTCGAGATGCTGGGCCACTTCTGCTTATCGAACGTGCCCGCCTCGAACGTCTCATGCAGCAGGACCCTCGGGTCCTTGCCGATGCCGCGGTCGCCGGGGTACTTCTCGGCAATGCCGGCGGGCGCCGCGCCGTGCAGCGGCCACGCCGTGAGCGTTACACAGCATCCAACGAGCACCAGGGCGACGTGTCGCATGGTGGGCCTCCTTGCGTTTCGTTCCTGCGGGTTGTGGCGCCAACGTGATCGAAGGTGACCCGCCGCTTCTGCGGCGGGCTCGCAGGGCGCCCGTCACCCACCGCTCAGGATCGCTGCGAACTTTTCAATCGCCTCGTCAATCCGGTCGGCGGTCACGTTCAGGTTCGTCACGGCGCGGATGGTCCGAGCGTCACCGGCGTGGTTTCTTCTCTGCCCACCAGGCCTTCCACGCCGCGACGGTTGCCGCGCGGCCGGCCTCGGCGGCGGCGGGATCGTACGGCAGGTCCTTGGCGGTGAGTTCCGAGAGTGCGTCGCAGACGCGCTGGCGTGCCGTTTCGCCGGGCAGGTCGAGCGCCTTGACGAGTGCGCCGAGGACCCCGGGGGAGCGGTTCTTCGATTTGCCGAGCATCTTGGCGGCCACGCCGCGGACGCGCTCGCTGGCATCGGCCAGCAGGGCGACGAGGCGTCTGATGTTGGTCTCGCTCGCGTGGGCGGCGAGCACTTCCGCAGCGGTTCCGCGCGCACGGGGGTCGTCGCTCTCCAGACCCGCCTTGAGAACCTCCTCCGGCACGCTGCTGCGATGGACCATGAACCCGAGCAGCGTCCACGCCGCCAGACGCGACGTTGCATCCGACGCTTTCACCTTCGCAAGAAGCGCCTTGTCCAGATGGTCGCTTCTCTGCTTGACGCCGTGATAGGCCACGACGTTCTGTACGCCGCCGGAGGGATCGTCGAGGAGTTTGACGAGCGCGCGGGCGGACCGCGGGTCGCGGATGTCGGCCAGCGTGGTCGTCAGCCACAGCCGGGCATGGGACGGCCGGTCCGTCTCGAACACCGCCTTCAGGACGTGCGGCAGGACCTCCTTGCCGAGTTGGACGCACGTGTTGTGCGCCTCCTTGCCGGCCCACGGGCCGCGGTCGAACTGTTTCATGAGGTCCGCCAGGAACTTCTCGCGGGCATCGGGTTTCAAGGAGGCCATGTCGGGCGGGCCGACGGTGACAGGGACCACGGCGGAGGTCACGAGCATGGGCTTCGCGCCCTCGTGGGGCAGGCAGAGGATGAACTTGGCCGTCGCCCGGCCCGCGACGAGCACCTCGTTCAACTTGCCGGCGGCCTTGGGCAGGTCGGCATCGTCCTTGCCCGAGAGGTAGGCGGTCAGCAGGCTCCGCGCCGCCTTCGACGGAAAGACTGTGGCGGCCGAGAGGTCGAATGGCCCCAAGCAGACGACGCTCCCGCCGCCCAGTTCGCCGGGCCACGCGGCGGCGGCCATCGGAACCTTCTCGCTGTAATAGACCCTCTTGCTGTCGCCGAGGCTCTGACCGATGACGACCCATCCGAAAGCCTTCCCGGCGGACGGCAGGCCGATCGTCTGGCCGGCAGCACTTCGCAGCGACAGGCGAATGCGGAACGAGCCGCCGACTCGCACGTCGCCCTCGACGGCCAGCGCTGAAACCAACCCGGCCGACGGGGGACCCCAGACGAGCGGCGTTTCGGCAGGTTTCGCCGCCTGCGGCACGGCAGGCGGGGCGGCGGCGGCGCAGACAGCGCAGAGCAGCGCCGCCAGGAGGGGCAAGAACGCACGCACGTCCTTGACGGTATTCATGCAGCCAATGCTATCAATGCTGCGGCCGCGCGGCAAGGGACCGCACAATGCGCGGCTCTCATTCCGCCGGCAGCGGAATGCCGAACTTCGCCGCGATTTGCCGGACGAACGGCTTGTGTTTGGCGGGGCACTGGTTGTGCCAGTCGGTCAGATATTGCTGAAAGGAGCGCGGCTGCTTCGAGGCGGCGGCGTTCAGCCAGGTGACGGCTTCCCAGTGTTCGGGACGCTGTTCAAGCATCGGCAAGAGGACGCCGGCAACAACGCGGTTCTTGTCGCGGTCACGGGACTTCTTGCGGAGGGCCGCCTCGTTCACCTGGTACCATTCGGCCAGCGTCCGGCCGGCCGGCAACTTGGCCTCCTTGAGGCGACGGTCCGCGTAGGCTCTCAGGTGCGGCGCGTAATCCTTCCAGTGGGGATAGGGCGGGTCGGTCTTCCAGGTCTCGGCCATCCGGTGCAGGGCGAACAGCGAGGCCGTCTCGCACAGCGATTCCTCGAACCACTTGTTCGACTGTTCGTCCTCGGTGCAGCCGCACAGGATGTGGCAGAACTCGTGAGCGAACTGGAAGGCGTACTGGGACCAGTAGGTGCTGCCCGTATCGAGGCGGACGCGGTACTCGCCCTTGGGCCCGCGCCGGTGCAGGACGATGGGCCCGCCTTTCGGTTCGACGAGAATCGGCTTCAGACGCCGCTCGGGGAAGTGTTTCCACAACTCGCTCGCCGCCGACCGGAGAACCTTCTCGACGTCGCGCATGCCGGCGTCCCACCTGGCTTTCGGGTTCGGGCGAATGGCCAGTTCCCGCCCGGGCGCCTCCTCTTGACCGTGCGCCGTCGTTGTTGTGGCCAGGAGGAGCGCGGCCGCCAGCAGCAGCATCCGTCGCGTGCGAATCATGCGAGGCATTCTAAACCTCGCTCGCGGGTCGGGCAAGGGGGGTCCCTGTGCGCGACGTGGCGTTTGCCTCGTGCGGCCGCGACGGCTTTTCTCTGGCGTCGCCGCACGCGGACACGGTAGCATCCGGCGGTACTTCTTGAGGAGGATGGCTATGTCCGCAGCACTGATGGTTTTCCTGGTGGGTCTGGGGATGGCGTTGGCGGCGGCGCTGGTGGTCTTTGTGCTGGTCTATCCGCCGATGCGCCGGATGCTGGGCGTCAACTCGGCCCTCAGGGCCACACGGTCATTCTACGGACGGACGTTCTTCATCGTCATGCTTCTGGCGGCGTGGATGCCGATCCTGGAGTCGATGTATCTGCCGACCGCGTCGTCCGACAAAGCGGCCGAGGAAGGCGCTGAGGCGGCGGCCGAGGCCGCCGGCGAGATGCCTGCCTTCATGGAGACCGTCTGGGACGTGGCCGACGACCTGGAAAACGTGTGCCTGTCGGTGGGCATCTTCCTGCTCGCCTACGTGGTCGTCTTGACGATCGTGTATGCGGCTGTAGGTCGCATCCGCGATCCCGAGGACCGGCCGCAGGCCAAACTCTGACCCGCCACGCGAGACGCGCGAGGCAGTGAACATGCCGCAGACAATCAGCACAACGGCCTCATGACCAACGAGCACTATCTGGTGGTGTCGTACTTCGCCGCCGCCGGCGCGGGCGTGGTGGCGGCCGTCGCGGTCGCGCTCGTTCTGAGAAAGCCGCTTCGCAAGGCGCTCACGGCCTGCGTCGCGCCGCTGGCGCCCATCGTTCGCCGCTCGCTGCCCGTGTGGCTGGTCCTGGCCGTCCTGCTGGGGTTTCTGTCGGTCACGTACTTTGATTGCGGCCACGATTCGTATGAGAAGATCGTTGCCGACCGCGAGCACCTGGTCTCCAAGACGTGCGAGCAAGGCTCGGCCATGTCGCTGTACGTGGCGGTCGGGCTGGTCCTGTTCAGCCTCGTCGTGGGTCTGTGTGTTTTTGCCCATGCCCGCCGGCGCCGGCAATAGTGCTAATACAGCCCTCGGTTAATGAGGGTGCCCGTCGGGCGGCGTTTCGTCTTTCCGCGTGACCGCCAGCAGCGGAAAGACGATGTCGCTGAAACAGCACGGGATCATCACAGCGACAACCACAAGGATGAATACCCAGCCCGCATTGTCGATCCAGTCCTCCAGCCCGAAACTGACCAGGTAAAGCAGCGACGCGGCGCTCGAGATGAGCACGTGGGCGGCGTGTGAGAAGACGGTCGCCCGCACGATGTGGCCGCTCGACAGGAACCCTGCCGCCACGCCGACCAGCGCGAACGGCAACACCAGGCCGGGATGCTCGATGATGCAGAGGTGCGGCTCCATCTTGGCCCCGAGGATCAGGCCGCTGGCGTAGGGGATCAGGATGTCGCTGGCCCCGCAGATGAGGACCGCACCCGCCAAACCCACCGCGAGTGCCTTTATCCACCGCCTCTCGTACTGCCAGAACATGGCCGTGGTCGCGGTGGCCGAGAACAGCATGTGCACGGGGTGGAAGATGTGGAACAGTTCGCGAAAGGCGCCGGGCAGGTTCTCCTTGTAAAGCGGTTCTCCCAGAAAGGTCAGCACGGCCACAAGGGCCATCCCGCCGATGGTCGAGAAAATGGAAAACGGCAGATGAGAGAGCAGTTCCTGTCTCAGATGTCGTAACCCGGTTCGCATGGCGGATACTCCTTACCCGCTGCGGACGGCTCCGTTGCCGCCGCCCAACGGACGATGCGTACGGATGTGGTCAATGTACGCAGATGGCTCAAACCGGAACTCCCCTTCGGGCCCGTCCGTTATCCCCGGATGGGCCTAACTGCGCTGTTGCTGCCTTGCCACGATAGATTATAGCGTTATCAAGCACGTTTGTGGGCGGAAATGGCGTCACGGGCAACCGCCGGAGCATCGTTCAATTTACAGAAAGAATGGTACGCCCCCATTTTAGCCGCGACCCAAAGGGGAGCGGGTACTCGCAGGGCCAAATGCCGAATGACAAATGACAAATGCCAAAGGCCCGCCTGCGGCGGGGAACGGGGCGAAGCGGATTGCGGATTTCGGATTGAACGGCAACGGCTTTGAACGCAGAGTACGCGGAGAACGCTGAGAACGGCCTGAATCCGGGTAACGGCGCGCGGCAACGGCGAGAGCCTTGAAAGGCTCAGATTCTTTGAGCCCAGGCCAACGGCCTGGGTCGGCGGGTGGGCAATCCAACCACAAATCAAGCCCTGTCCCTACGGACCCGTACCGGGAAAGGGCGGCACACACCCTTTTCCGATTTGCTTTTTCGCGATCCTTGGTGTATACTTAACCTCGACGGGGGAGGTGAGCACTCGGGGGCTGTGCCTGCGTGAAGCGGGTGCGGCCTTTTTGCTGCGCCGGCGATGGACCCGGCTGCGGGGCCGGGTACAGGGATAGACGGGTCAAGACGTTCGGCCTGCCCGGTGGGCCATACGGCCAGGGAGGGACGAGCGGCCTGGCCCGTTTTGGGTAGGAACAATCTGCGACTGTGGGTTACGGGCGATTCTCGGAGGGAGCGGCCCGCCGGGGATTGCCTTTTGCTTTGGGGCCGCACGGCAAAGGAAGGGGAAACACAATGTGGACGTGGAACAATCGTATTGCAGCGTATTGGACGACCTTGGCGGCCACGCTGATCTTGATCGGGCCGCCGGCCCAGGAGTGCCTGGGCGACTTCATTCTCTGGGACGCGGACACCGTCACCACCGGCGCCCAGGACGGCGACGGCACGTGGAGCGACGGCGGCGGCAACTGGTGGGACGGGTCGGGCAACGTCGCCTGGGACAATACGAAAAAGAGCGTCGCCGCCTTTGGCGCCGGCAACGCCACCGCCAACTCCACCGTCACGGTCGATGACGTCACCGGCGTCACGGCGGACGGCATCGTGTTCGACGCTGCCAACGGCCACGAGTACACACTGAACGGCGGGACGATCACCCTCAAGGGCGGCGCGACCATCGAGGCCAACGTGAACGCCCGCATCGAGTCGGCCATCGCCGGGGACGCAGGATTGACCAAGGCCGGGGCGGGGACGCTGGAACTGACCGGCGCCAACACCTACACCGGCGGAGTCGCCGTGACCGGCGGCACGCTGGTGGGAGACACCGGCAGCATCCGCGGCGACGTCGCCCTGTCGAACAACAGCAACGTGACCTTCAACCAGGGGTCCGACGGCGCCTACGACGGCATAATCACGGGCGACGGCTCTTTCGCGAAGACCGGGGCGGGGACGCTGGAGGTGACCTCCGCGGACCACGCCTACACCGGCGACGCCACGGTCAGCGCCGGCACGCTGCGGGTTACCGGTTGGCTGCCCCTGGACACCACCGTGACCGTGGACGACGGCGGCACGCTCGGCGGCAACGGCAGGACCGCGGCGATTGACCTTTTGCAGGGCGGGACGCTCGCGCCCGGCGCGAGCGTCGGAACGCTTTATGCCGACGGCGACGTCACCTTGGGCGCCGGCGCAGCCTACGAGTGGGAGGTGGACCATCTCGGCGGCACGGCCGGGACCGATTGGGACCTGCTGGACATCAATTGGTGTAACCTCATCGTCTCTGCCACCTCGGGGGACCCGTTTAGCATCAAGGTCATTTCGCTGGACCCGGCCTCCGGGGACCCGGGAACGGCCGACGGCACGCTCGAGGAGGGCGATTCGTTCGAGATCGTCCACCTCCAAACCGATATAGGAGGAACGATCGTC
>JAUVZF010000151.1 GCA_030602705.1 Planctomycetota bacterium
AAGAATTACACTCAAAAAAGGAGAGAGAAAAACGGTTTCATTTACGCTTATACCAGAGCAGTTTTCAATATTTAATGAGAATGGAGAACAGATTATTCAGCCAGGTGAAATATTTTTCTCTCGCGCGGAACGTGTTTAGCGTGTCATTCCGAGCGAGCGAAGCGAGTCGAGGAATCTCGCCGTTATCCGTGTCCGGACGACGAGATTGCCTGCGGGCACTCGGGGTACAGCGCTCCGCTCGCCCTCGCCAAAGGCGAGGGCTCGGTCGAAATGACATCGCTTCGAGAGCACGCTAAACACGTACGCCGCGCGGGCGGCCGTGAGAATGACAAGTGAGCGCGCGGCCCGTACGGGCCGCGCCGAGAGCCGGGACACGTGGACAGCCAACGCCTGCGAAAACTTCTGGAAGCCGTCGCCGGCGGCGACCTCTCGCCCAACGAGGCCGCCCAGCGCCTCCGCCACATGCCATTCGAGGACCTCGGCTTCGCCAAACTCGACCATCACCGCGCCATCCGGTGCGGGTTCCCAGAAGTCATCTTCTGCCAGGGCAAGACGGTCGAGCAGGTCGCCGCCATCGTGGACCGCATGGTCGAGCAGGGCAGCACGGTCCTGGCCACCCGCGCGTCGGCGGACGTCTACGAGGCCGTCCGCGCCGGCCACCCCGAGGCGATCTATCACGAGAGCGCCCGCGCTATTGTCATACGGGGCGCCGAGCCGTGCGGGCCGCTTGACGGCGTGGTGGCGCTGGTCTCGGCGGGAACGAGCGATCAGCCGGTGGCCGAGGAGGCACGCGTCACGGCCGAGGTCATGGGCTGCCGCGTCGAGACGTTCTACGACGTCGGCGTTGCCGGGATCCACCGGCTCCTGGCCTACAGCGAGGCGCTCTCCAAGGCCGCCGTGGTGGTCGTCGTGGCCGGCATGGAAGGGGCGCTCGCCAGCGTGGTCGGCGGCCTGGTGGAGGGGCCGGTCATCGCCGTCCCGACGAGCGTCGGGTACGGGGCCAGTTTCTCCGGGCTCGCCCCGCTGCTGACGATGCTCAACAGTTGTGCGGCCGGTGTGGGCGTCGTCAACATCGACAACGGTTTCGGCGGCGGCTACCTTGCCGCACTGATTCTCCGCGCCGCCGCGCGAAAGGCAGGTTAGCCGCCGCGCTTGCGCGGCGCGTTTCGGGCGCAAGTACCATGAACCGCGTCACCGAAATCCCCAAGCCGCCCCCGCGTCCCGCCGACGCCCACAAGGGTACGGCCGGGCTGGTCCTTGTCGTGGCCGGAAGCCGCGGCATGGCGGGTGCGGCAGCGCTCACCGGTAACGCCGCTCTGCGCGGCGGGGCGGGGCTCGTCAGGATTGCCACGCCCGATGCCGCGCTCGACACCGTGGCCGCCCTCGCCCCATGCTGCACCACGGCCCCGCTTCCCGACGACGGCGCCTGTGTCAAGCCGAGGGCGGCGGGGCGCATCCTTGAACTGGCCGACGAGCAGCACGTCCTGGCGATGGGGCCGGGCCTGGGACAAACCCTCGGCGTTAAGTCGGTGGTCCGCGCGGTACTTGCCGCTCTCAAGATCCCCGTGGTTCTGGACGCCGATGCGCTCAACGTCCTGGCCGGCAGCGCGGAGGAATCGCTTGCTAAGGCACGCGTGCCGCTGCTCCTCACGCCGCACCCTGGCGAGGCGGCACGACTCCTGGGCACGAGCGCGAAGGACATCCAGGCCGACCGCGAGGCGGCGGCCGCGAAGTTGGCACGGCTCGGCGCTGTGGCCGTCCTCAAGGGCGCCGGTACGGTCGTCTGCGACGGCCGGCGGCTCTACGTCAACGAGACCGGCAACCCCGGCATGGCGACAGCCGGTTCGGGCGACGTCCTGACGGGCCTGATGGCGGCCCTGGTCGCAGCGGGCATGGAGCCGTTCGACGCGGCGGTCCTGGCCGTCTGGGCACACGGACGGGCAGGGGACCTGGCGGCCGAGCGCCTGGGGGACCTTGGCCTGACGGCCCTCGACGTTCTGCGTTGCGTGCCGGAAGCCTTGAGGCTACAATAGCCGGACTTTTTCCCGGCCGAATTCGCCGGGTGTTAGAGCAGGGCGGCTTGTTTGGAGGTCAGGATGGCGAAGGCCAAAGCGGTGAAAAAGAAGGCGAAAACGCCCGCCAAGGGAAAAAAGAAGACGCCCGACAGGAAGCGGACGCCGAGGGGCGCTAAGAAGACACTCACCACCGACGAGAAGATCGCCCTGCTGGTGCGCATGATGGAGATCCGCGCCTTCGAGGACAAGGTCTTCGAACTCCTCGCACGCAACGTCCTCAAGGGCGCAAGCCACGTTTACGCCGGCCAGGAAGCGGTGGCCGTCGGGGCCTGCTCGGCCATCACCGGCCGCGACTACGTCACGAGCACCCATCGCGGTCACGGTCACTGCCTCGCCCTGGGGGCCGACCTGAAACTGATGATGGCCGAACTGTGCGGCAAGGCGACCGGCTACTGCAAGGGACGCGGCGGGTCGATGCACATCGCCGACGTCGCCAAACGCAACCTCGGCGCCACCGGCATCGTGGGCGGCAACATTCCCGTGGCCACCGGCGCCGGCCTGGCCGTCCAGATGCAGGGCAAGGACTCGGTCGTCCTCTGCTTCTTCGGCGACGGTGCCTCCAGCACGGGCGGCTTCCACGAATCGCTCAACATGGCCGGCAAGTGGCAACTGCCGGTCGTTTATATCTGCGAGAACAACCTGTACGGCATGAGCGTGGCGTTCGAGCGGGCCGCCGCCGTCAACGAAGTTGCCAGCCGCGCACCCGTCTATGCGATGGCCGGGGTGGTTGTGGACGGTCAGCGCGTGCTGGAGGTCCGTGCGGCCGTCCTTCAGGCTGCCGACCGCGCCCGCAAAGGCGGTGGTCCCACACTCATCGAGGCCAAGACGTACCGTTACCGCGGCCACAGCCGCAGCGACGCCCGCGTGTACCGCACCAAGGAAGAGGAGGCCTACTGGCACAAGCGCGACCCGATCACGCTTTTCAGTGACGATCTTCTCAAGCAGAAACTCCTCACGAAGAAAGCGTTCGACCGGCTCCAGGCCGAGGTGGACGCTCGGATAGCCGCGGCCGAGACGTTCGCCGTCCAAGAGAGCCCGTACCCCGACCCCTCCGAAGTGCTCGACGACGTGTACTGCGGCTGGATCGAAACCGAGCGCGGCCTGGTGCGGACCGAGTAGCGCCGGGGTTTACCCCCGGCGCGGCAACGGCCGCCGGGCGTAAAGCCCGGCGCTACGGAATGGCGAGACGGTGTCCGTGCGCCGTAGCGCCGGGGTTTACCCCCGGCGCATCCTGGCCGGCGCCGCCGCCAACGACCGCCCGTACGGGCGCTACAACCGCCTGCGCTCGCCAGAAAAACTTGC
>JAUVZF010000045.1 GCA_030602705.1 Planctomycetota bacterium
AAATGACGAATGATAAATGCCGAATGCCGAATGCCAAATGCCCGCCGGCGGCGGGGAACGGGGGTAAAGCCAATTGCGGAGTGCGGAGTGCGGATTGAAAAGCAACGAATAACAGGCCGGCGGGCTACAACCCTTTTAGCCGCGACCCAGAGGGGAGCGCGTACTTGCAGGGCCGAATGCCGAATGCCAAATGCCAAATGCCCGCCTGCGGCGGGGAACGGGGGCAAAGCCATTGCGGATTGAAAAGCAACGAATAACAGGCCGGCGGGCAAGCGGCGGACGGCAACGGCGGGAGCCCTTCGACCTCAACGGTTTGGCGTCGCTATGGGTGGTCTTGTGATGTGAATTCGCCCCCTTGACACGAGGGCGGTTATGGGTGTCCCCGGAAATTTGGAAATCAAACTCTGGGTCGCGACTGGTTGGCTGTCAGACGCGCTGCCCTTATCTTCAACTTACCGACCTGGCGTAGGACCTTCTCCGCTTGCTTCACGGTGATATGAGGCTTGAGTCTGTTAAGTTGCTTTGCGCGTTCCTCCACCGAGGCCCCAGGTCTGGCTTTCGCTGTTACGTGAAGAGCTGTTCCCATCTGCTCTAGTTCGGTGACTCCCTTGTCAGCAAAGGCCTCTGCCACGAACTTGATCTTCCGCGTGTATCTTTCCAGTGTCTTGGGGAATTTGGCCTCGAGCGCTTTACCCAAGTCGGTAACTTGTAGGCGTGGACCATAGGGGGCGTGTGCCTCAAGTGTCATCAGCCCATCTGAACAGAGACCAGCCAGTTCATCACGGAGATCAAAAGAGAACGGGCCGTGTATGTAAAGGACATACCCGAAATCCGCTTGGACTCCAAGCAAGTCCTGAAGGAAGTAGACGGCCTTCTGAAGATGCGTTTCACCGGACCAACTTCCGTTGGCCCTCATTTTTTCTACGAGATTCAGCAACAGGGCGGCCCTTGGGAGGCTTCTCATTGTTACTGCTCCTTCGGAATCCTTATGATCCTGGTGCGGTTCCTGCGCAGCCAACCCCGTGCCTTCTGGTAGATTATTGGGTCAACGAAAACATAGTCAACAGAAATGCCGGGCAGCCGCGCGATCGGCTCTGAGATCTCTGCGGCACGCACGATTCGCTTGTCCTTCGTTAACACGGGGAAGTCGGGCTTGCCGGCTCCCTTGCTGAAACGGTCGTGCCGGACCCTCTTGTCCCCGTACTTGTGCCGGGCGGCCTCGGAGATGGCTTGCCCGGCTTCTGGGTTAACCGCGCTGTCATCCGGGTTTCTTCGGTATATCTCCTTGAAATGCTTGTGCTTCACGATCCGGTCGGCGGCGCCATGCCCCGGGCTTCCCGGTTTCCGTGCTGCTTCCAGGATGGCTGCGCTCACTTCGTTGTCGGTTGTCAGAAGATGCTTTCGAACACTGGTCGAGAATCTTCCTCCCGGAAGCGATTCCTTGAGGAAGTCCTTCAGGTGGATGTCGTAGATCCGGCGAACCGGGTGGAAGTAGAGCTGCGAGAACATGAAATAACGAGCGAGAAGCAAGGCCGCAGCACAGTGGATACCGCCTTCCTCGATGCCCAGAGAGGGGCGTATGGCAGTGTCGCCCTTTTCTACAGGTGGGGCCGGGAGGATCCGCATCGTGTCAATGAGGCGAAAGTGATCGATTCTGCCGTATGGCACCCCGGCGTGATGGCTGTCGCGCAGGAGGTAATCCATGCGGTCCACTCCGAATGCATCCCCCGTGATGATCTCGGCGAGAAGGACCTCCCAGTTGCTGAATATCAGATCACCTGCCTCTTTTGGCCCGAGCGCAAGCTTCACTATATGTTCAGATTTGAGCGTTCGCTTCATGCTCTGGAAAATCGCCTTCATCTTCTTGCTAAGGATGATCTTTCTCGTGATGCGCTCGTGACTCCAGCCCTTGGGCAGGAGTTCCTTCTCGGCTGCGTGCGAAAATGGCAAGTGTCCCAAGTCATGGCAGAGCGCCGCCATTCTCAGGACCCTGCGCCAGTAACGCAGCGTACGTGGCTGGCCAAGCTGTGGGAGTTCTTTCTTGATCTTGCTACTCGTGGCATCTGAGTGGGTGACCACATCAAACACGCGACCCGCAAGTTCCATGACGCCCAACGAGTGCTCGAATCGTCGGTGTGTGGCTCCTGGATAAACTTGGTACGTCATGGCCAATTGGTATATGTGCCGAAGCCTTTGGAAGGGACGTGAGTCTATGACCTTGCGCTCGTCCGAGTCGTATCTGACGAAAGTATGGACTGGGTCGCGGACTTCGTGAGTTTTCTTGGCCATCTCGCTTATTCGCAATAAGGCATCTGGCGCTTGGTGGTATCGGGAGAATCGAGTACTACCGTACCGCCAGTATATGCAATGTAAGAGAAACTGCAAGAACTTGCATCCCGATGGTCTGGACAAAGCCCAGGCGAACTCGTAGGGCGAATTCACATCGTAAGTGCAACGGGACGGTGCCAGAGACACAGCACTTAAGTCGTCCGAGCCCCTTGCCCGGAAGGCTTTCCTATCGTGGCTATACAGTAATCCCTGATGCCATGCGCGTCAAGGGGGAGGACATGCAGGAACGTCGGGGGATAAACGGCGAACGGCAACAGCCTTTAACGCAGAGGACGCGGAGAAGACAGAGAGAACGCGGAGAACGGAACGGATTTGAGTAAAGGCGAACGGCAACGGCAAGACCCGTTCGAACGCGGAACGGGGAACGCGGAACGCAGAACGAACGGCCACGGCAACGGCGAGACCCCTCGGCTGCGCTCGGGGTGACAGACCCGCCGCGCGAAGCGTGGCAGCGGCGCGGATAAATGCTCAGGCCGATTCATCGGCCTTGGCCGACGGCGGTGGAGCCGACGGCGGTATAGACCCGGCCCTTTGGGCCGGTGTCGGTGAGGCGCGCCGGACACCCCCCTGCCTTCTTTTCGTGCGGCCCGCCGGAGGCGGGCCGCACGAAAAGAGAAAAGCACGATGCGCCGGCCGGTTCGACCCGGGCCAGAGGCCCTGGCCTGGACCCGCCTTCGGCGGGGGAAGGCCGCCGAGGCGGCCTGAGCGGTGCCACACGGCTGTGATTGCCGGGGCACGCCCCGGCCTACAACTGGCCGCCGGCACGCGGCGCGAAAAACGCACGGCCGAAAAACGCACGGCCGGGCAAGACCGGCCGTGGCACACGGCGCGAAAAAAGCACGGCCGGACAAGACCGGCCGTGGCACACGGCGCGAAAAACGCACGGCCGGACAAGGCCGGCCTGAGCCTGCCGAATGGGACCGGCCGGAACGTCAAACACTTGGAAAGACGGCGTCCGTACGGACCCTACATCTTGACCGCGGCCCGTTTCGCGCGGAACCTGACGGGGCCGCGTGTGTTTCAGGCCGCACAGGGCATGGCGTCCTTGCGCCGGGCGGCAGGGCAAAAAGGTTCCAGGAACCTTTTCCCTGAAGGGCCCGGAGGGTGCTACGCAGAAAAGGTTCCTGGAACCTTTTTGCCGGCACGTTTCATTGTACGAGACTGAAGGTGTGATATAATCGCTCCGTCGGCCCCGCACGGCCGCGCGCAGGTGCCGGGGCGGATGGATGACGATACCCAAAGAACGCGGGACAGGAGAGCCACATGGAAACACGAAAGGCGCGAATCACCCGGCGCGGGTTCCTCAAGGCCACGGCCGCGGCGGCAGCCCTGCCAACCATCATTACGTCCAAGGCATTGGGGGCGGCTGACGGCACGCCGCCCGCCAGCGAGCGTATCGCCCTGGGCGGCATTGGCATGGGGGGTCAAGGCTCCGGCGACACCGGCCAGTTGACGCGTGACAGGCGCGTCGAGTTGGCGGCCGTGTGCGACGTCAAGTACTCGGCCCTGCAGGCATGGGAAAAGCGGGGCGCACGAGGCTACACCGACTATCGCGAGTTAATCGCACGCGATGACATCGATATGATTATGTGCGGCACGCCGGATCACTGGCACGCGCAGATCACGATCGACGCCATGAAGGCCGGCAAAGACGTCTTCTGCGAGAAACCCCTCAGCCTGACCATCCGCGAGGGCCGCAAGATGGTCGAAGCGGCCCGCGCCTACGGCCGCATCTTCTCCTGCGGCAGCCAGCGGGTGATCGGTGATTACGGGCGGCTGGCCTGTGCCGCAAGGAGCGGCCGGTTCGGCAAGATCCTGGAGGCGTATGCCGCCCCCGGCGGCCCGCCGCGCATGTGCTACCTGCCCGGCCAGGTGATTCCGCCGAACACGATCAACTGGGACCTCTGGCTCGGCCCCGCCCCCTGGGTCCCGTATCATCCCTTCCGCTGCGGCAGGGCGTACGGGCTGGGCGGAAAGGGGTTCCGCACGTGGTACGACTACTCCGGCGGCATGATGACCGACTGGGGCGGACACAAGTTCGGCGGCGCCATGCACGGCATGGGCGTCGACCATACCGGACCGACCGAGATCATCTACCCGGGCAACCGGGACTGCAAACACCTGACCTACGTGTTCGCCAACGGCATGAGGCTCGTCGTCGGCGGCGGGCAGGGCTACAAGTGCGAGAAGGGCATGGCCAAGCCGTTCGCCGGCATGCCCGTTCCCGTGCCGGGCCTCCGCTGGTACGAGAACGGCGCACGCTCGCCGCACCAGGACGTCATCAACTGTGTTGTGGAACGCCGACGCCCGTTCCGTGACGTGGAATACGCGCACCGCGTAGCCACGGTATGCCACATCGGCAACATCTGCTACCGGCTGAAGCGAGACCTGAAATGGGACCCCGACAAGGAAGAGTTCATCGGTGACGCCGAAGCCAACCGGCTTGTCGACAGGCCTCGGCGCGGTCCGTGGCAGATATGATCCCGCCTACGATTATCGGTTGCTTGAGAGCCGGTGTTCTGGAACCCGTTAAAGCAAGGATAAGAAGTGATGATTAACAAAATCGCGATCGCGTTCATGATTTGTGGCCTGGCCACACGGGGGCTGTTCGGTGCAGACCTGACCAACTACGAGTACGGCGACGAATCGAAGGCGGGCGAGGCCATCGAGAAGTTGCTCCAGGAGACGCCCGTCAACGAATACGGCCGGATCGAGAAGGGGCTTATCGGCGTCGTGACCTCGAAAAAGGCGACACAGGCCGGCAAGGCCATCGCCTGCCGCGCGCTGCAGCAGGTGGGGACGGAGAAATGTATTCCCGCCGTCTCGGGCTTGCTGGGCGACGAGGTCCTGTCGCACTATGCCCGGCTCGTGCTGGAGCGGCTGAAGAGCGGGAAGGCCAACCAGGCGATGCGCGAGGCGCTCGAGAAGGCCCCCGCCAAGGTCAAGGTCGGCCTCCTCGGAAGCCTCGGCGAGTGCCGCGACGCCAAGGCCGTTCCGTTGGCAGGCCAACTCGCACAGAGTGACGATGCGGACGTGGCGGCGGCGGCCATCCAGGCGCTCGGCAAGATCGGCGGCAGCCAGGCGGCGCAGCGCCTTGCGGCCCTGAAGCCGGGCCGCGTGCTGGTGCCCGTCCAGATGCAGGCGATGGTCGCGTGTGCCGCGAGCCTTCCGGGTAATGAGGCGGCCGCCCTCTGCGAGACGGTCCTCGCCGGAACCTACAGCCCCAGCCGCATGGCGGCCCTGCGGGCGTTGGCCTCGGCGGATGCCGCCAAGGCGGTGCCGATGATCGCCAAGGCACTCAAGGGCGACGACCTGCAACTTCGCATGGGCGCACTCGGCATCGTGGCCGACACCAAGGGTGAGGCGTTGACCCGGGCCATGCTCGGTCTGCTCGCTGCCCTTTCGCCTGAGCGGAAGGCGGGCCTCGTCCTCGCGCTCGGCAGCCGCGGCGACAAGGCGGCGCTGAACAGCGTGACGAAACTCATCAGGAGCGGAGAGACCGTCGTCCGCAATGCCGCCATCAAGGCCGTGAGCAAACTGGGAGATGCCGGGACCGTCCGCATCCTGCTGGGCATGGCCGATTCACCCGCCCTCACCGCCAGTGTGGCGGAGGCGATCGCCCGGATGACGGCCGACAAGGTCGACCAGGCGCTGGCCGCCGCCCTGGAAGAGGCCGGCCTGAGGAAGGCAGCCATCAAGGCCAGCATCGCCCGCGGATGCACGGCCGCCGTGCCCGGCCTGTTGAAACTGGTCAAAGCGGCCGATGCGGCTACGAGGAAAGATGCCTGGGCCGCCCTGGCCGCCCTGGCCGGCGAGGACCACATGGACGCCATCATGAAGGCCGTTGTCAAAACCAGGCAGGCCCAAGAACTGGCGTACGCGGAGGAAACCGTCAAGAAGGTCACCTCGCGGGCAGCAAACAAGGGAAAGTGTTTCAAGGTCATCGCGAACTACTTCGACAAGGTGCCGGACGCCACCAAGGGCGTCATCCTGACCCTGGGGGCCGTCTCCGGCGACGCCGATGCCCTGGCCATGGAAAGAAAGGGCCTCGCGTCCGGAAACAAGACGCTCTACGGCCAGGCCCTGCGTGCCCTGGCGGCATGGCCCAACGCGTCGGCGGCGGCGGACCTCCTGAAACTGGCGAAAGGGGCGCCAGAGAAGGTTGACCGCCTGGTGGCCCTGAGGGGGTACATCCGCATCGCGGGTCTGAAGACGGCGCGCCTGACGAGTGCCCAGCGAACGCAAATGCTCAAGACGGCGATGGGGCTGGCCCAGCGCACCGATGAGAAGAAACAGGTCATCAGCGGTCTCCAGAATGCCCCGACACTTGAATCTCTGAATATGTTGAAGCGATACATGGGCGATCCCGCGCTCCGGGCCGAGGCCGAGATGGCCGCCGCAAACCTCCTGTGGGACCTCCGTAAGAGCCATCCCGCGGAAGTGACGGCGATGGCGCAGGAACTCCGCAAGAGCAAGAACAAGACGGTCGCCAACAAGGCGTCCAAGACGATCTCCGACTTGAACAAGTGAACAAGGGCCGGAACGTCCTGCTCCTGAAGATCGTCGATGAAAGCACGCAATGGGCCTTCTCCTGCCGCCTGAGGCAGCCAAACGGCATGCCCGCCAAAGACGTGAAGGTCAAGCCCGAATAGCGCGATAGCCGCATCACACGGCGCTGCCGGCCGGTGGGCGGGGCAAAATCGCCCTTGACATGAGGGCGGTTATGGGTGTCGCCGGAACTCAAAAAAACTGGCGGAGAAGGCGGGATTCGAACACAGGGGTTTTTACAACCTCTTGTGAAACAAGGGCTTAGAACGTAAGGCCCTTGCTGGCAAGGATTTGGGGCTTTCCCGTGGTTGCGCCTGGTTGCGGCTGTTTTCGTGTGTCTGTCCCCTTGGATGGTCACAATTTGGTCACAAGGCCTCTGCGCGGGGCTTGTTCTCGTTGGTTTCTGTCGCCGGCAACTGCCACCACAGTACGCGCCCGCCGAACGGAGGCGTGGTAGAAGATCACGCTGGTTCTGTCAACGGAAGCGGATCCAAATCCCGGACCCCGAGGTTGACACCCTGGCGCCTTCGGGACGCCGTGGCCTGCGAATGGGGCCGGGGCGAATATCGTAATCTGGTGCGCCCCAAGCGACGACACCGAATAGACGGCTGGAAGAAATCCGCTTCAGAATCCAGCCGCCGTCCCGACCATCGGGACTATGGCGGAGGTGGCCCGCTTCCGACTTGACAGGGGCTTGCTCATAGACGGGTGTCTCCGGAAATCCGGAAATCCTTCACCGACGGAGTTAAGTTGTGTGTCACCAGAACTCCACTTGGCCTTTTCAGCGGCCTTTTACCCAACGATGGTAGATCACGATCCCCAACACATAAGAAACGACGCCCAATAGGCCACAGCAGACCAGATAGATAATCAACATTAATGCATATTCTTTGACACTAGGAAGCACACGATCGAATACAAGGCGCACTAGCAATAACCAATGAAAGCACAATCGCAGTAAAGTATAGCCGATGCCGCAAGCAGCCAGGAATACCAAGATCCCATGAACTACCGTCGTGATCCTCATTTTTGCTCTCCTACTCGGCAGTCCCTGCCTTGGCCTTTTGCCAAGCCCGCACGGCATTATTCGCGATTGTGCCATGAATCGAAGGATCGGTTATGATGTTCAAATGAGTGGCTTCCTCGCCTGTGGACAGCTCTTTTAGCCTGTGATTTCTCACTGTCGGCGGCGCATAGATTCTCATGCCTTTGAGACTAGGTATGTCCTCGCGCTGGTAGTAATTGTCCCCATCTAGGACGTTGGCTCTCAATTTGGTTTCATCGTCGGTCTCGACCGACCCAAGGTATTTACAGACCATGTCAATTATCCCGACGTAGTCGATTGTCTCGTCGGGATATTCGCTCATCAGCTGCTTCGAAAGCATCCGGATCTGAGTAGCGCCATCACTGTAACCGATAATGATAATGGGTTCGCAGTGGAAGCCGTCTTTCTTGTTCCTTTCAGCAGCCGCCTTGATATACTGCCACACGTCCTCTTCAGGGCCCTTTAGTTTAAAGGTGTCCTTTACACCCCCGCTCGCAATTTGGCTGCGAATCAAACGCATCTCATCGCGACCGAAGTGATGAGCAAACCCCGGGGGTAGGAAAGGATACCGCGCAGTCCAACCGTGAATCAGCAGAACGATCTTGCCGCTTGGGTCCAACCCAACGGTGGGTCTGCTCCTACAGTACTGGTACAAATTCATTCCATCCGCGTACTGCGTCTGGATAGTGTCTGGCAGAGACTCTCGAATCTGACCGAGCCGTCCCTCCTTGGCTTCGACAGCACCACCCGGATCGCGGCTGATCCACCGCCCAAGGGTCGGGTGGTACATCCTGTTGCGAACGTGGTACAGGCCGGTCTCGGTGTCGTAGCGGTAACCGCAATAGAGGATTTCGTTCTCGAACGTATTACTGGTCCGCTCGTCCCACTCAGACTCGCTCGTGTCCGTGCCGCCTGAGTCCCGCACGCCGTGACGGACCGACACCTTGCCGTAGGGGTCATACATGTACCGTTCCACCACAGCCCCGTCGTAGCCGTCCACCAGTGCCGTGGTGTTGAAGTTCGCGTCCTGGCAGTAGTAGAGGTGCTCGTCGCCTTCGTTCTCGGCCGGATCGGGGTCCGTCTTGGGATCGATGCAGTCGCCGTCGGAGTTCTTGTCCTCATCGCGGCAAACCGGCGCATCGATGTACCGCGGGCTCCGGACGCCTGGGGACGCAGGGACCCTTCGGCTTTGCTCGGGCCAGACTGCGAGACGAAGGGCCGACGGTTCCGCAACCGGAGCGAACGCTACCATAAGCGTATCTTAATCTCTGGCAGTTGCTTGGGCAAGGGCCGAAGAACGGCGAATGATGCGCGTCGGAAACCCGCCGCAACGGGACGGATCCCGGACACGGTGTCCCGGCGCGCCGGGATCTGTAAGGCACGCGATATAACAACAGAAACAGCCACGACGAGCACCAGAGAGAACAGCCTTCAAGGCCGTGGCGAATATCGTAATCTGGTGCGTCCCAAGTGACAACACCGAATAGACGGCTGGAAGAAATCCGCTTCAGAACCGCTTCCGACTTGACAGGGACTTGCTCATAGATGGGTGTCCCCGGAACTCCCAGAACTCCCGCCGCAGGCGGGTCTTTGGCATTTGGCATTTGGCATTCGGCATTGGCCCTGCCTCAAGTTTAGCCCTTCGGTGGGGTTACGGTCGCAATCGTCACCATCACAACATCGTGGGGCTTTACGGTAGCGGTGAAAGAGTTCTGGAAAACACCTACATTACGATGCTTCCATAGATCACGCACTTGAGCAGGTTTAGGAGGCAGTCCTATATCGCTCCACTTGACAGTGATGTCCTGATCTTTATCAGAGCGGTTAAGGAGAACGACAGCTACCCGAACCTCGTAACCTTGTCGCTCCTGTGGCTTTTGTCGCTCCTGAAAAGGAGCAGGAGTTAGTGGTGTTAGCCACTTGTATGCAGGACCAGGAATTAGTGGCTTGGCCCAGACCTGCCACGAATCGTCCTTATCACGAGCCACTAGATTACCCGTAAGTCCTCTCGGGTCCTGATTAACCATGATAGCTTCTTTATTCGTGAGGATATCTCGGATAGTCGAGTCCATCTTCCTTAAATCATTTCCCGCCAGCAGCGGAGCGGCTAAGATGCACCATAAAGAGAACATGGATTTGGACTCTGTGGCCGTTAGGCGATTGCCCACTTCCAGTATGTCGGGGTCGTTCCAGTAGCCCGGATAAACCCACTCAGCCACGTGCAGAAGTCCGTGGCTGTCAACCAAGCCCACCTGCTGATCGATGTTACGCATAACCTCAGGCCATCCGCCATGCAGATCACTGCCTGTACGCCATGCATTTGGAAGTTCCGACGGTGAATTCGCGAAAGAACCCGTGCATTTTTCGATGGCGGGGACAAAGGGATTGTGGCCCTTGAAGCTAATACTATAAAAGATAGGTCTGCCACAGTTTTTTAAAAGTTCCCTCACTCGGTCAAAATTGTTCTCAACATTAAACTTACACCATGAGTCATACTTCAGATAATCCACACCCCATGCAGCATACTTATCAATCATATCATCAAAGAGACCCTCACGAACGGCTCTGGCATAGATACCAAACTTCAAGCCTTTACCATGAATGTAATCGGCTAGAGACTTCATGCCATTCGGAAATTTGTTTGGATCAACCGCCAACCAACTCCCGGCTTGCCAACCATCGTCAAGATTAACATACTGGTAACCGACGTCTTTCATCCCGCTACTGACCATCGCATCCGCCATTTCCTTTGTTAGATACTCGTCAATGCGCCCCCTGAAACGGCTCCACGTGTTGAATCCCATTGGAGGAGTCCTGGAAAGCTTGTACTCGAATCCGAACCCGTCCCTTGAGCGACGCTTGTTACCGGCCTTATCGACTGCAACAATATGCCAATCATGATGTCTCTGTCCAACCCTGCACGAATACTTCGTATTTTCCGGGGGCAAGTTTTTCACGTTCTTACCATCCATCCAGACCTCGTAGTGGTCGAGGCCCGAACCTTTGTCCGAACTCCGCTTCCACTCCAACGTCGGGAGTTCAGCAAAAAGAACATGATGCTCCCGGTACCATCGGGCGAACTCCTCCCAATGCACGGTCACCTTATCGTCCCAAATCGTCACGCCGTTCTTGGGTGATAGGAGACTAAAGGATTTTGGAGGTGTCGTATCGGCTACGGGACTTGCCCCAACAGGGATTCCTCCCGCTTTCTCCGATGAGATTGCATTACTCGGCAACAACACTGTCATAACTATCAATGCCATGACTGCTAAAGTACTGGTTGTCATTTCGTTTTTCATTTCTACTTGCTCCTTAATGAAGTTAACATTAGCTCGTTATTGAATTCTCTCTTCATGCCCTTCATGATCTTCACGGTAGATTGTACGTGTTCAGCGTCCCCGGCGTCACGTGACGCCGAGCAAGGTCTACAGTTCCTCTATTCTACCCCCCCTCGCCCGGCGTCAAGTTTTTTTTCCGTCTTTTTTGGGAAGCGCCCCAAACATCGTACCCCCTGGTGCGGCTTTTGCGGTCGCAGCCCGGGCCACGTGGCACGTTCCTACGTTCCCCGCCTTACAGCCCCCGGAACTTCCAGATGTCCGAGGGCGTGTGGGCGTCGGCGAAGATGCGTCTTATCTCCGCGACGATCTCCGGGTGGGCGTCGGCGACGTCGCGAGTCTCGCCGAGGTCTTCGGCCAGGTCGAACAGTTGGATGGGTCCGGGCGGTTTCTTGTGGAGCCCCCGCTGAAGGGCCTTCCACCTGCCCTTGCGGGCGGCCCGCTTGCCGCTTGTCAAGTAGAACTCCCAGTACAGGTACGGGTGCTGCTTCTGGCGGTCGGGCCGGCCGAGGAGGGCCGGCCGGGGCACACCAGCACTTACATCGACGCCACGCCGCGCGTCACTTTTTGGCGGCGGGTTTCTTCTTGCGGGGCGGTTTCGGGTCGCGGACGGGGAAGTTCGGGTTGTCGGTGCGGGCGGCGGTGAAGAGTTGTTCGATCTTCTTGACGATGCCCGGATGGTCCGCTGCGATGTTCTTGGTCTCGCCGAGGTCTTTCGAGAGGTCGTACAGTTCGGTCTTGGCGTTTCGGTTGCCTCGCCGCACGCCTTTCCAGTCGGCCATCCGGATGGCCTGGTTGAAGCCGCGCTCGTGGAACTCCCAGTACAGGTACTCGTGTGCCTTCTGCGGTTTGCCGAGAAGGGCAGGCAGAAACGAGAGGCCGTCGATGTTTTTCGGGACGGTCGCGCCAGCGAGTTCGCACGCGGTGGGCAGGAAATCCCAGAACGCCCAGGCATGGTCGCTGACGGAGCCGGCCTTGATGCGTCCGGGCCATCGGGCCATCGTCGGCACGCGGATACCGCCCTCGTACAGGTCGCGTTTGATGCCCTTCAGCGGACCGTTGGAATCGAAGAAGTTCGAGTCGGCCCCGCCCTCGCGGTGGGGGCCGTTATCGCTCGAGAAGATGACAACCGTCTGCTCGTCGATGCCGAGTTGCTTGAGGAGGGCCATGAGGCGGCCGATGTCGCGGTCCATCCGCGTAATCATGGCGGCGTGGTTCTTCTGCGGCTGAGGCCACGACTCGGCGGAGTACGGCTCGTCGCCGGGCACTTCCATGCCGTTGCGTCCGGCCTCGTTGTTGGCATGTGGAATTGTGAATGCGAGATACAGGAAGAACGGCCCGGCCACCTGCTTCTCGACGAACGCGAGGGCCTCGCCGGCGAAAAGGTCGTGCGAATACTCGACCCGCTCGCTCGCCACGCCCGCGCCCTCTTTGCCTTCCCTGGGCACGACGTTCTTCAGGCGCGCGCGCTCCTGGTTCCGCCATAGATATGTCGGCCAGTAGTTGTGAGCGTGCCGCTGGTTGAGGTAGCCGAACCAGTAATCGAAGCCCTGCCGGTTCGGTATGCCGGTCGTGCCGGGTTCGCCGATGCCCCATTTGCCGATGATGCCGGTGGCGTAGCCCTGCTCTTTCAGCAGTTCGGCCACCGTCACGTCGTCGGGGCGCAGCGGCAGAAGTTTGTTCCCGCGGACCCAGCAGTGTCCGGTGTGGAGGCCAGTCATCAGCGTGCACCGCGACGGGGCGCACACGGTGCTGCCGGCATAGGCCTGGGTGAACCGCATGCCTTCGGCCGCCAGGCGGTCGAGGCTGGGCGTCTTGATCCGCTTCTGGCCGTAGCAGCCCACGTCGCCGTAGCCCAGATCGTCGGCCAGGATGAAGATGATGTTGGGCTTTCGGTCCGGGCTCGAAGCGGCGGCTGTCGCCCGGGCATCCTTCGTGCGCTCCAGCGCGCAGCCGGCCGCCGCTGCGCCGACGGCGCCCAATCCGGCGCCGAGAAAACGGCGGCGCGTCAGGGAACCTTTGGTATCGCCATGTGTCATCGCTCTTGATCCTAACGGACGCGCCGGGCAAGCCCGGCGGCTAACGGATGCGCGTATGCGCGTATGCGCGCCGGGCAAACCCGGCGGCTAACGGACGCGCGGTGACGCCCCGCGTGCGGCGCGGCGGGCCCTGAGCCGGCGGAACAGGTTGTCGAACGAGAAATAGCGTCCCGGGCATTTCGTGCTATCGACGTCGCCGTGGCCGATGATGTGCAAATCGCCGATCCTGTAGCGTGCTGCCAGGTAATCGACCAGGCGTGCGAGCGAGGCCATCTGGGCGCCGGTCGGGCGGCGTGTCTCGAAGTTGCCCACCAAACAGATGCCGATGCCGAAGTTGTTGTACGTCTCGTCCTGGCCGACCTTGCAGTGTGCCCCGTGCTTCTGCTTGGGCCAGCGGCTGCCCACCTCGATCTGGCCGTTTCCGGAACCCGTGCCGTTGCCGATGACGAAGTGGTATCCGAGTTCATCCCAGCGGCGGCGCCTGCGGTGATGGTCGTCGAAGATGGCGGCCGACCCGCGATGGGTGGCGCTGTGATGGACGACGATCCATTGCCACGACCGCTGCCAGCCGGGAACCTGCCACCCCGCTTCGGCTTCGGGCAGTTGCGCGACGCGCCGAATCGGTTCACGGCGTTTCGGTTCGGGGGGTGTCCTGGGACGGACGTCGCTCGGCGAGCGGCGCCGGACCGGCGTATACGTGAAATCGTCGCCCCGCACGGGCGAGGGCGTGCCCGCCAGCCTCCTCGGGCCGGAGCATCCGAGACTCCCAAGAAGCACGATGCCCGCGGCTGCGGCCAGAGTCCCTCGTCCGAACACGTTACCTCCTCACGTTGCCGTCACCGGCGCGCCGCGCCGTCAGATTCTCCAGGATGCGTCGCCAGGCGTGTCGCGTCTCGGCCGGCCCGGGCAGTGCATCGGCCGACGGCGCCTCTCGGACCGGGACCTTCACCCTGGCCGCCGCCTCCCGGATCTTCGGGTCGCAGACGACGGCGGCATGAACGTGCGGCCACACGCCCTTGAGGCCGAGCAACCGCGACCGTTCCTTGCCCGGGATCACCCAGAAGGCGGGCCCCGGCGGCGCCCCGTACGCCTTCAGACGCCGACGAGCCGACGCGTACCCCTGTGCATCGGCCGACACAAGGTACACCGGCAGGCGGCCGCTCGCAAGGGTCTTCACGGCATCGACGATGTCCAGGACTTCGCCGGACCGGCCGCCCGCCACACACTCGGCAACAAGACGGACGCCGCACGCCGGCACGATGGCGGCCGCGTCGAACCAGATGACCGACTCGTTCTGCGGCCACACGTAAACGGTGCCGGCGGCGCTCACGTCCAGACGGGGCTGCACTTCCGGCAGACCGACGACGAAGCGGTAGGCGCCGGTGGTGAGTCCTCGTGGTCCCACAGTGCGGCTGAGGCCGTCGGGGCGGATCCGGGCCCACGCCGAGGAGCCGTCCTCAAATCGGGCGACGAGCCAGTGAAACTTGACGGGGCGGCCTGGTTCGAAACCCCCGATGACCGCCCGGATGCGCGGCGGATCGCCGCCCACCGTGCCGATGCCGT
The DNA here is from genome assembly GCA_030602705.1 of Planctomycetota bacterium. Lineage (GTDB taxonomy): Bacteria > Planctomycetota > Phycisphaerae > FEN-1346 > FEN-1346 > JAUVZF01. The sequence continues at coordinate 14,880 of JAUVZF010000045.1, forward strand.
CGAATACCGTCAGGCACAGCGCCGGGTCGGCCGCCAGACGCCCGGCCAGAGGGCCGACCAGAATCACCGCGATGCCGGCCACCAGCCCGAGCGCCATGACGACGATCAGGATGGGCCCCAGGTACCGAAACACGGCAGGCCTCCGATGCGAACCCCGCTCGTCAGTTGGTGTCGGCAGAACAGCGGGCTGACCTTCGACGTTTCCGCCGACCACGGCCGGCTGGCACCCTGGCACGGATACGGCTCGTGCCGTGGCCGGTGGCCACCCCCGACGACCGCACCGTCACCGCTGCATGCCTCCGATGGACCGCAGGCGCCGGACGCGCTCCTCGATGGGCGGGTGGCTCGACCACGCGCTGCCGTGTCGCCTTCGCCGTCCGCGTGCCATGCGCGGTTCGCTGATGAACAGGTGGGCGGTGGCGCCGCTGGCCTGCGGCAACTCGTGCGTGTCGGCGGCCAGGACCTCCAGGGCGCCGGCCAGGCCCTCCGGGTAGCGGGTCATGCGTGCGGCGGAGGCGTCGGCCAGGAACTCGCGCTGGCGCGAGACGGCCAGTTGGATGAGTTTCGCCAGGATCGGCGCAACGATCGCCAGGACGACCGCGACCGCCAGGACGATCAGGATCAGGGGGCCGCTGCCCTTGCTGCTCCGTCGCCGCCCGCCGCCGTAGAAGATCGCTCGTGTGCCGATATGTGCCAGCATGACAACCGTGCCGACGAGCACGGCCATGAGCGTCATGAAGCGGATGTCGAGGTTCTTGACGTGCGACAGTTCGTGGGCAAGGACGCCCTGAAGTTGGTCGCGGCTGAGTCGCTCCCTGAGGCCGCGCGTGACGGCCACGTGGGCGCGCTCGGGGCTGCGGCCGGTGGCGAAGGCGTTCATGGCGGGCGTGTCGATGACGTGGAGTTTGGGCATCGGCAGGCCCGAGGCCAGCGTCAGTTCCTCCACGACGTTGTACAGTTGCGGGTCTTCCTGCTTGGAGAGCGGCCGCGCGCCGCTCAGCGCCAGCACGGCCTGCGGCCCGGAGAAGTAGCCGATGAGCGCCATCACGAGCGAGACGGCCAGCGCGATGGCGATGCTCGGCACGGCCGCCCGCGGGTCGCCCCAGATCGCCCATCCCAGGACGCCGCCCAGGACGCAGAGAAATGCGATAAACGCAATGACCAACAGGACGCTGTTGCGTTTGTTGGCCGCGACGAGTTGTTCGAATTGGGCCATCGGTCAATCACCTTCAAGCCCCCGATTGCCGGCGGGGGCCAGGCTCCGTCGTCTTTTGATGTTTGTTCGTATGGTGGATGATCGATTCTCGCATCGGGGTACCATGGTACCGGGGAGGATCGGCATGAACAAGCACTATGTGATTCGGTTGACGAGTGAGGAGCGGGAGCAGCCGCACGAGATGGTCGCCAAGGGCAAGACGGCCCGTTGGGCGTCGCGGGCCAGCGAGCCTATCCGAGTTAGCGTTGTAGTACTACCGGCGAGAAGGGAAAGGTAAACGCCACCACTTGCGCACACTCGCCAACACATGCGGGTGGTGGGCCACCAGGGACTCAGGTCCCCGGACCCGCTGATTAAGAGTCAACGGCACGGAATCCGTAAGGCTTTTGCTGGCAAAGACTTACGACCCGCCGCCAACAGCCTTTCAGCGCATTTGCAGCGCGCCGGAAACAGGCCCGAAAATGCGCCTGGAATGCTGCCTGACCCGGCCCAGAAGCCTGCCCTGTCCCTGTTCGGAAGGACCCCTACGGGGAGCGAAGCCGAAGGCGGAGTCGAACGGGTCGTCGCCGCATGGCGCCGCCTGCCCCGGCACATCAAGGCCGCCATCCTCACGCTGGTCGAGGCTTCGAGCAACCAGTGAGCCGGTAGGGGCGGGTCTGCGGACCTTCCGACTACAACCCAAGAATCCGACTGATGAGCGGCTTGATACGGTCGGCGGCCGACTTATGGCAAACCAGTGTGCCGGCGTCGCTGTGGACGATGATACAGTCGGTAAGGCCGACGACGGCGATCGGATGGCCGGGCCTTCCAATGACAAGGGTGCCGGCCACTTCGTCCAGGAAGGCGTTGCCGCGCACCTGGTTGCCGCATTCGTCGGGCGGGATCAGTTGGTCGGTCGCCAGCCAGCCGCCGATGTCGCTCCATTCGAACGCCGCCGGAACGCACCACACGTCGCGGGCCTTTTCCATGACGCCGAAGTCGATGGAGATGGGCTTGATTCGGCGAAACGATTCCATCGCTCGCTCGGAGAAAGCACCGTCACCTACCGCGTCGGTCAGGCCGGCCAGGGCGCCGTGCGTATCGGGCAGATGCCGCTCGGCTGCCTGAAGTAACTCGCGAGCCTGCCACACGAAGATGCCGCTATTCCAGAGGAATTGCCCGGAAGCGAGGTACTGTTCAGCCTTCTGGCGATCGGGTTTCTCGACGAACTCCTCGACGCGTTGAGCCGCCAGCGGCTCGGCTGAAGCCGCCAACCGCAGGTAGCCATATCCTGTGGCCGCGTATGTGGGCCGGATGCCTATCGTGCCCAGGCCTCCTTGCCGCGCCCTTGTCACGGCAGCGGCCAGCGTCCGGCGGAATTCGACCGCGTTGCCGATAAAATGGTCCGACGGGAAGACGGCCATGACGGCGTCCGGCCAGCGGTCGGCGACGATGAGGGAGGCGAGGATCACGGCAGCGGCGGTGTCGCGTCGCAGCGGTTCCGGAATGACGTTTTCGGGCGGGGCGTCCGGGGTCTGTTGCCGGACCAGGTCGAGGAAGTCCGCACTTGTCATGACCAGAATACGGCCGGCCGGGACGAGCAACCGGGCCCGGTCAAAGGCCTGCATGTAGAGCGAGCGACCGGCAAGTTCGGTCAGGAACTGTTTGGGACGCTGCGGCGTGCTGAGAGGCCAGAAGCGGGTTCCGATGCCGCCGGCCATGAGCACGGCGACAACGTCGTGGAACTCGTCCGACTCCGCTTCCGGGACAGGTTCCGGCTCCGCCTGCACGGACGAGCGAAGGTCAGATTGGACCTGCGATGTCATCAAGGGGCTCCACTTCCGGTTTCGACGCACGGTACAGCCGGGTGCTGCGTATTCATCGGCATTGCCATGGGAACATGATTGACGGTTTTCCGGCGCTTAAAGAGGCAATCACCGGCGCCGTTCCTTAACGGCTCGTTGAGTGCCTCCCACACCCTTGACACGCATGCGTTTGCAGACGGTACCCGCGAGATGGCCCGGGTGATTCAATGTGCTGAGCATACCATAGACGCGGACTGCGGGCCACCATTTGCCGATGGAGGGTGGCTTGAGGCGTGGCAACGATTTCTGGCAGGGGACGATTTCCTGCGGCTTGGCCGTAGCGCCGGGGTTTATCCCCGGCGCATTCTGGCCGGTGCCGCCGTCAACGGCCGCCCGTACGGGCGCTACAACCGCCTGCGCTCGCCAGAAAAACTTGCCACACCCGTGGCGTGGGAGACACTCATCTGGAATCCCGGCTCTGAGGCTACTCGTTGTAACACAGGTGCTTGTGCGTTATTGTGGGTGTTTCCCACGGCGAAACCTGATGGCGTTCAGCGCGATTCCGGACCTTCCGGCGACGGGGACGGTTGGGTCTTCTGCAGGCTGAGGCGGACATGTCGGGTGATTCCGATACATCAGCGTCGGGGCAAGGCAGTCGCGCCCTGACTGCGCTGCTCATGTTGGGCTGTATCGCGGTGGTCTTCGTTGGACTGCGCTTTCTTCTTGCATCGCCGGACGCACCTGATTATGTCCGCGGCCCATTTGGCCACGAGCCCGGCAGTCTTGCCGTGGCTGTGTTTTCCGTCTGGCTGCTCTGGCTGGGGTTCGCGCCGGCCTGGGTGGGCAACGTGATCCTGAGGAAGCCCAAGTGGAGCCTGGGCCTGCCGGTCTGGGCAGGTGTGTTGGGTGGGACGCTTCTAGTAATGTTTCGCGTCTCGGCGGTGGGGCTGGTGTGGGGCGAGTGGTGGAATGAGCAGGCCCTGCCTTTAGTCCTTCTGTTTTCCTACGTGTCCCTGATCCTCATTGTCAGCAGCGCGGTTGTAGGCGCGGCGAGACTCCTGACGTGGGACGCGGCTTCAAAATGCGTCCTTTCCCTGCTGCTGATGGGGCTCCCCTGGATCCTGCTGGCTCATATCGTCTTGGTCAGCCAGGGGATCGACGAAGGCGGCGCGGGCCTGGTGCGGTCCGAGCCGTTCGGCGGCCACGTCTTCCTCGTGCTTCTGCTCTTTCTCGTCGCCATGAACGGGGCGGCAGTTGGCTTTGCGCTCCGGCGGCCTCGGATATGGTTCCTCCTCGGTTCGCTGACGGCCACAGGGCTGTTGGTGGCGGCCGGGTGGTTGCTGCTGCGTTTGGGCCTGGCGCCGGAGGTCGTTGACGGCGGCACGACGTTCCCGGCCGTTCGGCTGCTCCTGGCTGCTCATTCGCACGTGCCGCTATCTTCGGGCCACCTGTTTCTCCGTTGGTGTCTGGTGCAGGTTGGCCTGGTGTTGGTGCTGGCATTCGGGCAGTTGTGCGCGCTGCGTCTTGTGTGGAGAGCGCCGGCCGAAGGGGTGGGCAAGGGCGCGGCCGCGCCGGCGGAAGAGAAGTCTACTGCGGCCGCTGCCGGCAGGGGGAAGCCGAAGACTCGTCCAGGCCGTGCTTACTTCATTCTGACCTTTGTGTATGCCTTTCTCGTGGTGTACGGTTCTCTGATCCCGCTGGATTTCCATCCTCGTCCGCTTGAAGAGGCGCTGGAGGTGTTTCTCAGAACACCATATCTGATGCTCCAGATAGGAAACCGCGCTGACTTTGTGGCGAACCTGTTGTTGTTCGTGCCGCTGACGTTCCTAGCGACGGGAGCGCTGACGCGCGAAAACGCGCGCGGCGGCCGGTGGCTCCTGGTTCTCCTTGTGATGGCGGGAGCGGTTATCCTGAGCGCTGGCATCGAGTTCGCGCAGTTGTTCTTCCCGCCGCGGACCGTTTCGCTGAATGACATCCTGGCCGAGTGCGTGGGCGCAGCCGTCGGCATCGTGGCGTGGCTTGCGCTCGGGGGGCGGATCACGGCGTGGTGGCGGGGCCTGGTCCATCGACGCGGCGGGCCGCGAGAACTGGCTGCGCAGGTGCTCACGGGCTACGTGGTGGCCCTGGTGCTGTACCAGTTGTTCCCGTACGACCTGGTCGTTTCGGCCGACGAGATGATGGTGGAACTGCATCAAGGGAAACTCGTTCTCGCCCCGTTTGCCGACCTGAATCGGGCCTCGATTCTGGTTTTCCTGGGCAAGGTCGCGGTCTTGATTCCCGTGGGATACTGGGTTGTGGTCCGATGGGCGCGGTGGCGCCGCCCGGTGCTGGCGGCGCTGGCGGTGGGCGCGGGGCTGACCCTTGCCGTTGAACTGCTCCAGTTGCTCGTCTACTCACGGTATTCGAGTTCGACGGACGTGATCCTGGGCACGTGGGGGGTTGTGATGGGCGGCGCGCTGGCCACGCAGTTCGGCCCCGCGGCCATGCGTCCTTTGCCGAGAGGTGCCCTCTGGCGGTGCTTCAGTTGGGTGCTTCGGCTGACCGCAACGGTGGCTGTGGTCTCGGCGCTCGTATGGGGCAAGTGGCGACCTCTGGAGTTCCAATGGCCCGACGAAGGCCTGGCCGACGCGCTGGCGAAGACGGTCCAGGTGCCGTTTTTTTACCAGTACTGGAACGCCGAGTTTGAGGCCGCTGCCCAGTTGCTGCGAGATTTTTCCGTCCCGTTGGCGTTGGGCCTGCTGCTGATGAGTCTGGTGTCGGGTATCCTCGGCGGCAGGCGGCTGGTTGCCGCCGTCGTCGCGGGGGCGGTGCCGGCCGCCGTGGAACTGGGGCAAGTATTCTTCCCACCGCATACTGCCGACATGACAACGGCGGTTCTCGCGGCTGCCGGGGGCGTTGTTGGGGTATTCCTTTACAGGCGCTTTGTAGAAACGTTTATCCGTCCCGGGTACGCAACCGATGCGGACGTAGAGATCCGGGAGTCTACCTGAGGTGCGGTCGAGGTTCGGAGGTCGGCGTGGACCGGAGGCAGCCGGTGGAAACGTGCAAGAAGGATCCGGGAGGCATGGAGTTTGAGCCGAGGCCGGGCATCCTCGCGTTGCTGGTTGCAGCAAGTTTGGCACTGGCGACCGCTGCTGCGGCAGCGCGCGGGGCCGACCTCGCTGCCGAGGCCAAGGCGCTGACCGAACTGAACCTGCGGAAGTTCGGCGAGGGCTACACCACACGGATCGATAACAGACGGCATCTGGTTTACGTTTCGGCGCTTGATGCGCGGGCCTTCGACCGCGTCGTGGGGCTGTTGGGTCCATACGCCGACGCCCAGCGGTCGCTGCTTTTCCCGGCCCCTTTTCAGTGGAACGTGACGGTTGTCCTGCCGACGCTGAGCGATTACCGCGAGTCGCACCCTCCGGCCGAGGCGTCGGGCTATTACCGGCCGGCAACACGCACGCTGACGAGCATGAGCCTGAGCGACGTGCTGGTTCACGAGTTCACCCATGCCCTCCATCACAGCGACCAGGTCCGGGCCAACCAGCGGCATCCGGTATGGATATCGGAAGGCTTGGCGACGCTGTTCCAGCGGTCACGCGTCCGTGAGGGGAAGATCGAAGTGCTTCTGGACGCCGGTTTGGCCGTGCTTCGAGAGTCTGTTCGGCAGAAGCGGGTCCGTTCGCTGGCTGCTCTGTGCGCCATGGACCGGGAGGCGTTCTCTTTGGACGCAGAGGCCTGCTACCCGCACGCGCGCTACGTGATGCTGTACCTCGACCGGCGGGGAAAACTGAAGGAGTTCTACGAGACGTACAAGGCTCGTTACGGGTCGGATCTCACAGGCGTTGTGGCTCTCGAGGAAACGCTGGGGAAACCGTTAGGCGAGGTCGAGGCCGACTGGCGCCGGTGGGTTCTCGGGCTGAAACCTCTCTGGCAGCCGGCGCGCCCGCCCAAAACGCACCTGGGAATCAGGATGCGCCGCGCTCCGGAAGGTGTCCAAGTTGACGGGTTCGTACGCGGGTCCGCTGCCGAGCGCGCCAAGGTCCTTCAGGTGGACGACATCATCATCTCGGTGGCGGGGCACGCCACGCCCACGGCACAGAAACTGGCGGAGGCCGTCGGGTCGTGCAAGCCCGGCGAGGTTGTTGACATCGAGATCATCCGGGATGGCCGCACAACCGTTGTCAGACACCTTCTCGGGGCCGTGCGGCAGTGAGGCCTATCGGTGTTGACGCAGTTGCGACCTTGTCGCAGCCGCAGAGTCTTCACGGCCGGCCGTAATGGTATGCTCCGTCCGCCTGCTCCAGGAGCGAGTCGAGACGCCGGCCGATGCCCGTGAAGCGGAACCGTCTGAGGAGCCAGCGGAGTTTGGCCTCGGTTCGTCGAAGGCCGACACGGTGCCGGAAGCGCGTCAGGCGGGGCATTGGCAGGACGGGCTGGCCGGGGTCTAACTCCCACGGATGAAGATAAATCATTCCGGGCCGCCCCTGGCGTGCAGCCTTCTTGAGAGCCCGGCCGACAACCCGCACGGGAAGCAGGCGAAGATAACCACCGCCCCCGACCGGCCAGTTGGTTCCTGCGAAGCGAAGCGTCAGGGGCGGGACCTCCAGGACGCCTCCCCCCGTCGGCCCGACCGCACGATGGATGCCCCTCGGCGCATCGGGGACGCCGTACCGGTCGTGGTGAATCGGGAAAACCGATGAGTCGTACCGGTAGCCGGTCTCGGCGAGCACGTCCAGGGCCCACGCCGTATCGTGTGTGATGGAGAACGTCGGGGCACGGTATCCGATGACAGGTTGGCCGGAGAGGTCCTCCAGCATCCTGCGGCTGTCGAGGAGTTCCCGGCGGAACTGGTCCGGGGTAAGATGCTGGAGCATCCGGTGCTCCATGCCGTGCGAGGCGATCTCGTGGCCTGCGGCGGCAATTCGGCGTACGACGTCGGCCTCGTGCTGCGCCACCCAGCCGAGGACGAAGAACGTGGCCGAGGCCTGATGGTCGGCCAGGGCCTGGAGGACACGATCGACCGACGGGCCAAGACGTGTCGCGAACCCTTGCCAATCCTCGCGCCGGACGCCGGACCTGGCGGCCGCCTCAACCTGAAAGTACTCCTCGACGTCGAAACTCAAAAGGTGCACCACGTCCCCCGAACCCGCTAGGGCCTCGGCATGCTCCTGGGGCGGGGTCACGGTTGCTCAAGCCCCTTCGAGTTTGGCGAGGGCTTCGCGGGCAAGACGTATAGCCTTGGCGGCCCCTTTGGGAATGTCCTCGCCTCGCGCTTTGAACCCCTCGCCGAGGTCCACTGCGGCCTGGAGGTGCCACCGGGCCAGCCGCGTGTTGCCGGCCTGGTTCTCGGCCAGTCCAAGGTGGTAGTGGATTTCGGGTGCCTCGGGCAATCCCTTGACGGCCCGCCGCAGTTCGGGGATCGCTTCGTCGTTGCGGCCCATCAAATGGGCGATCCATCCCTTGGTGTCGCGGAAGGCGGCCATGGCGGGCGCCGCCTTGACGGCGGCTTCGGACCAAACGACCGCTTTGGCCAGTTTGTCCTTATCGCTGGCGTGGAGTTCCGATGTCAGGTAAGCGGCATTGTTGGCGGCCACCGGATTCTGAGTCTTCTCCCACACCTGATCGTATAGCGGCAGGGCCTCCTGGCGTCGGCCCGCGCCTTCGGTGGCCATGGCCTGATTCATCACCAACTGCGGGTTGCCGTTTTCGGCTTCGGCGGCAAGGCGGTATATCTGTGCGGCTTTCTCGAATTGATTTTCGTGCATCAGTAGAGATGCCTGGATCATCCGTGCAAGAACACAGTCGGGCGGTTTCAGGACCTTGAGGACGTTGCGCAGGTCGGCGGGTTCCGTCGCGCGCTGAGCGGCAAGGGCGGCGGCCCATTGAGACGTCGGCCGCGCCTTGAGCGATTCCAGCGCCCAGGCACGTCCGCATTCCGGCAGGCCGAGGTCCATCGCCACGGACGATTTCAGCAACTTCACCGCTTCGGCCCGGATGCCGGGATTGTTCTTGGCCGAGGAGATCAGTTCGCCCATGACGGCCCGACCGATCAGGTCCTGCCTGGTGGACGCTGCCAGTTGCTTCTCGGCTTCCTCGTTTGCTCCGGTTGCCACGGCGGCCAGGACCTTGTACGTCATGGGAATCGTGGCGGGCGGTGTTGCCTGGGCAAGCAGGTCTTCGAGTTGTGCCAGACGGTCGGTCCATTTCTTGGCATCGTCGCCGGTCCGCGCGGCGAGGCACAGGCCCAGGATCGCATCGTGCAGGTTCGCTTTGCCCGTCTCAGGCAGCATGGTCCGGGCTGTTCCAGGCTGGTTGTGCATCGTCAACAGAGCCGCCGTTCGTTTCCACGCGGGTCTTGGAATGCGCTTGGCGGTTTCCACGCTCAGTTTGGCTGCGCCCTGCTGGTCGCCTGTTCTGAGCATGGCGTGCACGGCAAGCAGGCACAGTGTTCCCGGCGGCGCGGCGTCCTGAGGCATGTCGGCCACAAAGGCCTGAAACTCCTTGGCGGCCTCGCCGGGGCGGTCGGCCCGCAGCAGGATGTCCATCCGCTGGGCGGCCAGGTTCGCGAGGCCGGGCTTATCGGCCTCGGCCTTACGTAGGATGGCCAGTTTCTCGTCGTCCGATTCCGCCAGTCCGGCCAGAAGTTGCTGCGCGCTCACATACTGTGCCGCGTACTTGGGCACTTTCTGGAGTTCCTCACGCGCTTTTTCTGTTTGACCCAGGTGCGCGAGGGCCCGTCCCAGCGCCACTCGCAGTTCAGGTCTTGCGTGGGCTCCCTCGTCGGCAAGTTTGCCGAGGTGCTCGATGGCCTGCTTCTGAAGGCCCCAGCGGGCGAAGAGCAGCCCTTGTTCGTACCGGGCGATGGCCTTGCCGGTCTGGCTGTGTTTTTCGAGTTCGGCCAGCGCTTCGAGTGCCTCTTTGGGTCTCTGCTCCGCGTCCAGCGCCCGGACCAGTCTTATGCGGTTGGCGAAGTTGCCCGGCTGTCGGACGACGGCCTTTCGGAAGGACTCAATAGCGTCTGCCCTGCGTCCCATTGCGCCGAGCGCTGCGGCACGGAGCAGACAGGATTGCGGATCCCTTGGACGGAGGCGCTGGAGTTCATCGGAGACGGTCAGGGCCTTCTCCGGCTGGCGGGTGCGCAGATGGAAGAGGCCGATGCGGGCAAGGGCACCGGTGTCTGCGGCCTGGATGGCCGCCGTCTGGAGTTCCTGCAGGAGGGGACCCGCCTCGTCGGCACGACCGGCCTGTGCCAGGACCGCCGCCTTGGCGGTGAGCATGCGGGTGTGCCAGGGGGCCTCCTTGGGGAGTTGATTCAACTCGAGCATGGCGCGGCCGGTGTGTCCGGCCAGTGCCAGGCACCGGGCGCGGTTGAGCAGCGCCAGGTTCCGCCAGCCCTCGGGCGCGTCGGCGCGGCCGGAGAGCCGGCCGTAGGCTTCGGCGGCCGCCTCGTACCGACGACTTCGCTCGAACACCCATCCTATGGCCGAATCAACCAACTCCCGCTTGGCGCCGGGGATGGCCGCCAGGGACGATTCCACCTCCGCCGGGTCCTTGTCCCTGCTCAACACGGTTGCGAGGGCTTGATAGAGTGGAAGCCGGTCTGGGGCCACCTTGACGGCGGCGGCCAATTGCTCGATGCATTGGTCCGCCCGGCCCAGAACCAGATAGGCCCGGCCGAGGAGCCACAGGGTGTCGGGGTCGTCCGGGTTTTCCTTCAGGATCGTCCGGCACACTTCAACGCACTGCTCAGGCTGGCCACCGCTCAGGTAGATCCGGGCAAGCGGAAGGCCCCGCTGCTTGCCGGCGGCTTGCTCCTGGAACAGGTCCGCCGCCGGCGACCCGCCGCGTTGGATCCCGATCTGCGTCGCGAGCAGGCTTGCGCCCGGATGCGAAGGGTCCCGCTCGAGTATATGCCTGACCTCGGCGTAGGATTCATCCAACAGGCCGATACGGTGAAGGGCGGTGGCCAGGACCAGTCGATATGCCGTGTTCTGCGGCGCCAGTTGAACGGCGGCCTGGTACTGCTCAACGGCCTGCATGGAGCGGCGGGTCCCGAGGTACAGACCGCCCAGTTGCCAATGCGCATCCGGCGACCGCGGATAGGCCTTGACCGTATCGATGAGGAGTGTCTCCGCTTCGGCCGTCTTTCCCAACCGGAACATGGCCTGGGCCACCGCCAGGCGGTCGGTCAAGGTTGTGGGCTTGATCTGGGACGCCTTGTCTGCCGCTCCTCGTGCCGCCTTCGCGTTGCCAAGCAGGGCGTAGCCCCCGGAGACCGCCAACTGCATGTCTGCACGATCGGGGAACTGTTTCTCGGCGGCCTCAAGGGCCTTGAGAGCCACGCGGGGCTGCTTGGTGCGCACGGCGGTTTCGACGAAGAACCCGACGGCAACAGGACTGTCCGGGTGTGCCTCGTAAAGCGCCTTGGCCTCCGAGAACGCCTGGTCGTAGAACCCGTCGGCGGCGAGGCTTCTCGCCAGGTCGACACGGGCGCCGGCGTGGTCCGGATCGAGTTCGGTCACCTTCCGCAAGGCCTCCTTGGCGAGTTCCTTCTTCTTGTTCGCCAAGGCAGCCCGGGCGTAGGCGTAGTGGGCCGCCGCCCATTGCGGAAAATCCGTTTTCAGGGCGAAGAGGTCCCTCTCCGCCTGGGCGTAGTCGCCCTGGGCCATCGCGGCCGTGGCGAGCAGCAGCCTGGCCTGGGCCTGACGCGCGTCGGTCTTGAGAACGGCCTTGCAGATCTCTTCTGCTTTCTCGAAGTCCTTGAGTGCAAGTGCCAGGCGCGCCCGCGCGAGCCTTACCTGAAGGGCGTCGCGGTGGTCCGGATGCCGCTCGAGGATCTTGTCCAGGTCCTTCGAGGCGGTCGTGATCTTGTCGCGCTCGGCGGGCGAACCTGCTTCGGCGTCGGTTGGCGTGGCTTCGCGCATAATCAGCATCATGGCGGCCAGCGGGGGCGGATCATCCAGTGACATGATGGTCTCTTCGGCAGCGGCCAGGGCCTCCTCGAAGACCTTCCGCTGCTCTGCGGGTTTCTTCGGGTCGCTCAGTTCGGCGGTGCAGAGGCGGACCAAGGCGTTAGCGGCCCTCTCGTGTGGCGCGTCCTGCTTGACAACACTCAGCAGGACTTTCATCGCTTCCCTGAGGTTGCCGTCCGCCTTTGAGAACGCGTCTTCGGCCTCCTTTTCCTTGGCGGTTGCCTGTTCCGTTGCACCGGCGGCCTTTAGTACTTCGGCTTGCTTCTTCAACCGGTTGCCGAGCCGTTTCCGGGCGTAGCCTATGTCCATCTCGATGAGTCCGAGTGCTTCGGAGACGTCCAGGGCGGCCTTCTCGTCGGAGGTCGGGGCCTTCTCCAGAACCTTCTTGGCCTCCTCGAATTGCCCGATCGCCTCCACCATGACATCCGCCGGAAGGTTCGGATCGTTTGAGGCCAGTGACCGTCTGGCGGGGTGGGCGAATGTGTCGGCCCGGGCCATTGGGATGCGGACCTCGTCCGGGGCGACCTTGGCGGCCGCATCCAACTGGTCGCGGGCCTCTTCGTACTGTCCGAGCAAGATGTGGGCCTGGGCTTGGACGAACGGGCCCTGCCAAGCGTCCGGGTTTGCGGCCGCGTATTGCTTGCTCAGTTCGATCGCGCGGTCGAAGTTCCTGGCTCTGAGGGCGAGTTCGGCCCGTGCCAGCAACGTCTCGCCGCTGTTTCGATGGAACCACCACCACGCCCCGGCGCCGACGGCGCCGAGAGCACCGACGATGACAAGAATCAGGATTATCCGCCGCATTACCAATCTCTCCTTCGATCAGGGCAGCGCACGGTCCAGATAAGGCACCGCGACGCTGAAAAGCCTCATGGCCCTTTGCCGCGCGTCCGCCAGGTCACGCGTGACCGGGGTCGAGACGCGTATGAGCGCACCGCTCGCATTGCGGTTCAGCAGGCCGTTTGCGAAGATCGTCAGTTGCTGCTCCCAGAAACTCGGAGTGTACTTGTCGCCGCAACGATATGTATAGAGGAAGTATTCCTTTTGGGCACCGGACTGGACGATCAGTTCACGGCAGGGCACACTGCCTCGGCCCTCGACACCCGTCACCACAACGTCGGCTTTCGCGATGATGTCCTGTCTGCCGCCTTCCAGGCACAGGTCCGGCGGATGGGTCGCTTTACGGTTGTCACGGCTGAAGATGACACAGAAGTCCAGCGGCGCCGCGCCGGGCGCCGTATGACGCCGGTTGAGATACTCAGGCCATTCGAGGATGACGAGCACTTCCTCAGGCATTTCCAGGTCGTAACCGTGATATCGACGGCCGCCTATCTCAAGTTCGGCCGGGAGTGTCTTCTTCAACTCGTCCAGCATCCCGGAGTTGTCGGCGGAGGTCCAGGACATGCCGAGCCACAAAGGCGCACCGGCAGCCGCCAGGATCAGTCCGGCGGTCGCCCATCCCGCCGTCCCGGTTCCGGCGCGGACGAGGTGCGGCCACTGGTCTTCGTCGTCCGGACCGCGCTCGACGCCGTGCAGAAGAGGCAGAATCGTGGCCGGTCGGCCGATCAGTTCGCGGGCGCCCAGCGCCAGCCGTTCCAGGCCGAACATCATCCCGAAGGCCATGACGTAGATCATCAGGCCGGAGATGTCGTGAAACGCGCCGGTCGCCGTCTGGGTATCCCAGACGTCGGCCACCACGATCAGCCCCACGATCCGGATCGAGTTGCTGACCACGGCAACGGGAACGGTCATCGCGAAGAGGGCGACGCGCCAGAGGCCGCGCAGTTTGCATACATACGTGTAGATTGCACCGAACGCGATCAGGCTGATCAGCGTGCGCAAGCCGTTGCAGACGTTCGCGATGACCAGTTGCTTGTCGTCCTGCAGGAAGACCTGATTGCCCGAGCGCTCGGCCACCACACCGATCACGTTTGCGATACGCACGCCCCAGTCGGCCGCCACCATCTTCAGCCGGAAGTTCGCCTGCGCGATGCTGACCTCCGGCAGCGGGACCATGAAGAACAGAAACGCAATCGGGAACCACAGACGCCGCAGCGCCGTCGTGCCCCAAAGCAGCAGGACCAGCCCCGCCAGAACGCCGATCAGGCTGAACCCGCTGGCGAAGTTCACCCGCGCAAGACTCGCGGTCAGATGGAACAGGAGACTGCCCGCGAGAACCACCGAGCCGAGCACGCGGTTCGGACGCACGGGGATGCGCGTGTGCCGGATCAGCAGGATCGCGATAATCAGGCTGACCAGCGGCACCAGCGGGCCGTGGGTGTAGTAACTCTCGCCCTCCATGATCCGGTCGTACAGCCCGAGGTCGGGGTTGAGCGACCGCCACGCCGGGAACCATCGCAGCCACATCTCGTAAAAGTTCAGCGCGTACGCCGCCACCAGCCCAGCCGCGAGCAGAAGCCACGGCGCGGCCCTGAGCCACCTGGATCTCTCTGCCTTGGGTTGTATCTCCACAGCACACTCACTTCTGTTCTGGCTGGCACAGACTCGCAATTATAACGTACACTGGTGAGTTTCGCAAAGCCGCCCTGAGCAGGCTTCGATGTCATGCGGTTCCAAAGATTGCCGCCTTCCCCTAGCCCACATTATTCATGATGCCTCGTCGGCGGCGGGTTCGCATGGGGCGACGGGGGTCGAGAGCGGTTCGACGGAGCCGAGTGGCGCGTTGCGGCGGGGCGGAGGTCCCACCAGGGCAAACGAGGCGGGGGAGGCGGCG
>JAUVZF010000036.1 GCA_030602705.1 Planctomycetota bacterium
GCCACCGCGCTGTAGCGCCCGTCCGGGCGGCCGTGAGCCCGGGGGGCCTGAGGCACGCGCCGGGCATGGGCGCGGCGGGTCTCCGCACCCGCCGCGCTACGAGGTGTCGGCGTGTGGTCGCGGCGGGTCGGGAGACCCACCGCGCAGCACGCGCCCGCGCTGCCCTGCTACGACCGCGCCCGGCGCAGGACCTCCATCACCTTCTTCGCGTTCGGCACCTTTGCAATGAGCATTTCTCTCTCGGCGGTGGCGGCCGTTGCGACCGTGACCGTGCCAACCCCGAAGAGCCGTTCGAGGGGCCCCTGGCGCAGCCCGAGTTCACGGATGTCGGCGGTCCGGACTTCCTGCTGGACCCGTCGGAGGTACCCGGTCCGCCGAATGACCCGCCGTTTCGTGACGGTATACCGGGTCGCCCGCCGCCGCAGTTCCCAATCGGCTGCCAGGACCAGACAAACCCACGCGCCCAGCAGGAAAGGCCACCCCACAAGCGCCGCCACAATCAGGTTGCCGAGGAAGGCGAGTCCGACAAGCACATAGCGCGGCACATACGGCAGGACGGAGGGGGATGCGGACCACAGAACCACCTCCGCATCTTTCGGAGCGTCGGGAGCGGACCGTGGCGCGCCCTCCGGGGCACCGATCGCGGCGCCCGCGATTCCGGAAGCCGATGACGCCGCATCCGAGGCGAGACGCCGGCAGCACTCCTCGCAGACCACGTGGTCCTGCCAGAGATAGGCCTGCTCCAGGCGACCGATCCGTCGCCCGCAGTTCTCGCAGGGCTCGACCTGGACTGCCATCGGCGTCTCCTTCGCGCGGCAAGTGTACCAGCCGCCCACCGCTCACACCACTTCTGAAGCGGCCACCTGGAAGAAGGCCCTGCCGCCCTACCCCGTAGCGTGAAACAGGGCCGACGCCGGCGCCGTTTGCTTGGCCACACCGGGCCCCTCGTACTTGACGCTGAGGCTCGGCGTACTTCGGCCGCCGCCGTAGCGGCAGCGCAGCCGGATCGGCTGGAGGCCGGCCTCCAGCGCCACGCGCGCGGCCCATTCCCGGTACGGGCCCAGGCCCGTCGTGTCGATGAGGTCGGACCGCGTAGACGGCGACGTGGTGTGGCTTACGCCCGCATCTCGACGAACAGGCGGCGGATCCACTCCGGAGTGGACCGGTTGAACCGCTCGATGTGCTTACGCCGGGTGAAGTAATACAGCGCCATGCCCCCCTGGAAACACGCGCTCAGCCCGATAACCAGCGAATAGAACCCGTAGGTCACAATCGGCGCCCACCGCAGGACAAGATCGTTGATCGCCCCGGCCATCTCCGGCACGGCAGACAACTGGGCCTGGACTTCGGGCGACAGGGCGGCCGCCCGCGATGCCGATCTCCACAGGCGGCTCGCTGCGGCGAGCGGCGTCTGCCCTCATACCGTATCGCCCTTCCAGGGGGCGGAAAATCGGCAGAAATGCACGATAACGCGGATGAAGGACCGTCCGTCTGCAGACCGCGGCGCGGCTTACGTCTCACCGTACTCGGCGCGTTTGGCCTTGCGCCGACTCACCAGGTACACCGGCACGCCCGCCAGCAGCACGGCCACGCCGACCACCGCCCCTAACGCCCGATAATCGAGGCTTCGATAGAGCATCCAGGCACACATCCCGCAGAAGACGACGACCGTCACGGGATAAAGCGGCACGCGGAACGGCCGCTCGACGTCCGGCTCTTTCACGCGCAGCACGAACACCGCCACACCCGTCAGCAGGAAGAACGCCCAGAACGCCGGTGCTGTGTACGTGACGGCTTCCTCGAACCCCGACCCCAACCGCTCGCGCAAGCCCCCGCCGAGGCCCGGCAGGAGGATCAGCACGACCGCAATCGCGCTCTGCACCAGGATCGCCGCCGCAGGCGTGCCGAACCGCCGGCTCCACCGGCCCAGTGCGCGGAAGAGCCGATGATCTTCGCCCAGTCCGCAAATCGACCGCGCACCCGTGAAAATGCACCCGTTCATCGCCCCCAGCGCCGAGATCGCCACCAGAACGCTGACGGCGGCGCCTCCGGCCGGCCCAAACACCTTGGTGATCGCGTCGGCCGCCACCGCGCTCGTCTTGCCCATCGCGTCGAAGCCCAGCACGTGCAGATACGCCACGTTCACCGCCACGTAGACCACCGTCAGGAGGGCGATGCTCCCGACGAGCAGCCAGAGGGTGTTGCGGCTGGGCTTTTTCAGTTCCCCCGCCACGTAGGCCGCTTCGTTCCACCCGCCGAACGTGTAGAGGACGAAGATCATCGCCAAGCCGAAGCCCGCCAGACCCGGACCATCCCCCGCCGCAGCGGGCGCGGCCTGAGGCGCCTCTGCGGCCCGCGCGAAGGTGAAACCCACCACCGCAATCGCCAGAACCCCCGCCACTTTCACCGCCGTCAGGACGTTCTGCGTCCATTTGCCCGTCTTCAGGCCCACTACGTTGGTCGCCGTCAGCGCCATCGTGGCGGCAACGGCCCAGATCAGCGATCCCGCATCGCCCACCGGCACGAGCCGCACCATGTAATCGCCGAAGACATACGCCGTGGCGGCTATGGTGCCCGTCTGGATGACCGTCATTCGTGCCCAGACGAACAGGAACGATACCGCCCCGCCGAAAGATCGCTCCAGATACACGTACTCGCCGCCCACTCGCGGGTAGGCGGCCGCAAGTTCCGCGTACGTCAGCGCCCCGCAGAAGCAGAGCAGCCCGCCAAGCACCCAGGCCGCCAGCATCAGCGTTGGTGTGGGCGTCATCGCCGCCACCAGCGACGGCGCCCGGAAGATGCCCACGCCGATAACGATGCCCACGACGACGCACATGGCATCGAGGAGCGAAAGGTGCCGCTTCGGCCCGGCGGCGGCGTCCGGGGTGGCGTTGGCCCGTTCGATTGAGATGACGTATCCCCCTTTTCCGCCCAGCCGAATCCTGCCGCCACGTTATTGCATTGCCGGTGACGTGGCAAGAAAAAGGCGCCAATCGTCATGGCGTGCGGCACGTGAGCCCGTGGCCGGCGTGCATTTGTGGTCTGACATGCGGCAGACTGCATAAGACTTACGTCGATTTTCACCTTGCCGAAACACCCAAATTCGCGTTTTTTTTGGTTCCGAGCGTTGATTCTGGGCCGTGAAGGGCGATTTGGCCTCAAATGTTAAGATAGGTAAGGCAAAACGCGCTGGTTTTTGTTCCGTTTTTGCGATTTATGTGTCCGTTTTTGTCCGTTTTTGTTCCGTTTTGTTCCGTTTTTGATGGGTTTTTGAGGGGGCGAAATTGATGTAAGTCACCATGCCACAATGGCAGGCCGGACGGGAGGGCCGCAGGGACCGAAAAGTTGTTAGAGTTCTAACAAAATGGAGAGAGGGGTGAGAATTTTGTTAGAGTTCTAACAAAACGGCAGGGAATGGGGAATAGGGGATGGGGCAAAGGTAATTTCCGAGCCGCGAGCGCAAGGGAGCGCGTACTTGCAGGGCCAATGACGAATGACGAATGACAAATGACGAATGATAAATGCCGAATGCCGAATGCCAAATGCCCGCCAGCGGCGGGGGAAAGGGGGAAAGCCAATTGCGGACTTGTCCTCCGAAGCCTTGGCGAAGGAGGATTGCGGACTTGTCCTCCGGCCTGTCCGGCGTAGCCTTGGCGAAGGAGGATTGAACGGGAACGGGTCTAACCGCAAAGCACGCGGGGACTCGAATTAAGTCGCGCGCCCCCGGAACACGAACCCCGCCCCATCCCTCGGCATCAGGAATTTCTAGATCTTGGTTTGCTAAGAAGCACGATTGTCTCTCGGGATGGCCTTCGGCCAAACTTCCCCATTTGCTGGGCGCTGTTGCCCCGATAACGGACCGCCAGCAGTCTGTCGCAACCCAAACCGGCATTCTCGGCAATCTCGGCGGTTAGCTTATCAACCGGGATTCTGACTCCGCAGTACTGAGCGTTACCCAAGACGAGAGCGATTCGTGCCTTAGGTCGGCAGACCCGCTCGATCTCGCGCAGGCAAAGGTGCATATCAAGGAAGTAGCCTTCCAGCATTCGCACGATCTTCCTTTCGAGCCCCTTCTTCTTGAGGCAAGCCGTGATTCTCAGGAGACGCTCTGGAGGTTGGTAGTCAGCATGGCATGGGCGTTGTGGCCGAGCCTCCGGGTGGGAGTGGAAACTCTGGTACCGGAGTTGTCTGGTTGCTTCCCAGTCCAGAAACTGCAACATCAACTCGACCCCGAAGACCCGGGTGTAGTCGTGACGGTTCGGATACGGGGGGGAGGTGATGACAGCGGAGAACGAGGACGCACGGTCCGGCAATTCTCGCGCGTCCGCCATCTTGACGCGCCATTCAGCGCGCCGAGGAAGACGGACACTGTCCAGGTCCGCAAGCATCTCCGCCACACGGTGGCGCAGTGTTGAGGGAATGCTCCTGACATTGGAGCGTTGTACGACCCATTTCAGCCACCCACCGGACGCCACAGCGCGGCTGTACTTCGGCACAATGCTAAGCAGGGCCAAGCGGAAGAAGTCTCTCTCTGCTCTTGAGCAGGCCAACTCGGCGATCTGCTGCGCGATTGAGTCGAAGGCCGCAAGCAGCTTGCCCGGCAGCGCCCTGTTCACCAATTCGGGATATGGCTTCGCAGGCCTGCTCCATGAAGTGGGATCGATCGCATCTTGGAGTGCCTGCCAAGCACATCGTAGGCGCTGCTTGGAGTAGTTGGCAATCTTCACGCGGGCCGCCAGAACAGCCACCGGAGAGATGTCGTAGCCACAAGCCGGGACGCCCTTCTCCTTAGCTGCCAGAAGGGTGGTGCCAGCACCGGCGAAAGGGTCGATGATGGTGTCCGCTTGGCCTAGGTGCCATTGGTCGATGAGTCCGTGGACTAACCGGCTGGTGAAGCTGTGAGGAAAGACATACCAGCGGTGTATAGGCCTGCTCCTCAGGGCCTTGGGTGTGACCCAACGCCCCCACCCATCTAGTCTTCTTATCTCGTATGCCGGTGTCATTGAACGGGCTCTTATCGTACCTTGGAAACCCTCGGCAGGCGGACTTCTGAAGTCTGAAGGGCCGTTGCTTTTGCTACAAGACGCACGAGATCTGGTCTAATGCGTTTGAAGTAATCCCGCTCCTCAGGGCGTGCCCCACCAGGATTCTGTATGCTGGTGATTATCGACCTGAGATACCTGTCGTACGTAATCACCTCATCCGCCATTTCGAGTA
The DNA here is from genome assembly GCA_030602705.1 of Planctomycetota bacterium. Lineage (GTDB taxonomy): Bacteria > Planctomycetota > Phycisphaerae > FEN-1346 > FEN-1346 > JAUVZF01. The sequence goes on from JAUVZF010000036.1 coordinate 5,218, forward strand.
GAGAACTGGCAAAAACAAGGCTGTCCCCGGCATCCAGAAAAACATACTCCAGCATTTTTTCGGCCAGAATCCACACGTCCCTCATTCTCGTAGGATCAGCCCTGTTGACTGCAATGCCATACGCCTCACAGGCCACCTCACACGTCTCAGCCGCGCCTTTTGCGGCTCGGTAGGCCGCCTCATCGAGGCGAGCCAGAATCTCTCGCTCGTCGATTCGGTTCCACATGCGCTGCGGCGTTCCCTCGCGTGCCGCGCTTATAATCGCCTTGCCGCGAAGGAGACCGGCAACTAACTCCAAGCATGTGATCGGCGAATACACCACGCGGGCACCAGATTCACACTTGGAGCGGAGAAACTCAACGATCTGGCGCCCTTGCTTCACGTTGTCTTGGGCGCGGCCCTTGAATTCATTTCGGATCACCTGATCGGGATCCTTGGTCGATTTGCCTATCGGCCGGAGCTTGTACTTCCGAACCAATCCCAGGTAGAGGCGCATGTAATGAAAGGCGTTTGTGTCTAAGAACAAGACAGGCTCGTGGGACATTACGCTTCTCCCTGCCGTGGGCGGGGATACGCCCTGCCCTCGATCTGCTTCAGAAACCCTCTCTTGAATGGCATAGGTTTGCCGCGAGCGCTCCCTATCGCATAGAAGCAAATCTTCACAAGTCGCCTTGGGCTCGACCTGTTGGCCGGACTCAGGATCGAGGTCAGATCATCCGGGAAGGGGAACAGCCGGTTGCCGGGTTTGAATCCCGGCAGACGGGCAGCCTTGAGCCGGTTCTCCACCAACGTCTTTGCTTCACGAACCGTTAGCGGCCGGATCGTTAGCAGGTACTTGCCCTGCGCAGTGAATCTCTGCCACAAGGCAGGTTCGAGCGCCTGTGTTTTGTCCACCGCGTCGGGCGTCATTGCGACCACTAGCCACAGGTCTTCCTCCGTAAGGTTTATGAGTCGCTTCAGCGTCGCCAGGTATTCGTGTGCTTCGCGCCGGGTAAGACGCTTGAGTAGCGACACTTCTTCGAATTCATCGATTAGGAACGCTACCGCCTTGATGTTGGCGGCGAGACGGAGAGTTTTCAGAATCGCCCCAAAATAGGGGGCTTCTTCGCGCTCAGCGACCAATGCGTTCCGCCTGCCGGCAACGAAGTCCCGGTATTCAAAGTAAGGTTTGGTTGGGGTGTCGGCTACGAGTTGCGCGAGACGGTACGCAATCTCTCCACGCGTGGTTATGTTGGCCTCGACGATTGCATGTTGAAGCCTTGCGAGAACGACCTCACGCTTCTGCCCACGTCGCTTCCGCAGGAAGTCCTCGAAGCCCGTTCCAAAAAAGGTACGTGGGTACGGCCCGACATGTGTCGACACGAGTTCCCACAGTGACTTCGCGAAATCCTTCCGCCCGATCTGGCGCAACAGGGCATTCGCCAAGTCGTAGAACTGCACGCCCGGATTATCGAAATAGAAGGCCCTGATGCGCCGGCGGGGCAACTCCACGCGTTGCAGCCATTGCAGGATATAGGTTTTTCCGCTTCCGTACTCCCCAGATATGGCGATGGCCTTCACACCGTGCGCCCCAGCAAGTTGGTCCAACTGGGCCCTGAGTTCACCTTGCCACTTGGCAGGAAACCAGAAACGCTCTTGCACAGGGGCACCACTTGCCGACGGTTCAAACGGATTGAACTCAAGCCCCAGCCTCTTGAGCGGAGTCCCCATGGCTCACTCTCCTGTGAGGTCCCGATGAATTCGTATATGCGAGATGTATCGCCCCTGATTATCCCGAAAATAACTGCCCAGTTCAAGTTCTTCGCGCTGCCTTGACCTCGCCGTGAGGGCAGCGAAGCTGCGCGAGGTCAGAATCAACATCATATGGTCAGCATGGTTCTCTGCGAGCCACGCGATCGCCGCAAAAAGAGTCTCCCGTGGGCGCCTCCGGGCTTGACAACAGCACTCAAGCAGTTCCCAGAGGGATATGGTTGTCCACTCATCATCCTCGCTGCGGGGCCAAGAGAGGATGTCCTGCACAGCAGCATTGAGGTCTTGATCGTCAGGCGCAGGGGAAAGAGCGTACATGATAATTTCGAGGCCTGCTTTAGTATACTCGTCGATGAGTCGCAGTTCGTCGCGAGCCCAGTAACGCACTCCGTAAAGGATGCTTCTGATGTGCGAGGGGGAAGATAACCTGAACACAGGGCGATCTTCGGAACGAGCAAGCAGCACGCCTTGCTGTCCCCGGACCCTCCTCCATGTAACTGACGCTGCCGTCCGGCGGAATTGCGTAACGGTGTAGTCCTGACAATCGGGCATGAACAAGTCGAAGAAATGCCTCTTGCAGTCGGGATTAGCCAGAACGAGAGCCGCAAATGCTTCTCGCGCCGCCGGTGTGAGGCCGTGGTCCTCTAACGGCATAGGTTCTTGCAACAGGGCACGCACGCCCGGGTTCTGGCTGTTGACCACGTAACGCTGGTCGCGTCGCTGTACAGCGTGCAACTGGAAAAGTGTATTGCGGCAGTGGTAGAGAGTTGTCTTCGAAGGCGGAGATGCGCTCTTGGTAAGGTAGGCTCCGCTCTGGGTAACAGCTTCATTCAGATCCGTCGCTCGCATCCCGGAAGGGTGGTCGGCGAGAATGTGCAGGATGCGCAGCAGGCCCGCGAATGAAACACGCCGCATCCAGAAGCCGCCGGATAATGGTTCGTGGCGCATCGGGTCCACCCGTTAACCTTGTGGATGGCGATTATCATTGCTGGGGGTGCATCTTCAAGAAGAATCAGGACAGTACGTGCATCCAGCCTCTACGACTCCGGCGCTACGGCGGTGATGATGGCGAGGATGACGGGGAGGTCCCTTCCATTGCGGATTGCGGAATGCGGAATGAAGGGCGAGCCCCAGTCCATTGCGGAGTGCGGCCGGCCACGGCACGAGCCGCCGTCTACCCTGGCAGGGCAAGTCCCTGGCCCGTACGGGCCGTGGCACACGGCTCGAAAAACACACGGCCCGTACGGGCCGTGGCACATGGTTCGAAAAACGCACGGCCTGGCGGGCTACTCGATGCTTTTGAGGCTGAGGCGGCGGGCTTGGTCGGAGACCTCTTCGGGGCCCAGGCCGGCTTCGCGGGTGATCTCGGTGGCGATGAGTTCGCCGGCTTCCTGGTCCTCGGCCGTCAGGTGGATGCGACCCTTGCGGTCGTAGGAGTAGGTGACGCGGACGAGTGCGCCGGCCGGGCGGCCGGCGGGCAGGCCCGTCACGTCGGCCGTGCCGATGATGATGTTGGCGTCCGGATCGGGGGCGTCGCCCTGGACCACCTGCAGGATGATCCTCTGCTGCCCGTCGTAGGCAGTCCCGTAGGTCCGCATGACGCTGACGGGCAGGCGGCTGTTCTTGGGGATGAGGACGTCGTTTCGATACTGGAGGGTGCCGGCGTCCTTGATGATGAGTCCGAGTGCGTGTGCAGCCACGTCGGTGGTACGGATTCTGCCGAGGCGTTCGGCGGCCTCGGCCCCGAGTTCGTGCATCCGCTCGTCGCTGTGCAGCACACAGATGGCGGCATGGATCGCCGCCCCGGCGGCCACGGACTCGTCCACGGGGACCTCGGCCTTGACCTCTTTGCCGCTCACGCGCTCCAGGAGCCGCTGGACCATGGGCATCCGCGTCGAACCGCCCGTCGGGATGATCCGCGCGACGCCCTGCCACGTGAGGCCGGCCTCCTCGACGACCATCTCGGTGGTCAGTTGCGTCACGGCCAGCAGGTCTTCGGTGAGCGACTCGAATTCTTCGCGCGTGACCTCGTAGTTGCCCCAATGCCCCTTGTAGGAGACGGGCACGTTGGTCTTGTCGCGCCGGCTGAGTGTCTTCTTGGCCTCCTCGGAGGAGATCCATAGGTAGGCCAGCGCCTGGAGATCCTCTCGCGGGTCGTCGCCGAACTCCTTTCGGAACCGGTCGGACAGGTAGTTCACCAGCCGCTCGTCCCAGTCCTTGCCGCCCAGTTCCACGTCGCCGTCGGTCGCGAGTGTGATGAACTCGTTGCCCTTCTTCTCGATGACGGTGGCGTCGAACGTGCCGCCGCCCAGGTCGTAGACCAGGATGACGCCGTCGTCGCCGGCCTTCGTGAGGCCGTAGGCCAGGGCGCTGGCGGTGGGCTCGTTGACGATGTCGAGGACCTCGACGCCGGCGATGGCGCCGGCGTCCTCGGTGGCCTTGCGCCGGGCGTCGTCGAAGTAGGCCGGCACGGTGATGACGGCCCGCCGGATGGGGCCGATGTGCATCTCGGCGTCCTGGATGACCTTCTTGAGGATCAGGGCCGAGACGGCCTCGGGTGTGTAGGTCTCGCCGTCGACCTTGAAGCGCCACTTGGGGTTGCCCATCTGGCGTTTGACGTTGAAGACAGAGCGGGCGGGGTCGGCGAGTGCCTCGCGTCGGGCATCGCGTCCGACGAGGATGCCGCTCTTGGTGAACACGACGACGGAGGGCGTGAGGAGTTCGCCCTCGGCGTTCGGGACGATGACGGGCCTGCCTTCGTGATCGACGTAGGCAAGTTTGGTCAGCGTGGTGCCGAGGTCGATGCCGACCGTCCGCTCTTTGCCACTTTTGGCGGTTTCAGCCATCCGTACCCCTCACGTGACACACGCGATTCCAGGCATTCTAAGGCGGCCGGCCCGCTTGTCAAGGGTGCGCCGCGCCGAGTTCTCGTGGCGAAGCGCGGGGGAGGCCACGGTGGGGGAGGATAACCGGGAGCTTCCGCTCCCGGCTCGATGGGGGCGCTGCCGTGGGAGCGGCGTGTCTTGGCGCCTTTTCGGTTCGCCACCGAGGTTGACGATTCAGCGAGCATCGGATAGGATGCAGGGCGCGTGGGCGGGGGGTTCCGCCCGCGGGTCGCCCGGTCCGTCAGGACGGGTCCCCGGCCGGGGAAGGCTGATTTTCCCTAACGCCCGTGAGGCGGCCGGCCGTATAACGTGGCGGAGGCAGCGGATGGCCACCGAGAAAGACGAGCGCAGCCTGCCCGCGCGGCATCCACGGGCACAGATGACCTCCACCGGTGCGCGCGCCCGCCTGGAATGCAGCCACGGTCCCGAGAAAGGCAAGACGTTCCACGTGGCCCCCGGCGTGACGCTCATCGGGCGCGACGCCTCCTGCGACGTCGTGCTCTCGGAGGCGGTCATCTCGCGGCAGCACTGTCGCATCGACCGCAGCGGCAATACGTGGGTTCTGACGAACCTCAGCAACAACGGGACCCGCATCAAGAAGCAATCCATCGACGAGTACGTCCTGTCGGACGGCGACGCGATCCGCATCGGCGCCAAGACCCGGCTGGAGTTCGTCGTCGAAGAGGTGGCTAAACTGGCGAGCGGCCGGCCGCAGTTCCGCGCGCGCGGCCTGCCGAACGAGGAGGAAGAGGAAGAAGACAACGCCGGCGAGACCGAAGAGGAAGAGGAAGCGCCGTCGCTCTTCCAACGCCGCAGGGTCCTGTTCATCGGCCTGGGCGTTTACCTGGGGATCGTCCTGGTGATTGCGGCCATCCTGGGCACCCGTGGCTGCGGGGGCTCGGTGCGCCGCCACGAGATCGCCACCCTCGGCATCGAGGCAATGGTCATCCCCAGCCCCGGCGCCAAGCCGCTGCGGATTCTGCCCAGGCGGTCGCCCAACGGCACCTGGGCCGAGAACGAACTGGGTGTGCCCATCCTGATTCCCCGCGAGGACTTCGCGTCCGGCAAGGCCAGGCGCGTGCCGGGCATTCGGCAGGCCATCGACGTCCGGTACTACGAGCGGTACCAGTTCGAACAGATGGTCAGGAACCGCGAGATCCCGCGGAACTACCCGTACGTGGTCGAAAAGAGGAACCGCGGCCTGGCCGAGCAGTACAAGAAGGAAGCCATCAAGGAGTACCTCGTCTGCCACATGCCGGGCAAGGAGGCCAGTTTGCTCAGGTCGGTCCGACTGTTCCAACAGTCCTTGGGGTACTACGGCATGACGTTTTTCTCCGACCCGGATGTGAACAAGACCTGCCTCCGCGCGGTCGAGGAACTCATCGAGAAAGTCCACACGCTCTACAGGCGGGCCATCATCTTCGAGAGGGCGGGCGACCTGAAGCAGTCGTGGGGCTCGTACCAGAAAATCCTGAGGTACGTTCCCGAAGAGCACAACCCCATCTTCCGAAACGTCTCGGCCCGGATAACCGTTCTGAAGAGGCGCTACAAGAAGGGATAAGCCGCACGCCGAGCCGGGGCAACGATTTCTGGCATGGGACGGTTTCCTGCGGCTTGGCCGTAGCGCCGGGGTTTATCCCCGGCGCATCCTGGCCGGCGCCGCCGCCAACGGCCGCCCGTACGGGCGCTACAGCGCTGTGGTGGTTGTAGCGCCGGGGTTTATCCCCGGCGCATCCTGGCCGGCGCCGCCGCCAACGGCCGCCCGTACGGGCGCTACAACCGCCTGCGCTCGCCAGAAAAACTTGCCACACCCCCGAGCCGGCGCCGGACACCGACGAGTTGTGTCAGGGCGTCTTCTTCGAGCCAGCAGAGGAGTCCCCTGCCGGAGCCTTGGCGCCGCGGAGCCGGCGAAGCGCCTTCCTGGCCGTGCCCGCCGCCGTCGTTTCAGGAAAGGACTTGACGACGTTCTCGTAGGCCTTGATGGCATCCTCTTTCCACGCGCCCGGCATGGTCGCCAGCGTCTCAGCAATGATGAGCAGACGCTTGGCGTTCTGCTCGTCCTCGTCCGAGACCTTGGCTGATGGCGGCGGCTTCTCCGGCGACGGCTTGGGAGAGGACGGCGGCTTCTCCGGCGACGGCTTGACGACACTGATGATCCGGCGAGGCTTTGACCGGACCTCCACGGATGCTCCCGCCTCGCGCTTGTCGCCCTTGACGCCGAAGAACTTCACCTCGGACGGGGCCACATCACCGGCCTGAACGGTCGGAACCGGCGGAACGGGCGGCACCGGCGGCGCCGGCGGTTTCGGCCGGGACACGGGGTACTTCTTCTGCAACTCCTTGAGCCAGTCGGGCGGCCCTTGTTCAGCCGTCGGCTGAGGTCCGGGCGGAGTCGGCGTCTGCGCCGCGGTCGCCGGCTTCGGTGGAGTCGGCGTCTGCGCCGCGGTCGCCGGCGGCGGAGTCGGCGGGGGACTCGGTGGCGGCGGCTCGGACTGCCCCAGATGGACCACGCCGGCCACCACCAGCACCGCCACCGCCAGCGCCGCCACGCCCGCCACGACGGCGAGGCCGATCAGGATCTGCGGCCGCTGCTTGACCCACGCGGCCGCCTGACCCGACAGGCCGCCGATACCCTGGAGCCGCTCGCGTGCATGGCGTGCCGCGACCGAAGCCGCCTGGCCGGCCGACAGTTCGACCGGTCTCTCATCCATCCGCCCCATCGCGCGGTCCAGGTCCTCCTTGTCCACCCCGAGGAGCCCGGCGACGGCAGCCAAGACGGCGCCGTCACCGAGATTGCCGCCAAAACGCCGGATGCGCCGACCCAGCCTGAGCAGGATGCCCTCGGGGTTCTCCCTGCCCTGCGTAACCAGCCTGGTCCGAGCGAACAGGTGCTGGGCCCGGCCGACCTCTTCGGCCACCAGGCGGGCCAGACCTTCCGGGACGGTCAGCAGTTTCTGGGCCTGCTTGACGGCCTCGACCCGTTTCTCGAGCGTCCCGACGTGCAGGCACTGGCCCAGGATGACGGCATCGCGGTAGATCCAGAGGTTGATCGGCAGGCCGAGGCCGTGGTCGCCGGAGGCCGGCCAGTCGCCGACCCGTTTCGTGAGCGTCTGCATGATGTACGGCATCAGGCGCGTGACCGGCACGCCGCGCGCCTGGCACGCCGTCAGCCACGCCTCCAGGACGTCGGGGTCCCTGGCCTCGCCGTTGCAGTGTGTCTGATAGAGTTCCTCGACGGCGCCCTTCCAGCGTGCCATGAGTTCGCCGTCGTAGGCCTTTTTTTTCCGGGCATTCGTCAGGACCGAGACGGCCTGCCCGATCTCGGCCAGCAGATCGAGGGCCTGCTTTCGGTAAAGGCCGATCTGGTAGGCGCGGACCTTGCGTTTGACGCGGCGTCCGGCGCCGAGGACGGCGGCCTCATCGGTTTCGAGTTCGGGCAGCCCCAACAGGCCGTAGTACGAGGGCGCCGGGTTGGCAATGCCCAGCCACTCCCGGTACATTTCCTCCCGGGTAACCCCCCCCTGGGTGGCCCTGTTTCGGTTCGTGTGCAAGTCGTCCATAGGCGTTTCTGTAGGCAAACTCCCTTTCCAGCGTGTATGATATCGTCTCTGTTGGATTGTGGCAAGCAGCCAAATCGGACAACCTGCCCCCCCCCGGCTGCGGGGGCACTTGGTAATACGCTCAAGATGCCCGAATGCGCATGGCGGAAAATCCCATTCGCTGAAGCCATCGGCCGCGACGACCTTCGGCTGCGGGCCCGGACGGCCCTCTCCGGCGGTCCGTTGTGCGATGCGTGCCTGGGGCGGCTCTTCGCACAAGTCGATACGGGCCTGACGAACGAAGCGCGCGGCCGCAGGGTACGCCAGGCACTCGGCGTGCCGCCTCCCGGCGGCCCGTGCGCCCTGTGTGCCAACTTCTTTGACGCGATCGATGAGTGGGTGGTTCGCGCCGAACGTGCCCTGGCTCGCTGGGAGTTCGATACCCTGGCCGTCTCCTCGCACATCGACCCGACCGTTGCCGAGCGCGAGACCGCCTTGTGGAAACGCATCGGGGGCGACTTGGCCGAGCCGTACAAACAGGCCTTCAACCGCACCGTCGGGTGTCGCCTGTGCGAAACGCTCGGCTGCGATACAGACCTGGTGCACCCCGACGTCGTCGTCGTGGCCGACCATGCCGCCCGCGCCGTGACGGTGCGAATCAAGCCCCTTTTCGTGCGCGGCCGGTACCGCAAACTCGTCCGCGGCATACCGCAGTGCCGCTGGCGCGCCTGGCCGACGAGCGTGCAGCAGATCGTCGGCGACCCCATCGCGGGCGCGGCCGAGGGCGCCGACCACGTGCTGCACGGCTGCGGGCGCGAAGACGCCGACGTCCGGTGCCTGGGCGAGCGGCCGTTCGTCCTGGAGGTGATCCGCCCGCGCCGGCGCCGTCTGGATTGGCCGGCTCTGGCACGCTCTATCAGCGCGGCCGGCAAGGTCGAAGTGACCGGCCTTGCGCCGTGCAAGCGGCCGGAGGTAGCGCGGCTGAAAGAGGCGCGGCCGGAGAAAACCTACCGCGCGCTCGTGCGCCTGGCACGGGACGTCGACGCCGACCGCCTGGCAGACCTGGAGCAACTCGTGGGCGTCGTCGATCAGCGCACGCCCCGCCGGGTCCTCAAGCGTCGAGCCGACCGCGTCCGCCGCCGCCGGGTGTGCACGCTCGTGTGGCGGCAACTCGGCCCGCGCGAGATCGAGATCGAAGTCCGGACGCAGGCCGGCACCTACATCAAAGAACTCATCAGCGGCGACGACGGCCGCACGCAGCCGAGCGTCGCACAGGTCCTCGGCACCGCCGCCGTGTGCACGGAACTCGACGTCCTGGCCATTCACATCGACGAGTGACGCGCTCGGGTGCCTCTAATACTACAGCGCCACTTCCCGCGCGGCGGGTCTCCGTACCCGCCGCGATAGCTGCCGTCATGCGCGGTGGGTACGGAGACCCACCGCGCAAAACGCGCCGAGTGCGGCTGCACGGCCCAAGGGCCGTGCCACCCCCGAAAACCGCGCCTCGCCCCTATTAGGAGGGTGGCACGGCAGCGGCGCAGACGCGGCCGTGGGGCGCGTCGCGCCGAGCAGCACACGGTCACGCTGCGCGTGGCCGTGCCACCCCGCCAGGAGGGTGGCACGGCAGCGGCGCAGCCGCGGCCGTGGGGCACATCGAGCCGAGCAGCACACGGTCACGCTGCGCGTGGCCGTGCCACCCCCGAAAACTGCGCCTCGCCCCTAATAGGAGGGTGGCACGGCAGCGGCGAAGACGCGGCCGTGGGTCACATCGAGCCGAGCAGCACACGGTCACGCTGCGCGTGGCCGTGCCACCCCGCGCGCCGAGCCCGCCGCGGAAGCGGCGGGGCACGTTCCCCACCTTGGCACGTGCCCTGCCAGGAGGGTGGCACGGCATCCGTACGGAGGCCGTGGGGCACATCGAGCCGAGCAGCACACGGTCACGCTGCGCGTGGCCGTGCCACCCGGCGAAACACGTACCCCTGCCCACCGCGCAAAACTCATGGCGGACCGCTTAGCGCGATGGCGTACGGCCGGCCCTGCTCGTAGCCGGCGACCTTGACGAAGCCGGCGTCGCGCACGGCGCACTCGGCCCGGGCAAATCCGTGGGCGACGCCCGACGGGCGGTGGGCGTCGGACCCGACCATCACGAGGCGGCCACCGAGGGCACGATAGCGGTCGAGGATCTCGGCGTCGGCCGCCAAGCCCCACCCACGGTCCATGACGTGGTGCGTGTTGACCTCGATGGCCACGCCGCCGGCTATACATCGCCTCAGGATCCGCTCGACCTGCTGCCAGTACCACGCGTCGCGCTGGGCCGCCACCCGTCCGGGGAGTTGCTTGAAGACGTAGTCGAAGTGGCCGATGACGTGGCACCAGCCTGAGGCGGCCAGGGCCTCGACCTCGGCGAAGTAGTCCGCCAGGAGTTCCCGCACGTCGAGGTCGGGCGGCGCCTCCCGGCTGAGGAGCCATATATGGCGCCCGGCGGCGGTATGGACCGACCCGAGAAAATAGTCGAACTCCCAGGCGGCCAGGACCTCGCCGACCTCGGTGCCGTAAGCGCGCTGGAAGTCGAACTCCAGGCCCTTGCGAATGACAAGCCGCCCGGCGTAGGCCTCTCGTGCCTCGACAATCGAAGCGGTGTAGGCATCGTAGTCGAAGTAGCCGTACATCGGGTCGTCGCGGTCGAAGTCGAAGTGCTCGGCGAAGCCTATCTCCCCAAGCCCTCGCTGGAGGGCGGCCTCGCACATCTCGGCCACCGATCCCTCGCCGTCGGCGCTGTGGGTGGAGTGCAGGTGATAGTCGGTCGTGATCATCCCGTTTCCTGTTAACGCCAAAACGCGCCGCGCAAGCGCGGCGGCTAACAAGCCTCGGCTCGATGCGGCCACCGCGGTTAGTACTACAGCGCCACTTACCGCGATCCCGCGCGGTGGGCAAGAAATTATCGTCAGAGGCTTCGCCCAACGGCTTCGGCAACCGCGCGGCACGACTCGACGAGGTGGGCGAAGGCCTCCGGCGTGATCGACTGCTGCCCGTCCACCAGGGCCGTCTCGGGATCGGGATGAACCTCGATGATAAGCCCGTCGGCCCCCGCCGCGACGGCCGCGCGGCTGACGGCCTCCACCAGGTCGGCCCGGCCGGTGGCGTGGCTCGGGTCCGCGATGACCGGCAGGTGGGTGGCGGCCTTCAGCGCCGGCACGGCCGCCACGGCAAAGGTGTTCCGCGTAAACGTCTCGAACGTACGGATGCCCCGCTCGCACAGGATGACCCGTTCGTTGTCGCGTGAGAGGATGTACTCGGCCGCCAGGAGAAACTCCTCGAGGGACGCGCTCATGCCGCGCTTCAGCAGAACCGGCTTGTTGCACGCGCCGACGGCCGACAGCAGGACGAAGTTCTGCATGTTCCGGGCGCCCACCTGGAGCACGTCGGCGTAGCGGGCGACCACCGGCACCTGCTCGGGCGCCATGACCTCGGCGACGACCGCCAGGCCGGTGGCCTCGCGGGCCTCGGCCAGGTACCCGAGGCCCTCCTGGCCGAGCCCCTGGAACGAGTACGGGTCGGTCCGTGGTTTGAACGCCCCGCCCCGCAGTGCGACGGCGCCGGCCTCCTTGACGGCGTGGGCCGTTTCGAGAAGCATCTCGCGGCCCTCGACCGCGCACGGCCCGGCGATAATGCCCAGCGCCGAGCCGCCCAGGCTGCCCCGGCCGAGTTCGATGACCGTCGGCTCGCGTTTCACCTCGCGCGAGGCGATCGTGTAGCGTGCCCGGACGGGCATCACCTTCTCGACGCCAGCGCCGACGGCCAGCCCTTCGGGGGCCTTGAGCCGCTCGTCGCCCACGCACGCGATGACCGTCCGCCCGGTCCCCTCAATGATATGGGGCTCCAGGCCCATGTCTCTGACGCGCCGGATCATGTGGGCAACCTGCTCGTCGGTTGCGTCGGATTTCATCACCACGATCATGGCCGGTGCTCCCTTGCTGCGCTCGGGCGTCTCCGCCAAACCGCCCGGATGCCTCGCCCTACTGTTACGGGGCGGCCGGGGGGCGTGTCAAGAGAAGATAGGGCGCCGAGCGCGCGGCTCGGATTGCTGCGCACTGACTGCTCCCGTAACTGAGGCGTTGCTCGTATTTGGCGAAACCCACTTGCCGCCGGCGCCGCGCGTGCGTATCCTTGAGGGCGATTCCGACGCACGGGTGACAGCCGAAAATGGCGAGCGACGCACGACCGCGGGTTCTCATCGTCGAAGATGAGCCCGACATGAACGACCTGTTGGCCGACATCCTGTCGGCTTACGATTTCGACCCCATGCAGGCCGCCAGCGGCGAGCAGTGCCTCGCGATGCTGGCCGAACAGCCGCCCGATGCCATCCTGCTGGACCTCATGCTGCCGGGCATGAGCGGCATCGAAGTCTGCAAGAAACTGAAAGGTTCGCGTGCAACCCGGACCATCCCCATCCTGATCCTCACGGCGCTCGACAGCCATCCCGACCGCCGCAACGCCTATGAGGCCGGGGCCGACGACTACGTGACCAAACCCTTCGCGCCGGACGCCCTGGTGGCTCGGCTGCGGGCGTGCCTGGAGCAGACGCCACCGTCCCCCGACGGGTAGGCATTTCGCGCGGTGGGTCGGGAGACCCACCGCGCCATGACCTGCCGGCTCCGGGCCGGGCCCGGCCGCTCAGCGTCGTGCATCCGACGGGTCGCGCGGCGGGGTGAACTCGGAGGGCACGGTGAAGAAGAACCGTGTGCCTTCGCCGAGGACGGCTTCGTAGTTGATCTGCCCGCCCCACGAGCCCACCAGGCGCCGGGCCGTCGAAAGCCCCAGCCCGATGCCGGCGATGTTGCCCGTGAAGGCCTCATCCAACTGCGCGAAATCCGAGAAGATCCGTTCGTGTTCCTGCACCGGGACCCCCGGCCCGTTGTCGCGGACGGCGATCTCGAGTTGGCGGTCCGCGATCTCACGCCCGACGACCTCGATACGGACCTCGGGCTTGTCGGCGAACTTGAGGGCGTTGTCCAGCAGGTTGTCCACGACGATGGAGAGCAGTTCTTCCGGCGCGCGTGCGCGCGGCAGGTCGTCGGGCAGGTCGATGGTCCAGTTGACGGTGCGGCTCGCCCCAGCGGGCCGCCTGCGGAGACCGGCATATCGTTTCTCGACGCGCCGCCGGATGCGGTCGAAGAGTTCTGGGAGCGGCACGAGTTGCCCGGCTCGCTCCAGTTCCGTGGCCGTCAGCCCCGCGTACGAGAGGACCTTCTCAATCAGGTCCGACAGTTCCTGGACGTTGGCCAGGGAGATCCGCACTTTGTCGGCCATCACCGGCGAAACCTCGCCGTAGGCGCCCTGGTCGATCAGTGTGAGGTAGCCGCCGATGATCGTGAGCGGCGTCTTCAGTTTGTGGCTGATGAGCGAGAGGAAATCGCGCTTGAGTTTTTCCTTCCGGCGCATCTCGCTGACGTCGCGGAACACGACGGCCGCATTGTGCAGTTCGCCGTGCGGCCCCTCGATCCGCGTGTAGCGGCCGGCCAGGTACGTTGGCGGCCGCGCCTCTTCCCGGGTGAATTCAACCGTGACGGACCGGACGAGGGAGTGGCGCAGGTCCTCGAGCGACGGCTCGACGTCAAACGGTGCGAGCAGTTCGTCGAGCCCCCGGCCGGCCAGTTCTTCATCGGGCCGGCCGAGCAGTTCGGCGGCGCGGCGGGTGATCGTCTCAACGCGCCACTGGCCGTCGGTGATAATGATGCCGTGCGAGAGGTCGTGAATCACCGCGTGGAACTTCTCGCGCTCGGCCAGCATCGAGCGGTAATACTTGATCTGGAGCAGGCTCTCGATGCGTGCCAGCAGTTCGCCGCGGTCGAACGGCTTGGACAGGAAATCGTCGGCCCCGGCCTCCAGGCCCCGGATGCGGTCCTCGGTCTCCCTCAGTGCGGTGATCATGATGATGGGGACGACGGCGGTGGCCTCGTCGGCCCGCAGGCGCCGGCAGACCTCAAAGCCGTCGATCTTGGGCATCAGGATGTCGAGGAGGATGAGGTCCGGCTTCTCGGCCGCCACCTTCTCGAGCGCCTCCTCGCCGTCGTATGCCGCCACGGTCTCATAGCCTGCGGCCTCGAGGTTCCGCCGGACGAGTTTCACGTTCGCGGGATAGTCATCGACAACGAGTATCTTCCCGCCGACCTGGTGCCCGTTTTCGCTCATGCCTCACCTCACCGTCGCCGGGTGCCACTGGCGGCTTGTCCGTAGCGCCGGGGTTTATCCCCGGCGCATCCTGGCCGGCGCCGCCGCCAATCCCGATACATCGGGACCGGGCATAAAGCCCGGCGCTACAACCTTGTCCGTAGCGCCGGGGTTTATCCCCGGCGCATCCTGGCCGGCGCCGCCGCCAATCCCGATACATCGGGACCGGGCATAAAGCCCGGCGCTACAACCGCCTGTCCCGATGTCTCGGGACCAGAAAAACTTGCCGCACCCGTTTCTTACTCGCCGGGCGGTCCATCGGCCTCTGCACGCGCAGAGAGCCTCCCCCGGACGTACTGCTCAAAGGTCGGCAAGCCCGCCTCGGTCCACCGCCTTTCGATGCGTGTCTTGACGCCGGCGTTCCGCTTCACAATCGCTTCCACGGCGCCGCGCTCGGCAGCCTGCGCCACCGCCAGCAACATGTCGTCGTGGCAGTCGGCCACGAGCACCCAGTCATCGCTGCCGGGCACGCGGTCCACGCCCAGTTTCATGTGCGGGTACCTGCGGTTGCCCAGTCGAAGGCGGATGCGGGTACACTCGGCGGGGGGGGCGCCGATGGGGGTCCGTTCAAAGACGTCGGCGACGGCCAGTTCCGCAAGCGTCTTGCCCGGCGGCAACTGGAGCCTTTTCTGCACGCTCTCCGGCGGCGAAGCGTCGCCGTAGGCTTCCTGGAGGTAGAGGCAAATCGCCTCGTCGATTATCTGCCTGCTGAAACCGTCCATTTTCACCACAACCGCCGCCCTTCACGCCCCCCCCCGGCCCGGCCGCCCGCCCCGCCCGCGCCGCACGCCGGATGCACCTCATCCCAACCTGTGCAGCACCGCCAGCGTCCCCAGCAAGAAGATCCAAGCCGCGTAAATCGCCGCCGCCAGGACCAGTACCCAGACGGGCGGGCGGCTATGTTGGGGAATCGGGTTTTTCATCCGCGAGTTCCTCCACCTTCGGCAGCACAAACTCCTTGGCGAGAATCTTCACCGTGGAAGCCAGCGGCACGGCGGCAATCAGGCCGAAGAGGCCGAACACGTTGTAGCCGACGAGCAGCGCGACCGTCAGCGTCACGGGATGCAGTCCGACGGCCTTGCCCTGAATCAGGGGCGTCAGGACCCAACCCTCGAGCGTCTGGACGATGACGAAGACGACGGCGGCGCCGAGGACGACCCACCCGCTCCCCGCGTCGAACCACGCCACGAGAACCGCCGGAATCAGGCCGACGAAGATCGGCATGAACGGCACCACGCCGGCCAGCCCCGTCGCCACGCCGATGAGGTACCAGTAAGGCACGCCGACGATCGCCAGCCCCGCCGCGGTCAACACGCCGACGGCCGCGCAGACCAGGATGCGCCCGCGCAGAAACGCGCTGATTGCCGCGTCGATCTTGCGGACCACGTCCTCGATGCGCGGCCGGTACTTGCCCGGAAGGCGCCGCCCGACCGCCGCGACCATCCGGTCGAAGTTCATCAGGAAGAAGAACAGGTAGAACGCCGCGAGCGCCATCCCTACCACGAGGCCTTGAAGGCCCCAGAGGAAGTCCAGAAGCCCTTCGCCGGCAAGTTTGAGGGTATCGAGGGCGGTCTTCAGGAGCCCTTCCTTCGCCCTGGCCGAGTCGCTGATGGCTTTCAGGCCCCGGTCGTACCACCTGGCCTCACCCGTCTGAAGACGCGCCGAGACCTCGCGGACCCACGTCAGAACGGCCGGCACGTGGCCCGTGTCCCATCGGCCGTTCCCGTTGAGGTCCTCGTAGCCCGGGTCACCCTCGGCCGCCGGTTCACCGACCATCGAAACGCCGAAGTCGTACAGTTGCGCGACGAGCGGCGGGACGGCGAACAGCGCCACGGCCACGCACACGCCCAGGAGCAGGAGGAAGATGAAGGCGGCGGCCAGGCCGCGCGGAACGCGGTGCCGCTCGGCCCATCGCATGATGGGGTTCAGGATGTACGCGATGGCCAGCGCCACGGCCAGGGGGGCGAGGATCTCGCCCAGCGCCAGCGACAGCAGAAGAAGCGCCAGGGCGCCGGCGGCGATGAGGACGTCCGTCCGCCACCTGCGCCAAAGGCTCGTCTCAGGCCTCGGAGCCGTGCTCATCCTCTCCTCCCGCGTTCAGGTGTAATTGGAACCCGCGGTCGAAGGCCTCATCGAAATCGAGCGCGTCGGCGAAATCCTCGCGGCTGTCCTCTTCGGTCCTCCGCAACAGGCCCACGTCCACCATGTTGAAGACGATCTCGCCGATGTCCCCGGACGAGGCCACGCCCCAACTCTCCAGTACCGTCCGCGCGAGCCGGCCGAACTGACGCAGTGCGAACTCGCTGAGGCCCTCGCACAGTTGGCGGCCGCTCACGTGCCCCGCCCGGCCGGACTTCTGGACGGTGTACCCGAGGGCTTCGGAAACGAAGACGTACGCGTCGCGGGCGTAGCGACGGTCGCCGGCCAGGATCGTGTCAAGCAGTTCGTCGGCGGATTTGCGTTCGTCCATCTCGTGTCAAGCCTTCTGTTGATGCGCGGCCTGTTCGGCCCGGGTCTGAGCGATCATCGCGTCGATCGCCTCCGGGTCCACGCGTTCGGCGATCCGCTCGTACTCGTTGACAGCCTGGTCCTGGATGCGCCGGCCGAGGTTCGTGAAATCGGGCGTCGGGCACCCCAGCAGGCGGCCGACCTTCTCGGCGTAGCGCGGCAACACGGGGCCGAGGTAGGCGGCGAGCAGGCGGATGCCGTTCAGGACCACCGTCAGGGCGACGCGGGCACGCCGGCTATCGGTCTTGACGGTCTCCCAGGGCTTCTCCTGCTCCATGTATCGGTTCAGGACATCAGCCTGTGCGGCGACCGTCCGCATGGCGTCGGCGTACTCGCATGCCTCGTATGCGGCGCCGATGTCGCCGGCGGCGGCCTCCAGCCGGGCGACGAGGGCGGCGCCGTCGGCATCCATTTGGCCGAGGCGGTTCTCGAGCCGCCGGGCCAGAAGCCCCGCCGACCGGCTCGGCAGGTTGGCGAAGTTGCCCACCAGGTCGGCGTTGACGCGAGCCACGAAGTCCGCGAGCGAGAGGTCCACGTCGTCGATGCCCGGTCCCAGTTTGCACGCGTAGTAATACCGCAGGTATTGCGGGTCGAGGTGCTTGAGGTACGTGGCGGCATTGACGAACGTGCCGCGGCTCTTGCTCATCTTCTGCCCGTCAACGGTCAGAAAACCGTGGACGAAGACCCGCTTCGGCATGCGGAACCCCGCGCCGGCAAGCATCGCCGGCCAGAAGAGCGTGTGGAAGTAGAGGATATCCTTGCCGAGGAAGTGGTACAGTTCGGCGCCGGCGTCGATCCAGTACGAGGCCAGGTCGCGTCCGTTCCGGTTGCACCACTCCTGGGTGCTGGCGATGTAGCCGATGGGCGCGTCCCACCACACGTAGAAGTACTTGTCGGTTTCACCGGGAATCGTAAAGCCAACGTACGGCGCGTCGCGCGAGATATCCCAGTCCCGGAGCCCCGCATCGAACCATTCCTGGAGTTTGGCCACGACGTGCGGATGGAGGTGCTCCCGGCTGACCCACTCGCGGAGCATGTCGGTGTAGGCCGACAGTTTGAAGAAATAGTGCTCCGAGGCGCGAAACGTCACGGGTGAATCATCGATGGCGCAGCGCGGCCGGATGATGTCGGCCGGGGTGTAGACGGCGCCGCAGACCTCGCAACTGTCGCCGTACTGGTCCTTGGCCCCGCACCTGGGGCACGTGCCCCGGATGTACCTGTCCGGCAGGAACATGCCGAGCGCCTCGCTGTACGCCTGCCGGATCTCGCGTTTCTCGATGTGGCCGCGCGCACTGATGCGCTCGAAGAACTGCTCCGTAAGGGCACGGTTCTCGGGCGAGTCGGTCGTGTAATAGTTGTCGAAGCCCACATCGAAGCCGTCGAAGTCGCGCTGGTGCTCGGCATGGTACCGCTTGGCCATGACCTCCGGCTGGAGCCCCTCGGCCTGGGCCCGCAACATGATGGGGGTGCCGTGGGCGTCGTCGGCACACATGTACCGGCACTCGTGCCCGCACGATTTCTGGTACCGTGCCCAGATGTCGGCCTGGAGATACTCGACGAGGTGGCCGATGTGGATCGGCCCGTTCGCATAGGGCAGCGCAGCGGTGATGAGAATGTGCCTGCTCATTTACGTTCCCTGGCTGTCACGGGGTTTGGCGTCTCGTTCAGGCGTTGCGTGTGAACTCTGGTTGGCGGCCTTCGGCTGTGGAGGTCCGCTCGCTTGCGCTCGCGGCTCGGAAGGTCCGGCGTCTCCTTCCTTGGCACGGCTGCTGCCGCTGCGCTTCGACCGGCGACGCCGCCGCCGACTGCTGCGGCTGCGTGTATCGCCGGCGGCGTCCGACTTTTCCCCGGCCGCTGCGGTCTCGGCCTTCGGCTTCCGTCCGGGGGCCCTGCCGGCGAGGGCAGCGGTCTCGGGTGCGGCATCGGCCTGCGGCACGGGCGCCTGCGGCTTCTTATCACGCTCCGACGCCGGCACCTCCTCAGGCGGGATGAGGGTCTCGACCGGCACGTTGACGCGCGTGCCGGACTCCAGGAGCACCCCGACCATCTGGGTGACGACTTGCAAAGCGACCACCTTGCCGCGCCCCTGCTGTGTGCCGACGATCGTGTTCCTGCGAGGCAGGTTCTTGGCGAGTTCGGCATAGGTAGCGTGCTCGTAGCGGAGGCAACACATCAGTCGGCCGCAGCGCCCCGAGATTTTCGCCGGGTCGAGCGTGGCCTTCTGGATCTTGGCCATCTTCATCGAGACGGGTTCGAGGTTCTTGAGCCATGCGCGGCAGCAGAGCGGCCGGCCGCACCGCTCGTAATCTCCGAGCAAGCGTGCCTCGTCGCGGACGCCGATCTGCCGCATCTCGATCCGCGTCTGGAACTCCTGGGCCAGGTCGTGCACCAGCACCCGGAAATCGACCCGCGATTCCGAGACGAAGTAGAAGACGATCCGGTCGCCGCCGAACAGGTGTTCGACCTGGATCAGTTTCATGGGCAGTTTGTGTTCGGCGATGCGCTGTTTGCAGAAGCGGCCCTCGCGTTCGGCGCTCTCGGCCAAGTGCCGCTCCTCAACCTCGTCGGCGTGCGTGACGAGGCGAAGGACCTCGCCCCTAAGTTTGGGGCCGCGGCCGGCCGAGTCGCTCCCGCGGCACACGATGGTGCCGATCTCCATGCCGCGGTCCGACTCGATGACGACGCGCTGGCCGCGACGCCACCGCTTAAGGGAATACGCGAACCGGCCGATCATGCCCATCACGCCGTAGCGCACGATGAGGGCCGGCCGCTTGGGCCTCTTGGCGCGTTTGCCGGCCTCCTCGGGCGGCGCTTTGGCCGCCGACTCCTCGCCGGCGGCGTCCGCAGCGCCGGCCTCGGCGGTCTTGTCTTCCTGGGCCGCCGGCTCAGCCGCCGCCTGAGGTGACGGGTGGTCGGCATCGTGAACCGGCGCAGCGTCATCGGAAGGCCTCTGGTCGGGAGATTCCCGTGGTGAAGCCGACGGAGGCTCCGCTTGGTCTTCACTCGTCAAAACGCACTCCTCGTGCCCGCCCCGAGCCGGCGAGAACCCCGCTCAGGAACGCGGGGATTGTATCGACTCGCCGCGACGTCTTCAATCGGTTTTGCCTCCGGCACGAAAAAGGGGCGTGGCAACGATTTCGGGCCCAGTACGGGTCCGTATGGACAGGGTCGTTGTGCCCAGGGGTGGGCGGGCCTGTCATTTCGACCGAGGCCGTACGGCCGAGCGGAGAAATCTCGCCGTCCGAAACAGCCAGCGGCGATCCCGGCGCGCCGGGACTCGGCTCTTTTGCGCTCGCTCGGGGTGACAGAGGCCATCGCCGGCCCGCCAGAAAAACTTGCCACAACCCGAAAAAGGCCGGGAGCCCTTCGCCGGCGGGACTCCCGACCCGACGCAAACCGCGCGTGTGCTGCACCACCGTCAGCCGCCCTCGATAGCAGCGAGGACCGTTTTCTCGGGACCCGTTTTCCCGCTGCGGGCCCGGGCGGCCTTCTCAAGGTGCGACCGTGCCTTCGCCTTCTCACGGGCCGTGTAATACACGTAGCCGATGAGGAAGTTGTACCCCGCGTCATCCGGCCTGATTTCCAGTTCGCTTTGGAGTTCACCGACGATCCGGTCGTACACGCCGGGCCTGGCATAGAGAGCCTTGAGGTTGGGCGCCACCTTCACCCACTGCGGATGCCGCGTCAACTCGCGCTCCAGCACCACAATAACCTGAAGGTACATCCGCCCTGCAAGCAGTGCGTGGATGCGGCCGAAGAAGGCAGCCGGGCGATCCGGATCCAGCGCCACCCCCGCAGCGTACAGAGCCTCGGCCTTGCCGTAAGCCGATTCCTTCATGGCGGCGTGCCCGCGTACGACGTAGACGGCGTACGTGGAAACCGGCATAGGGGATTCCGGCGCGGCCAGCACGGCGGGTTCGGGCTCGGCGTCCTGTTCGAACCAGATGGCCTCGGCGCCGGGCGAGTCCTGCTGCGCTTTTGCAGGCGCTGGAGTTCCCTGTGCCTGCTGTTGCGGCATCCATGCCGCCTGCGCACCCGCCATGTCCTGGTCCAGCCAGAACAGCGTCGAGGGCTCGTCCGGCATCGTCATGTCGCCGGCGCGAGCGCCGGGCCGGTCATCCGGAATGAAGATGTTCGTCGGCACGGACTCAAACTTGTGGCCGAACTTCTCGTAGGACGACTTGAACCGATCCTCGACCTGGGTGGGCTCCGGCGGCTCGGTCACGTCGGCCGGCAGGGGCGAGGCGCGGCCGTCGAGGAGAGCATTCGCGTAGTCCAGCATGCTCGGTGGAATCGCCAGGCCGCCGGCGGTCATGGGCCTCTCGACGGTCGGCACCGTGCCCGTCGCCACATGGCTCGGGGTAAACACGCCCCCGCCAGCGGGGGGCAGCGGCGGCGAGGTGTTCACGTTTCGCGGCACGTACGGCGCGCGCGGGCCCGGCAGCGGCACGGCAAAACGCGTCCCGGCCGAGTAGGGCGTCGTCACGCTCGCCGATCCGGGGTAGAACGCCCCGAGCCCGCCGTACTCCAGGCCGGTGCCGATGTCCTGGAGGCTGATCGAGTCGCGCCGGAAATTGCTCAACCTCGTTGACGGCAGGTCGAGCGACAGTTGGCTACCCGTCGACCGGTAAGGCGACGTGCCCTGGAACGATTTGCCGAGTCGCAGGTTGCCCGTGACCGACAGGTTCCCCGGGTTATAGTGCCCGAACTTGTACGGGTCGTACCTGGCGCGCGGGCCGAACCGGAGCGTGCCGCTGGGGATGTACGTGGGGCTCGTGTACCGCAGGTCGTATCTGAGCGGTGTGTAGTACTGGCCGAAAGCGTGGCCTGCGACAAGGCCGACCACCGCACAGGCCGTGCAGACCGTCAGAAAGTCCAGCCGTTTCATCGTTCCCCTCCTCCGGCAGACGTACCGCGCCGGAGTAGTTCCTGCTCCAGTACGTGTTTAGCGTGTCATTCCGAGCGAGCGAAGCGAGTCGAGGAATCTCGCCGTTATCCGTGTGCGGACGACGAGATTTCTCCGCTCGCCCTCGCCTTTGGCGAGGGCTCGGTCGAAATGACATCGCTTCGAGAGCACGCTAAACAGGTTCCTGCTCCAATTGTATCGGCATCCTCCGCCTTCTTCCGTAATTATACATCGCGGCCGGGCGGTTTGAAAGGTCCGGGCGGCCCGTCGCAGCGCTGCGATACGGCCGCCAGGAAAACGACCCGCGACAGATCGTGCGCCGCGGGCCGATTCAATTGCCCTGAACCCCTGATGAGACTACGTCCCGTTGTGGACCTCGACCGGCGAGGCAGCGCTCGTTTCGGACGACTCGAAGTAAAGGTGGTCGTCCTTGACGCTGACGGCAATGAGATTCTTCTCCTTGTAGGCGCCGCGCAGGAGTTCCTCGGAGATGTGGTCCTCGATGAGATGCTCGATGGCCCGGCGCAGCGGCCGCGCGCCGAAGTCGGGGTCGTAGCCCTGCGTAATCATGTACTCCTTGCCTTCGTCGGTGAGCGTGAGTTCGAGACCCTGAACCTTCAGTCGCTGGCGGAGTTTGGCCAGTTCAATATCCACGATCTCTTTCAGGTCCTCGCGTGTGAGTTGGCGGAACATGATGGTGTCGTCGACACGGTTGAGGAACTCGGGGCGGAAGTGGCGCTCGATCTCCTTCATCAGCACCTCTTTGGTCTGCTCGTAGGTTGCCTCGGCGGTCTTCTTGCGGAACCCCAGGCCGGCCTGGTTCTTGATGATGTCGGACCCGATGTTCGAGGTCATGATGAGGATGGTGTTGCGGAAATCGATGCGGCGGCCGAACGAGTCGGTCAGGTTGCCCTCCTCCATGATCTGAAGCAGCATGTTATAGACATCGGTGTGGGCCTTCTCGATCTCGTCGAGGAGCACCACGCTGTACGGCCGGCGGCGGATGCGCTCCGTCAACTGCCCGCCCTCTTCGTAGCCGACGTAGCCGGGCGGGGCGCCCACCAGACGCGACACGTTGTGCTTCTCCATGTACTCCGACATATCGATCTGGATGAGTGCGTCCTCGTCGCCGAACATGAACTCCGCCAGCGCCTTGGCGAGCAGCGTCTTGCCGACGCCCGTGGGACCGATGAAGATAAACGAGCCCATCGGCCGCCGCGGGTCCTTCAGGCCGCTGCGGCTGCGGCGAAGCGAGCGCGAGACCGCCGTAATCGCCTCGTGCTGGCTGACCACCCGTTTGTGCAGTTCGTCCTCCATCCGAAGCAGCCGCTCCATCTCCTCGCTCTCAAGGCGCTGGAGCGGCACGCCGGTCATGCGGCTGACGACCTCGGCCACCACTTCTTCGTCCACGACGCCTTCGGCCTCGCGGCCCCGTTCGCGCCACTGGGCGAGGAGTTTCTCTTTCTTCTCGCGGAGACCCTCGACCTTGTTCCTCAGTTCGGCGGCCCGCTCGTAGTCCGACGCGGCGACGGCCTCTTCCTTCTCCTGGTTCAGCCGCTCCATCTCCTGCTCGATCCGCGCCACGTCGGGCGGCCGGGTCATCGTACGCAGGTGCACACGGGCCCCCGCCTCGTCGATCACGTCGATGGCCTTGTCCGGCATGTACCGGCCGGAGACGTACCGCTCCGCCAGGTCCACCGCCATCTGGATCGCCCCGTCGGTGATCCGGACCCGGTGGTGGGCCTCGTAGCGGTCGCGCAGGCCCCTGAGGATATCGACCGTCTCCTGGGGCGACGGCGGCTCGACAATGATCGTCTGGAACCGCCGTTCCAGGGCCCCGTCCTTCTCGACGTACTTGCGGTACTCATCGAGCGTCGTAGCGCCGATGCACTGGATCTCGCCTCGCGACAGGGCGGGCTTCAGGACGTTCGAGGCGTCGATGGCGCCCTCGGCGCCGCCCGCCCCGACCAGGGTGTGGAGTTCGTCGATGAACAGGATGACGTTGCCGGCGCGGCGGACCTCGTTCATGACGGCCTTGATCCGCTCCTCGAACTGGCCGCGGTACTTCGTCCCCGCGACCATCATCGCAAGGTCCATGACGACGATGCGGCGGTTCATCAGCAGTTCCGGTACCTCGGTGCCCACGATCTGCTGCGCGAGGCCCTCGACGATGGCCGTCTTGCCGACGCCGGCCTCGCCGAGCAGCACGGGGTTGTTCTTCGTCCGCCGGCACAGGATCTGGACGACGCGTTCGATCTCGCCTTGGCGGCCGATGACGGGGTCGAGTTTGCCTTCGGCGGCCAACTCGGTGAGGTCGCGCCCGAACGAATCGAGGGCGGGCGTCTTGGACTTGCTTCGCCGCCCCTCGCCCTCGGCGAAACCGCCCTCGTCTTCCATCGAGGCGCCGAGGATGTTGAGGACCTCGGCCCGGACCTCGTCGAGTTTCAGACCGAGATTCATCAGGACCTGTGCGGCCACGCCGTCGTGTTCGCGCAGAAGGCCGAGGAGCAGGTGCTCCGTGCCGACGTAGTTGTGCCCGAGGCTGCGGGCCTCTTCGATGGCGAACTCGATGACCTTCTTGGCGCGCGGCGTCTGCGGCAGTTTGCCCATGGTGACCATCGCCGGGCCGCTCTTGACGATCTTCTCGACCTCGAGGCGGATCTTCTTCAGGTCCACCTGGAGGTTGTGGAGGACGTTGGCAGCCACGCCCTGGCCTTCCTTCACCAGGCCGAGCAGGACGTGTTCGGTGCCGACGTATTCGTGATTAAACCGCTGGGCTTCCTGGTTGGCCAGGGCCATGACCTTACGAGCGCGGTCGGTAAATCGCTCAAACATTCTCAAGCCTCACAGATGCGCGACGCACAGATGCCGCACTCCGCTCCGCGGCCTGTGCGCTCATACCCCTTCTTCGTGTCCTATTGTAACCGTCCACGCCCGGCAGTTCAACCCCTG
This sequence comes from Planctomycetota bacterium, assembly GCA_030602705.1. Classification (GTDB taxonomy): domain Bacteria; phylum Planctomycetota; class Phycisphaerae; order FEN-1346; family FEN-1346; genus JAUVZF01. Next base: position 29,988 of record JAUVZF010000036.1, read on the forward strand.
CGGACGGGCTTTCTCTCAATTAGACGCACGGCGGCGACAGATGTTCTATCGTCAGAATCGCGCGGCCGTTCCAATCAAAACCGGCCGGACGACCCGTGGAGGACGCTTTCTGCCGGCGCCAAGCCGCCGGACCCCGGCAGGTCACCTGGTGGCCGCCGACTGGGGCTCGTTCAGGGCGGCGAGTTCGCGGCCGATCTCGAAGTCCCATCGACCGGCATCGTCGAGATACCGCGCCCGCCGCAGGTACCGACGGGCGGCCTCGCGCCGGCCGCCATGCCGGGCAAGCGTCCCGAGGTGCAGCGTGGCCTCCACGTCGTCGGTGTCCAGCCGCAGGAGGGCCTTGCAGGTTGCTTCGGCATCGTCGAGCCGCCCCTGGAGGGTGGCGACGAGGGCCTCTTTGAACATCTCGTCGCGCCGGTCGCTCTCCAGGTGCCGCGCGGCAGCGCGGCGGCGGACGCAGCACAGAAACTGGGCCAGAACATACGCGGCGGCCGCACTGGCGGCGAACAAGACGGCTACGATCGGGCCGGCCCCGTCGGGCCAGACGAGGGTGGCCAGGACAAACCCCGACAGCGTCAGGCCCCACCAGACGCCCAGCAGGACACCCAGGACCAGGCGGCCCAACAGGACCAGCCCCGTCCCCGGCACGAGGAGGTTGGCCGTCCAGAGAAGCGCGGGATGGGGCATGCGGGTCATGGCCAACCCTTATAGGTGAGCCTCGGCAAAGCGTCAACGTTTTTCGCACGGTACGCGAGCGGCGCACGTCAAGTAGGGTGCGTGCTCTGCACGCACGCCGCTTCGAGAGCGGCACAAGGCCACCCGACGCTCCCGCGTCGGGCTCGAACGGGCGGGCACGGCCCGTACGGGCCGTGGCACAACGTCCTGCTACACTCGAACGCGAGCGGCGACGGCTCAACGCGCGGGATCCGGCTCAGGCTCACAAATTGCCAAAACGGCAGGCTTGGCCGCGGCCGGGCGCGGGGACTGTCGCAATGGCAGGCCCCGCGAGGTCCTTGCACACCCTCCCCGACGGCCGTATCATGCTGATTGTGGGCGTTAATCCTACAACGCTACTTCGCCTTTTTGTCCGCCTGGTGGCCTTCCCAGGCCACCAGGAACAGGCATAAACTGCGTTCGCGGCGGCCTGGGAAGGCCGCCGCGCGGAACGTAGCGTAGTAGTATTAAGGGGCGCCACGGCCCGCTTCGGCAACCGTGGCACGGCGTTTGCAATCATCAACCTTAGGGACGTAGTATACACGCAGGGAAGAAGCCGCGCACCTCAAGGCAACGCGGAAAAGGAGTCGCAGCATGGCTACGAACAAGATTATCGGAATCGACCTGGGAACCACGAACTCGGTGGTGGCGGTCCGCGAAGGCGACAAGGTCACCGTCATCCCGAACGCCCAGGGCAGCCGCATCACGCCCTCGGTCGTCGCCATCGGCGACAAGGGCGAGCGGATGGTCGGCCAGGTCGCCAAGCGGCAGGCCACGACGAACCCGAGCAACACGATCTTCTCGATCAAGCGGTTCATGGGCCGCCGGCACAACGAGGTGGCCGAGGAAGAGAAGATCGTCCCGTACGAGATCACGGGCGGCCCGCAGGAACTCGTCAAGGTCAAGGCGCGCGGCAAGGAATATACCCCGCCGGAGATCTCGGCCATGATCCTGCAGGACCTGAAGCGCACGGCCGAGAACTACCTGGGCGAGGAGGTCGCCAAGGCCGTCATCACCGTGCCGGCCTACTTCAACGACGCGCAGCGCCAGGCCACCAAGGACGCCGGCACCATCGCCGGCCTGGACGTCGTGCGGATCATCAACGAGCCGACGGCTGCCAGCCTGGCCTACGGCCTGGAGAAGAAGAAGAACGAGAAGATCGCCGTCTTCGATTTCGGCGGCGGCACGTTCGACATCTCGATCCTCGACGTCGGCGAAGGCGTCTTCGAGGTGGCCGCCTCGAAGGGCGACACACACCTCGGCGGCGACGACCTGGACCAGCGCCTCATCGACTACATCGCCGACGAGTTCCAGAAGGCCAACGGCATCGACCTGCGCCAGGACCCGATGGCGCTTCAGCGCCTGAAGGAGGCCTCCGAGGAGGCCAAGTGCGAACTCTCGACCGTCGCCGAGACCGACATCAACCTGCCGTTCATCACGGCCGACGCCGGCGGCCCGAAGCACCTGACGATGAAGATCACCCGCGCGACGTTCGAGGAACTCGTCCGCTCGCTTCTCGACCGCTGCCGCCAGCCGTGCCTCGACTGCATCGACGACGCCAAGAAGAAACTGAAAGTGGACGAACTGACGTTCGACGAGGTCATCCTGGTGGGCGGCTCGACACGCATCCCGGCCGTCCAGGAACTCGTCAAAGACCTGTTCGGCAAGGAACCGCACCAGGGCGTGAACCCCGACGAGGTCGTGGCGGCCGGCGCCGCCATCCAGGGCGCCGTCCTGGCGGGCGAGTTCAAGGACAAAGACATCCTGCTGCTCGACGTCACGCCGCTGGGTCTGGGCATCGAGACGCTCGGCGGCGTCATGACCATCCTGATTGAGCGGAATACGACGATCCCGACCGCCAAGACCGAGACCTTCTCGACCGCCGCCGACAACCAGCCCGGCGTCGAGGTCCACGTCCTCCAGGGCGAGCGGCCGATGGCCAACCAGAACCGCACCCTCGGACGGTTCCAACTGACGGGCATCCCGCCGGCGCCGCGCGGCCTGCCGCAGATCGAGGTCTCCTTCGACATCGACGCCAACGGCATCCTGAGCGTCAGCGCCAAGGACAAAGGCACCGACAAGCAGCAGAACATCACCATCACCACGTCGTCGGGCCTCTCGGACGAGGAAGTCAAGAAGATGCAGAAAGAGGCCGGGGAACACGCCGACGAAGACAAGAAACAGCGCCAACTCATCGAGAAGCGCAACCAGGCCGATGCACTCGCCTACAATGTCGAGCGGACGCTCAAGGAACACGGCAACAAACTCTCAGGCGACGACAAGAAACGCATCGAAGAGGCCGTCAAGGAGGTCCGCGAGGCCGTCAAGGGCGAAGACGTCGCCAAGATCGACCAGACCGTCGAGGCCATGAACCAGGCCTCCCACTCCATCGCCCAGATGCTGTACCAGCAGCAAGGGGCCGGAGCCGGAGCCGGCCCCGAGGTCCAGGCCGGCCCCGGACCGCAGGCCGAACCACAGACCGACGCCGGCAAGGGCGACGACGACGTCATCGACGCCGAGTATGAAGTGAAAGAGTAGCCACGAGCCACGCATAGCGCGGTGGGTCTCCCGACCCACCGCGCCGAACCCCTGTCCGGCCCGGTCGTCTGTACGCGGCGGGTCAGGAGACCCGCCGCGCGGCTAAAAGGGCTTTGGCACGAACTCGGCACAAGAAGGCAATTCACGGCGCCGCTCAATCGGTCGGCACATCAGGGCGACGCGCCTGCCGACGCCGCCGGATGCTGAAGACCAGCAGCGCGGACCCGACGAAGGCGTGGGCCAGCAGGGTCTTCCACCACGCCAGGCGCCCGAACAGGTAGCCGTAACTCTCGCCGAGCGGCGTCCAGCGGTACGTCAGGGCCTGGTGCGTCCACCTCAGGCCAAGTTCGTGTTCGGCCACCAGCAGCGGGTTGGCGTGCACCACGACGCGGACGACGGCCGCCTTGGCAGGTTCGCCGACCATTTCGGCGACGGGCCCCGCGAGGATCATCGCGCTGATAATCGTCCACCCGAGAAGCGCCGTCAGCATCTGCGCGGGCCGCGAGCCGGCGAGCCGTTCCAGAACCGCCGCCATCCCCGTGAGCAGCACGACCCACCCGACGGCCACCGCCTGCGACCGGAAGACGGCGACCACCGGCCCGTCTTGCGCAATCGCCGCCAGGGCCACCAGGACCGCCGCCGTCAAGACCACGGCCGCCGGCGCGCGGGCCGCGCGTGCGGCAAGCGAGGCCGTGGGGCGGACAATGACCGCGCCCACCCATGCCGGCAGGAGCAGCACCTCGATGGCCACGATCATCTGGATGAGCGACGTCACGGTTCCGCCCTCCGCGCCGGCAGGCAAAAAGGTTCCAGGAACCTTTTCTGCGCAGCACCCTCCGGGCCCTTCAGGGAAAAGGTTCCTGGAACCTTTTTGCCCTGCCGCCCGCCAGTGACCTTCATCATAGTCGTGCGAGCCGAAGCGGCGGTAGAAAAAACCGGGGAGGCCGTCAGCAGGCCTCCCCGGCAGGTTTTCATCTTCGTGTCATCGGCCTAGAAGTCATCGTAGCCGAGTTTGTGCTCCTGCTCGGCCTGGATGATGATCTTGGGCTTGATGAGGACCAGCAGGTTTTGCGCCTGCCGCACCGTTCCCCGGTTGTTGAAAAAGCGTTTCAGGATGGGGACCTTCGAGAGAACCGGCACGCCGGTCTCGGCCTCGATCTCAAGAAACTGCCTCATGCCGCCCAACAGCAGCGTCCCGCCGTCCGGGACGCTGACGGTGGTCTTGAGGTCCTGGACCATGACTGCCGGCAGTTCGATGAGGGCCGTCGCAACACCGCCAAACCCGACCGCCTGAATAGGGATTGTCCGGAATGGCAGTTGGGCGTTGGCGAGCTGCGGACGCAGGTCCATCTGGACGTAGCGGCGGTCGGCCGAGACGGTCGCCCTGACGTCGAGGGTCACGCCGACCGGGATGGCGGCGACGGTCGGGTCCCAGGCGACGGCGGCCGTGGCCACCATCGGCTCGTAGTCGGCCACGTAGGTCAACACCTCCGAGACGCTGATGTAGGCCCGCTGACCGTTGTACATCGTGATGCGCGGCGCCTGGAGTTGGGTTGACCGCGAGTCGGCCTGGATGGCCCGCAGGAGGAAGCCGACCTGGACTTTGTCGAGAAAGACTCCACTGACGACCAACCCCCCCTCATTAGCGGTCGTGAAGTTCTCGAAAGCCGTGCCGGCCAGCGGCAACAGGGCCGAGGTGCCCATGTTGTTGGAGCCGGTGCCCGAGATGATGATCGGCTCGGCGTATTCGGCACCCGGCACCCCCGGAATGGTGGGCAGCGGGTCGAACGCGCCGGCGCCGGGGTCCTGAATGTTCGCGCCGAACTTGGCTTCACCGGTATCCACGAACGCCGCATCGATGTCGAGCGTGATGTCCTGGAGGAAGTCGTCGGAGACCTGGCAGAAGCGGCTCTCGACGCTGATCATGATGGCCCGCTCGCGGCGGAGTTGTTCCAGGAGGTCGCGCACTTTCTCGTGGCCCCGGCGCGTCTGGGTAACGATCAGGAGGCCGTTCATGTACTCGATGGCTGACGGGCCGCCCTCGTCGGACCAGGCGGCCACGTCGGGATCGGCCTGGTTGTTGACGGTTCGCTGGATGATGTCCACGAGTTCCTGCCAGCCGACTGGCCCTTCGGTGGGCGCGGCGGCGGCACCGAAGAGGTCGCCGAACCCGCCGCCACCCGCGGCCGCTGACGCCGCCGCCGTCACGTCGCCGGCCTCGAACCGCGGGGCCTGATCGCCGAAGTCCGGAATCTGCGCCACCAGGTCCTGTACCGGATAGGTAACCACCGGCAGGTTCTGCTGAAGTTTCTCGCGTGTCGTGACCAGGATGTAGCCGGGCTCGACCTTGTATCCGAGGTCGGCGCCCAGGATCAGGCTGAGGACCGACTCGACCGCCACGCGTTTGACTTTCAGGTCGACCACGCGGGTCGAGAGGTCGATGCCGGCGGTGCTCACGTCCGGGTCGATGACGATGTTCAGGCCCTCCTGGACCTCGCTGATGTACTTCAGGACGTTGTCGAGACTGGTTTTCTCGAAGTCCAGGTCGATCGGGTTTTTCAGGCCGCGTCGTGTCTCGGCCACGGCCTCCGGCTCGGCGGAAACCGCCTTCGTGAACACGCTGCGGAAGTCGCTCAGGTCTTTCCAGGTTTTCGCATCGGGATACCGCAGGTAGGTCACTTCGCCCCCGACCTCTTCGCCGGGATGGGTGGCGGCGACCTCAACGTCGGTAACGGCCTCGACGAGCCCGGCCTCGCGGGTCATGCGGACCCGGACCTGGCGCGCCTGGGCTTCCAGGTACAACAGGTCTTCGCGCCACCGGAGGGCCCGCTCATCGTTCGGGTCGATGGCAACCAGGCGGTCGAGCATCTCAATCGATTCATTGAACTGCATGCCCTTGCGGAGTTCCTCGACCCGCTGCCAGAGTTGCGTGACCTTGTTCCGGCGGTCCGTGCGATCCCGGGCGCGGCGTTGCTGTTCGCGTGCGACGGCCTCGCGCTCGGAGTCGATCCTGCGTTTGCCCTCGGTGACGGCTTTGCGCGTCCGGATCTGCTTGCGCAGGACGTACACCCTTTCGCGGAGGCGTTCCTGCTCCTCGACCGACAGGACCGGCGCCACGTCGATGGTGCGGTCGGCCTCCGACAGGGGCCGCTCCGCCTCAACGTAATCCTCGGGCCTTTCAGCACGGGCCATGCGGCGTTCGGCCTCGGCCAGAAGTTCGCCGACACCCGCGATGATCCGCTGGCGTTCCAGTTGGCGGATGCTGCTGACGACGTCGGAGAGCGGCTCCTCGCGCTCGGCCAGCAGTTTCATGGCCTTGTCGAGTCCCTGCTTGGCTTTGGCCGAGTCGGGCCACAGGCTCAGTGCCTTCGAGAAGTGAATCCTGGCCCTCTGATACTCGTGCTTGGCGAGTGTGGCGTCGCCGAGTTTGATCTCATCCTCGGCCCGGGCACGGTTGGCCTGCTTGGCCAGCGCCGCGGGGTCGAACTTCGGCTTCGCCGCGGGCTTGGCCGCCGGTTTGGCCGCGGGCTTGGCCGCAGGCTTGGCCGCAGGCTTCTTCTCGGCGGCGGCAGCCACTAGCACGGGCTTGGCGGGCGGTTTGGCGGCGGGTTTGGCGGCGGGTTTCGGGGCCGGCTTTGCAGCCGAGGCCACCAAGGCCGCCTCCACCGACGTGACTTGGCTGTCGAGGCTCTTGAGGTTGCGGCCGGCCCACCAGCCGAGGTCCACGTCCATGGCCTTGACCTGATTGACCATCTTGCGAGCCTCGGTCGCCTTGCCATCGTTCAGTGCGCCCTTGGCCTTCGCCATCAGGTTCTTGGCGCTGGCGACGGCCTTGCCGTGTTCATCCTTGGCGATTCTGTAAGCGGCCTGGGCGGCCCCGCTCTTGTCGCGGGGCAGGTATTTGCACGAGGCGGCTTGGGAAAGGTTCTCCAGCGCGACGGTGTAACGCTTGCCGGTCAGGGCAGCCTTTCCGCCGGCCAGGGCCTTCTCGCCGGCAGCGCGGCCGGCGACGGCCTTCTTGATGTCCCTGGCCAGAGCGTCGTAACCCCACTTCGCGAAGAAGCCGAGTTTGGCCCGGTCCACTTTGGCCATCCCTTTCCGGGCGGCATCGTAGTCGCCGGCTTTGTACTTCTCCTTGGCGGCCGCGTACAGATCGCCGGCGGTCGGACCGGCGGGTTTCTTCGGCTCGACCTTCTTCGGAACCGGTTTGTCCATACGGACCCGTACCGGGGCAGCCGGCTTCGGCGCCGGTTTGGGGGCGGGCTTGGCGGCCAGTTTGGTGGCAGGTTTGGCCTCGGCGGTGGCAATCGCCTTGTTCGCGTCGGCCAAGGCCTGGCGCTCGGACCGGCCGAGGCGGACGTCCATCGCCTCGACCTCCTTGATCTTCTTGCGTGCGTCGGCGGCCTTGCCGGCCTTGGCGTCGGCGGCGGCCTGAGTCAGGAGCGTCTTGGCCTGCGTGAGGGCCTTGACATGGCCGTCCTGTGCCAGCCGGAGCAGGCCCTTGGCCGGTCCGGCCTTTTCGGCATCGAGGTACTTGCTGCGGTCGGCCTGGGAGAGTTTCTCGACGGCCGTGCCGAAGCGCTTCTTGGACAGGGCCTCCTTGCCGTCGGCGAACGCCTTCTCATCGGCGGCCTTGCCCGTCACGGCTTTCTGGGTCGCCTCGAGCAGGGAATTGTAACCTCCCTTTTCGAAGAAGCCCAGGTCAGCAGGCTTGATCTGCTGAAGCCGCTTCAGGGCGCCATCGTAATTATGGGCGTCGTAGAGCGTCCTGGCCTGTTTGAGCAGTTCCTTGGGCGAGACTTCCGCCCCCTGCGCGACGAGTTGGAACCCGACGGCCACAAGCGCCACACCCATCACTGCACCCACCATCATCATCTTGCCGAGTTTCATCGGATCTCCCTCCGCGGGCCTAGACAATCGGACACCGCCCCCCACCCGCAGGTGGGCGCATTTGCCGCGCCCCACTATTGGGAACGCGGTTTTCGGCGGTGCCCTTCGGCGGCCCCTTTGACTACGACCTTACTTTCCCAACACCGTTCTATGACGTAGCATAAAGAAGCATGAATTCCGGTAAAGCAACCCCCGGTGGGGGATACGCAGCACTGTAGCCAAACGCCGGGGCTAAGCAAGCAAAATCTTGCCGAAAGGGCAAAAAGGTTCCAGGATCCTTTTCTGCGTAGCACCCTCCGGGCCCTTCGGGGAAAAGGTTCCTGGAATGCTCTGTTGAAAAGAGCGTTTTGTGTAGAGACGCCAGATGATCATCAGGTTGATCGTCAGGACTCGCAAGAGGATTTCGCCGTCGATGGCATCGTCGCGTCGGCTGCGGACGGCCGAGCCGAGCAGACGTTTGAGC